>JBBIOE010000132.1:0-21876 GCA_037443525.1 Archangiaceae bacterium | reverse complement strand
CCGCGCGCGCGACGCCTCGACCACCCGCTCCTGCACCGACAACAGCTCCACCGCCTCGTCGAGCTGCGCCCGCGCCACCTGCGCCTCGACGTACGCGCGCCAGGCCGTGCTCATCGCGCGGCGCCGCTGCGCCAGGAGCTCTCGCCGCGCCACCTCGAGCCGCGCGTCGGCCTCCGCCAGGCGCAGGGTGGCGACCCCGCTCACCTCGATCTGCGCCTCGGCGCCGAAGGCCGTGCCCACGGTGGGGCTCGCGGACGCGGCCGTCGCCTTCCGCACGTCGCCGAACAGCCGCGGGTTGGTGGGCAGGATCACGCCTTGCCCCACGCGCGTCGCCTGCGCCTCCTCCACGGCGCGCTGGGCGAGCGTCACCTCGGGCGCGCTGGCGCGGGCGCGCGACAGCACCTCCTCGAGCAACAACAGCGGCGAGTCCGCGTGGGCGGCGGACGCGAAGAGAAGCGCGAACGTCAGTCCGGAGGCGACAGGAGCTCGGCCCGGGAGAACCGGGTTTGGGGCAACTTGGGACATGGGGAAGATTGCCCCGCATAAACATCCGCCTGCGGCGAATCAATTCCCGCGTCGAAACACCAGTTGTTTCAGGTGGTTCGATTCGATTCGGGGACGGACCCGTGGGCGCGTCACCCGCCGGGGAGGACGTTGTCGCGGCGTTTGGCCGGCGTGGACAACACGACGGTGAGCCCGCGCGCGTCGCCCGCCGACTGCCGCAAGAGCCGCGCGAGGTTGCCGATCTCGCGAATCCACTCGTTGGCGCGGGCGCCGAGACCGGAGAAGGAGACGGCGAGGAGCGGCGGCTCCTCCTGCCGGCCGAGCCAGTAGTCGAGGATCTCGTGGCGCTCCGGCGCCTCCACCGGCTTGAGGCGCCGGGTCTCGCGGTCGAGCAGGCGCGACAGCATGTTGGGCAGGCGCGAGGCCCACTGGCTCACCGTGAGCATCGGCCGCCACGACCAGTCGGCGCGCGCGATGCCGGCCCCCGGGTTGTACTGGCCGGTGCCCGCGGTGGAGAGGATCTGGTCAGCCGGGAAGCCGGGGATCGGATCCCACTGGCCGCACAACAGGCTCGACAGCCCATGCGCCCGCTTGGGCGTGCCCCAGAACGCCCGCCGCTGCTCGTCGCTCTTGAGGTCGTCGAAGTACGGGTACTCGGGATCCTCGAGGCAGAGCGCGAGGTGGAAGGTCTCCTCCCACGGGCCCGCGTAGGCGGCGTAGGCGTCGGAGAGGATCCACCCGTGGCGATCTTTGAGCCACTCGGAGAAGAGCAGCCGGTACACGGTCTGGTTCCAGCGGTCCTCCTGCAGGCCGAAGAACGTGTCGGTGCCGGCGTTGTCGAGGAGCAGCTCCAGGCTCACCCGGGTGTCGTCGTGCTGGAGGTGCTGGAGGAGGAAGTCGAAGGCCGAGGCGGCGTTCACCACGCCGAGCTCGAACGCAGGGAAGACGACCTCCTGCATGAACTGATCGTTGACCGGGCGAAGGATGACTTCCATGTGAGAACCGCCAGCCTACCGGCCCTCAGGCCTTCGCGTCTTCCTGGCTGATGAGCGCGTAGATCTCCTGCGCGTCGTGGGCTTGCAGGATCGAGTCCTTCATCGCGTCGCTGCGGAACAGGCGCGACAGCCGGGACAGCGCCTTGAGGTGAAGGCCGGCGGAGTTCTCCGGGGCCACCAGCGCGAAGAAGAAGTGCGACGGCTTGGCGTCGCGCGCGTCGAAGTTCACGCCGGCCTTCGACACCCCGAAGCAGGCCACCAGCGACGTCAGCTCCGAAAGCCGGCCGTGGGGAATCGCCACGCCCTTCTCCATGCCGGTGGAGCCGATCTTCTCGCGCTCCTCGAGCACCTCGCGGAAGCGCTGCGCCGAGATGGTCGGGCACACCTTGCCCAGCGCGGTCGCGAGCTCTCTCAGCACGTCGGTCTTGCTCGTCACGTCGAGCGCGGGAACGATGGCCTCCGGCTTGAGGAACTCGACGATGTGCATCCGGGGGGCGCAGATAGCCCTTCGACACCGGCTGCGCAAGGCGGCCACGGATCGATCGACAGCGCGCTGGCGGACGCGTACGGCGCGTGTAACCTCGCTCCTGCGCCGTGCCCACACCCCGCTTCGTCATTCTCCTCCTCGTCCTGTCGTCTTGCGCGCGTGCCCCGGTGGCCGTGAGGTCTCACCAGCGGGTCTTGCCCGTGGCGCCCGCGCCGCTCGCCGCCGCCGTCCCCGAGGCGCCGGTCGCCGCTCCCGCGCCGGCGCCGCCCGCGCCGCCGAGCCCGCCGGCCGTCGACGTCGAGGCGCTCCTCGCCGGCATGACCCTCGAGCAGAAGGTCGGGCAGCTGATGATGGTCGGCTTCGGCGGCCTGGAGGTCGACGCCCAGATAGCCGCCCTGGTGAAGGGGCGCGAGGTCGGCGGGGTGTGCCTGTTCAAGCGCAACATCTCCACCGCGGCCCAGGTGGCGCAGCTCAACGATCAGGTGCGCGCCCTGCTCGACGGCCGCGTGCCGCCCTTCATCGCGGTGGATCAGGAGGGCGGCAACGTGGTCCGCGTCTCCGACGGCAACCTGGTGTTGCCCGGGAACATGGTGCTGGGGGCGACGCGCAGCGCCGAGCTGACCTTCGAGGCCGGGCGGGCGCAGGCGCTCGATCTCAAGCGGCTCGGCTTCAACATGAACCTGGCGCCGGTGCTCGACGTGAACGTGAACCCGTTCAACCCGGTCATCGGGCTGCGCGCGTTCGGCGACGACGTGGGCCTGGTGTCGGAGCTGGGCGCGGCCTTCGTGCGCGGACAGCAGTCGGCGGGGCTGGTGACGGTGGCGAAGCACTTCCCCGGCCACGGCACGGTGGACGCCGACTCGCACCTGGCGCTGCCGGTGGTGCGCGCGCCGGCGAAGGCGATTCGCGAGCAGTTCGAGCCCTTCACCGCGGCGATGCGCGAGGGCCTCGACGGGCTGATGACGGCGCACGTGGCGGCGCCGGCGCTCTCCGGCGACGAGACGCCGGCGACGCTCTCCACCCGGGTGCTGACCGGCGTCCTGCGCGAGGAGCTGGGCTTCAAGGGCCTGGTGCTCACCGACGAGCTGGAGATGGACGCCATCGCGCACCGCTACGGCGTGGGGCGCGCGGCGGTGATGGCGGTGAACGCCGGCGCGGACATGGTGCTCGTGCCCTGGCGCGTGGAGAAGAAGACCGAGGTGTGGGAGTCCCTGCTCGAGGCGGCGCGGAGCGGTGAGCTGCCGATGAGCCGCGTGAACCAGGCGGTGCGGCGCGTCTTGCGCACCAAGGAGCGCCGCGGCGTCTTCGAGGCGCCGCCCCCGCGCGAGGAGCGCCTCCTTGGCCTGGGTGGCGAGCGCGCGCTGGCCGGCACCATCGCCGCGGCGGGCGTCACCCTGCTCAAGTTCGACGAGCGGCGCTTCCCCCCGGAGAAGGCGGCGCGGGTGCTGGTGGTCTCGATGGAGTCGTCGCTGGCGGAGGCGGTGGCCCGGCGCGCGCCGAAGACGACGTCCTTCCTGGTGTCGCCGCTGGCGTCGGAGCCGGTGCGGCAGGCGGCGATGCGCGAGGTGGCGCGGCTGGCGGCGTCGGCGGACGTGGTGGTGGTGGGCGTGCTCAACCAGCGGCAGGTCGAGCTGGTGGACACCGCGGCCCAGGCGGGCAAGCCGGTGGTGGCGGTGGTGTTCGGCTCGCCCTACCTCGCGGCGCAGCTGGCGCGGGCGACCACGGTGATGGCGGCGTACTCGTACCGCGAGTCGATGACCGAGGCGGCGGTGGCGGCGCTCTTCGGCGAGCGGCCCACGCCGGGGCGGCTGCCGGTGAAGGCGGGGCGCTTCCCGTTCGGCTCCGGGCTCGACCCGGTCGGCGCGCGGGCGACGGCGGCGCAGCGGGTCGCGGCCACGGCGGGCGCGCCCTGAGGGCGTTAGCAGTCCGGTCGCCTCGAGCCCGTCGAAGGTGCCGACCGAAAACCCGCCGTTCACGCTGAGCGGAGTCGAAGCGTGCCGACCCTCATGAACCGACCGCTCCTGTCCCTCGTGGTCTTGGCCCTCGCCTCCGGCTGCGCCACCACCTCCTGGAAGCGGGCCGACGGGCTCGAGGTTCGCACCTTCACCGCCGACTCCAGCAACGTGCACCTGGTGACGTTCTTGGGCTCGTCCTTCCTCATCGACGCCGGGTACGAGAGGCGCGGCGAGGAGCTGGTGGCGGCGCTGCGGGCGTCGGGCGTCGACCTCTCGAAGCTCAAGGCCATCATCCTCACCCACGGGCACGCGGACCACTCGGGCGGCGCGCGCGTCCTCAGGGAAGCGCTCCACGTCCCGGTGGTGGTCGGCGCGGGCGACGTGGACATGCTCTCCAAGGGGAAGAACGAGCTGCCGATCTGCCCTACCGGCTTCCTCGGGCGCTGGCGCTACGAGCAGGACAGCACGGCGACCTTCACCCCCTTCGCGGCGAACATCGAGGTGAGGGACTCGATGGATCTCGCGGCGCTGACCGGCATCCCCGGCAAGGTGGTGCTGGTGCCGGGGCACACCAGGGGCTCGCTGGCGGTGAAGGTGGGCGACGTGCTCTTCGTCGGCGATCTCCTCCGCGGGAGCGTGGTCGGCTCCGGCGCGGCGACGCACCTGTACATGTGCGACCTCGAGGCGAACAAGAAGGACATCGCGAACCTGCTCACGGTCGAAGCGCCCGAGGCCAGGCTCGTCTTCCCCGGGCACTTCGGGCCGGTGACGCGCGAGGTGGTGATGGATCACTTCGACGTGCGCCCGTGAGGGCCGCCCGCGCGCGGGCCCGGCTCACGCGCCCTGGAGGCGCTTGCGCACGAGCTCCCTCAAGGTGGCGAGCTCGAACGGCTTCTCGAGTCGAGCGTTGCTCACCGCGGCGAGAAAGTCGGCGCCGTCGGAGGTGATGGTGCCGCCGCTCAAGAAGACCACCAGGCGGGCCGTCTGGGGCCGCGACGCGAGCAGCGCCTCGTAGAAGTCCGGGCCGGTCATGTCCGGCATCATCAGATCGCAGAGGATGAGGTCGAAGCTCGCGCCGCCGTCGAGTAGCCGCAGGGCCTCGCGGGCGCTGGTGGTGCAGGTCACGTCTTGGGCTTCGAGCCCCCGGCGCACCGCCTTGAGCACCAGCTCCTCGTCGTCGATGACGAGCACGCGCCCGCGCCGCTCGCCGACCCCGGCACCGGGGGGCGAGGGCACCGAGGCCCGCTCCGCTTCGGCGGTAGGCAGGAGCACCCGGAACAGCGTCCCCTGGCCGACGTGGCTGTCCACCTGGATCTCGCCGCCCGACGCGCTCACCAGGCCGTGGCAGATCGACAGGCCCAGGCCCGTGCCCAACCCGACCGGCTTGGTGGTGAAGAACGGCTCGAAGATGCGCCGGATCACCTCGGGGGACATGCCCGAGCCGGTGTCCCGCACCTCGATCGCGACCCGCCCGTCGCCGAAAAGCGCGGTGGCCACCGTCACCTCGTGCTGGTGCGCCAGGCCGGGCGTGATGGCGTGCGAGGCGTTGATGAGCAGGTTCACCAGGATCTGGCTGAGGCTGGTCTCCTCCATCGCCACCTTGGGCACGTCGACGAGCCGGGTGACCACCCGGGCCCGGAAGCGGAGCTGGTGCTCCGTCGAGCGCACCGCCCACTCGATCGCCCGCCGGACGTCGGCGCGCCCCGGCTCCCCCGAAGGAGGCCGGACGAAGCGCTTGAGGTCGGCGACGATGTGGGCGATGCGCCGGGCCGCCGACTCGATCTCGGTCTGGGCCTGCAGCGCCTCGCTCAGGCGCCGCGCGTCACCCGAAGGCCCGCCCGCCTCGAGCGCCCGCGTGAGCTCGTCGCGCACGTAGGTCGCGTTGGTGAGGATGATCGCGAGCGGGTTGTTGACCTCGTGGGCCACTCCGGCGGCCATGGTGCCCAGCGAGGCGAGCCGGTCGGCCAGCGCGAGCTGGAGCTGAATCGTCTTCTTGTCCGTCACGTCGCGGAACACCATCACCGCCCCGAGCATGGTGCCGCGGTCCACCACCGGCGCCGCGGAGTCGCTCACGATGCGGTTGGGGATGGCGCTGTTCACCAGCGTCGCCTCGTCGATGGAGATGGACCGCCGCTGCTCGAGCGCCTCGTCGAGGGGCGAGCGGCACTCGGCGACCTGCCGCAGCAGGACGATCTCTCTCGCGGGGCGGCCCAGGGCGTCGGGCTCCTTCACGCCGGTGAGCTGCTCGGCCTTGGGGTTCATGAAGCTCACCCGGCCGTCGGCGTCGACGGTGATGACGGCGTCGTCGATGGAGCTCAAGGTCGTGGAGAACCACCGCTCGCGCTCGCGCAGCCGCTTGTCGAGCTGGTGCTTGTGCAGCGCGATCTCGACGGTGCTGCGCAGCTCGTTCGGCTTCACCGGCTTGAGCAGGTAGCCCAGCGGCTGCGTCTTCTTGGCCCGCTCCAGCGTCTCGTCGTCGGCGTAGGCGGTCAGGTACACGATGGGCACGTCGAAGCGGCCGCGGAGGAGCTCCGCCGTCTCGATGCCGTCGCGGTCGCCCTTGATGCGAATGTCCATCAGCACCAGGTCCGGGCAGTGCTGGGTGGCCAGCGCCAGGGCCTGCTCCGCGGTGGCGGCGGTCGCGGGCACGTCGTAGCCGAGGTCGGCGAGGCTCCTCTGGAGATCGCGCGCCACCACGCGCTCGTCCTCCACGATGAGGATGTTCCGGGTCGCGCGAATCACGGGCTGCCTCCAGGCGTCTTGAAACAGAAGCGAAAGGTCGTGCCGACGTCGCTGGCGATCTCCACCGTGGCGTCGATCTGCTCGGCGAAGGTGAAGACGAGATCGAGGCCGAGCGAGTCGGTGGCCCGCGGGTCGAAGCCTCTCGGCAGCCCCACCCCGTCGTCGGCGATCGACAGCTCGACGAGGCCCCCGGCCGCTGGTCGCGCCCGCACCTCGACGTGGCCGCGCTCGCGCCCCCGGAAGGCGTGCTTCAGGCAGTTGGTGACCAGCTCGTTCACGATCAGCCCGCAAGGGATGGCCAGGTCGATGCCCAGGTGCGTGCCGCCGAGCGCGAGCGAGCGGGTGATGTGCCGCTCGTCGGCGTCGTGCGCGAAGAACAGCTGCTCGACCAGGGTGGTGACGTAGTCGGCGAAGTCGACGTGCGACAGATCGGCCGAGCGGTAGAGCTTCTCGTGCACCAGCGCGATGGACCGCACCCGGCTCTGGCTCTCGGCGAAGAACTGGCGCGCGGTCGGATCGCTCAGGTGCCGGGCCTGCAGGTTCATCAAGCTGGAGATGACCTGCAGGTTGTTCTTCACCCGGTGGTGGATTTCCTTGAGCAGCACTTCCTTCTCCCGGAGCGACCGGCGAATCGCCTGCTCCGAGCGCAAGAGCTCCGCCTGGGCCGACTCCAGCCGCGCCTTCTCCAGCGCCAGATCGTCGAGGATGTTCATCACCGCCCGCTGAGTGTCCTCGAGCCGGTCCTTCTCGGCCGCGAAGTCCTCGAGGATGTTGAGCAGCGCCCGCTCGGTGGAGGCGAGCCGCGCGCGCTCGGCGGCGGCCTCCTCGGGCGAGGCCCAGGTCTCGGCCGCCGGCGGGGAGCCCGCGCTCACGGCAGAGGCCTCTTCCGCAGCTCCTCGAGCTCCTTCTTCAGCTCGATCATCTTCAGCTCGCGGCCGACGGTGAGCTTCTGGAACCGCTCCAGCTCGGCGAGGCGCTCCAGCTCCTTGGTGCGCTGCTCGGCGACCTGGGCCTCGGCCTTCTGTTGGGCCGTCACGTCGCGCGCCGCCGCGAACACCCCGAGCACGCGGCCGGCCACGTCCTTGTAGACCGAGGCGTTGTAGAGCACCGGCGTGCGCTGGCCGTCGTAATGGCGAATCGTCAGCGGGTAGTCGGTGACGAAGCCCTCGGAGAAGACCCGGCGGTACCCCTCGCGCGCCTTCTGTGGCTCGGTGAAGTAGTCGGAGAAGTCGGTGCCGATGAGCCTCTCGCGGGCCACGCCGGTGACCTTGATGGTGGCCTCGTTGACGTCGGTGATCTTGCCCTCGGGGCTGATGGTGACGAGCGGGTCGAGCGAAGCCTCGATGAGGCTTCTGGCGTACTGCGACGCCTGCTTCTGCGCGGTCACGTCGCGGGCGGCGGCGAAGACGCCCAGCACCCGCCCGCCCGGGTCCTTGTAGACCGACGCGTTGTAGAGGACGTCGGTGGTGCCGTGCTCGGTGTGCCGAATGGTGAGCGGGTAGTCGGTGACGAAGCCCTCGGCGAACACCTGCCGGTACCCCTCGCGCGCCTTCTCGGGCTCGGTGAAGTAGTCGGAGAAGTCGGTGCCGATGAGCTTCTCACGGGCGACGCCGGTGATCGTGATGGTCGCCTCGTTCACGTCGGTGATCTTCCCGTCGGGGCTGATGGTGACGAGCGGGTCGAGCGAGGCCTCGATGAGGCTGCGGGCGTAGGCCGACGTCGCCCGGGCACGCTCCTCGGCCAGGCGCCGCTCGGTGATGTCGCGGGCGATGGACGAGCTGCCGATGAGGGTGCCAGTGCGGTCGAAGATGGGCGACTCGGTGAGCGAGACGGAGACCAGCTGCCCGTTCTTTCTCACCCGCACGGTCTCGTAGTGCTCGAGGCGCCGGCCGCGGCGAATGGCGTCGAGGATGGTGGCGATCTCCTCGGGGTGCTCGCCGCGCACCAGCACCGAGAACGACCGGCCGATGATCTCCTCCGCGGCCCAGCCGTAGAGCTTCTCGGCGGCGCGGTTCCAGCTCAGCACCACGCCGTCGAGGTTCTTGCTGGTGATGGCGTCGTCGGAGGAGTCGACGAGGGACGCGAGCAGCGCGAGCCGTGCGTCGTCGTCGATCGGCTCGAGGCTCGACGGATGGCTGATCGAGCCCGAGGCCTGCGGTGCGGCGGTGTCGCTCATGCGGCCCCTCCCGGCCGCCAAACAAGCACCGGACGGGGCGCCGTACGTTGAGCGGCGTCAGGTGCCCGCGGCCGGGGTCTTGGGGGGCGGCTTCGGCGACGACCTCCACAGCCCGCCGGTGGAGAACGCGCGCCAGCCCCACTTGAGCCAGCCGAGCAGCGCGGTCGCCATCCACAGGCTCCAGAAGAGCATCGCGAACCGGTAGACGAGCATCGGCATCGTCAGCACCCAGGCGCGGGGGAAGTCGGCGGTGGTGCGGTCCTGGAACCAGCGCAGGCTCCAGGTCGACGAGCCGTTGCCCTCGACCTGCATCTGGGGCGCGCCGAGGAGGCCGTCGTAGACCGCCACGCCGATGATGATGAGCGCGATGGCAGTCACGCCGACGACGAAGAGCTGGCGCAGGTTGAACCACCCGACGCTCAAGGAAGGCCGCTTCTCGCGCCAGCCGAGCAACAGGAGCCACCCGTACACGACCGCGATCGCGAAGATGGGCAGCTGCGAGAGGCCGATGGCCAAGAGAACCCAGTGCAGCGCCGACAGCGGCGTGACCTTCACCCGGCCGAGCCCGATGGAGACGAGCAAGAGCACGAGCAAGAAGCTCCAGAAGAGCACCGCCGGCCCCATGCGCGGCCCGGCCAAGAGCAGCACCCAGCGCTCCTGAGGCACGGTCACGTGCAGCTCGGCGTTCACGGTGTTCGTCCCCAGGCCCAGCGCCGGCGTCTGCCACGACGAGGTGATGCCGTCGCCCTGCCGCCAGGAGAGCTCCACGTTCATCGAGCCCGGCACGAGCGGAATCGACACGCTCTTCCCTTCCTGCCGAATCGGCTGCTGGGCGCCGTTGATGGTGACGGACTGCAGCTCCGAGCCCTCGGGCAGGGTGAAGGTGTGCAGGCCGCCCCGGGACGCGCGCAGGTTGGCGGTGAACTGCACGTCGGTCGCCCGCACGCCCGGGGAGACCTTGAGGCTCGACTGATCGATGGTGAGCGTCTGGCCCTGCACGCCCTCCGGCTTCACCACCTCGACGTGCACCGCCTCGCCGGGCCACGGGCGCCACTCCGGGAGCTTCACGCCCGACGCGTCTTGCTGGTGCACCACCGGGATGCCGGAGAGCGCCACGTGCCACACCGGGGAGACGTCGAGGCGCCAGGTCTCCACCCACGCCACGCCCTTGGGCGCGGTGAGCTCGATGGGCGACTTGGTCTCGAGCACCGAGGACCAGGCGAGCTCCGTCGCGGCCGGCGGCAGGTTCACCAGCGCCTTGCCGTTCGCCACGCGCAGCTCGCTGGTGGTCACCGACTCCCCGGCCAGCAGCGGCACCTCGAGCACCACCGCCGAGCCCGTGGGCGTCAAGCGGGTGACGCGGGTCTCGATGGTCCAGGTGAGGCCGAGCACGAGGTCGCGCTCCACCCGCACGAAGGGCGGCAGCGTGCCCGTCTGCAGCGCCGACCTCTCCTGGCCCTCGGTCTTCCCCTTGCGGGAGAGCTGCAGCGACTCGTCGGCCACGCCGTCCTCGTGCAGGCCGTCGAGGGTCCAGCCGTCGAGCCTCGCCTCCACGCGCTGCGCCTTGAGCGGCAGCTCGATCTGCACCGTGTCGCGTGAGGGGAGAGGGCCCTCGAGCACCACCTGGTGCGCGCCCTCGCTCACCGCGAGCCAGAGGGTGCCGTTGGTGGATAGCCACAGCGCCGAGGAGGGCCTGCCGTCGACCACCACCGTCTCCGGCACCCAGTGCTTGGCGTGGCCGGGGAGGGGAATGGCGGTCTCGGCGCCGCTCAGGATCTCGACCCGCAGCCGCAGGGTGCCCGGGCTCGCCTCGACCGCCAGGCGCGGGAGCGAGGCGCACGACGGCGCGCACTCCGGCTTCTCGAGGAGGCGCTTCTTCAGCTCGTCGAGGATCTCCTGGTCGGGCGTGTCCTGGGCGCGGGCGGGGAGGGCGAGGGTGGCGCCGAGGAGGAGGGCGAAGAGGCGCGCGAAGTGGCGCCCGAAGGTCGGCACCCTTCGACTCTGCTCAGGGTGAACGGTGGACCCGCCGTTCGGGCTGAGCGGAGTCGAAGCCCGCTGACCGTCCGGCTCCTTCCGCCGCCACGACTCCGGCCAGAACGACCCGGGGAAGCCGAGCACGCACAGGGCGAGCAGCGCGAGCAACAGCACGCGCACGAAGTGGAGGATGAGGTTCACCTTGGGCCCGGTGAGGACGAAGTGGAGCTCCTGGCTGCGCTGCACCGGACCGGAGAACTGGAGCGCCACCCGGTTCCAGTCCCAGCGCGGCAGGCCGGGGCCGGTCTGCACCATCGCGTTGCGGTCGTAGTCCTTCACGTTGAAGCTGCGCTTCGACACCTCGCCGCCCCGCGGGCCGGGCGCGACCTGGGCCGGTGGCGACGGCGGCTCCGCGAGCTTGCCGCGCAACAGGCCCGAGCTCTTGGCCGGGTCCTCGCGTCTGATGTTCGAGTCGAAGTCCTTGCCCTCGTCCTCGAGGGCCCCCGCCGACCCGATCGGTGGGACGATGTTGAGCGTGCTGCGCTGGTACTGCTGCGCGTTCTCGGACTGGTACTCGCTCCACGACTTCACGGCGCCGAGCTGCTTCCACTTCTGCGCCAGCGCCGGGTACATGCCCTGGCGCACGTGGGAGACCATGAAGCCCACGCTGATGATGACCAGCGCCGCCCAGGCCGCCAGGCGGTAGAGCCTCAAGGCTTGCCGCACCCAGTGCTCGGGCAGCACGCGCACCAGCGCCTCGCCCACCAGCACCGCCAGCCAGACGTACTGCGGCACGTCGCTCTCCTGCCAGGTGAGCACCAGCGTCACCAGCGCCAGCGCGCCCCACTGCGCGCCGAAGAGCCGCGCGATGGTCACCACGATGATCAGCACCAGGAAGATGTCGAGCAGCGTCCACTGCTCCACCCAGGTCTCGGGCACCTTGTCCGCGCCCGAGGCGTGCCAGAGCGCCCAGCCGGGTGGCAGCTGCAGCTCCGCCTCCACCGAGTGGAAGTCCGCGTCCCAAGACACCGCGGGCAGCTCGTCGATGCCTCCGCCGATGCGGCTCTCGGCCTCCAGCGTCAGCCCGCCCTGGCGCAGCTCCACGCCGGCGGGCGAGGTGGGCGTGAGCCGGGTGATGGACTGGTCCGCGCCGGCCGACACCACGCGCCCGAGCTCGGTGCGCGGCTGCATGTCGAGGCGCCACGAGCGGTGGAGCTGCCCGGTGATGGTGTCGCTCACGGTGTAGCCGGTGCCCTCGAAGTCGAGCCACAGCTTGCGCACCAGGTGTAGCTCGTCGGCGGGCGGGTCGGAGTCGCCGCGCCGCCGCTCGGTGAGCGTCATCACCGACTTCGGGTCCACCGCGTAGGCCGGGAAGCGCTTCCACTCGTTCGGCAGCGTCGTCTGCTGCGGGTCGACGGCGTTCACGCCCTCCACCAGCACCTGCCGCAAGCTGGGCCGCGCGTCGAAGCACCACACCTCGTCGCCCTCGACCCACGGGCCGTTCGGCTCCGGCCGCGAGAGCGTCGTCACCTGGCCTTCGCTGCGCGCGACGAGGTCCACCGTCCACGTGCCGGGCCGCACCTGCAGGCGCAGGCGACCGTCGGCCTCCAGCCGCGCCGGCACGCCCGAGCTGAGCGCCATCGGCACGAAGCCCTCGAGCAGCGCACGGCCGAGCAGCACCTCGCGGCTCTTGCCCGAGACGTTGAGCGTCACCCGGGTGGTGAGCTCAACGGGGATCTCGTCGGTCACCACGCGGTGCACGGTGATCTCCAGCCGCTCGCTCTCCTGCGTCACCGTCTCCTTCTGCAGGTACACCCGCCCGTCGTCGTCGCGGTTCGGCAGCGCGATCGCCTTGCCCTTCACCTTCAGCTCGAGCAGCCCCGTTCCGGGCGGAATCTCCACCGCCTCGGGCAGGGAGTCCCACAGGAAGGCGCCGGTCACGGTGTGCTCGCCGGGCAACAGCTTCACCGCCGGGCGCTCCTTGCCGTCCTCCCCGTGCGTCACCACCACCGCGGCCTTGCCGTCGACCTGCACGCCCTGGGGCCACCGCTTCACGCCGCCGGGCAGCGGCAGCCACGCCTCGCGGTACACCTTGAAGCCCTGGCTGAAGGCGCCGCCCTTGTCGTCGAGCGAGAGCGAGAGCCGCCCGGGCCAGCTGCACTGCTTCGCGTCCTGCCCCTGCAGGAATGGGCAGCCGGCTTCCTTCTCGTCGTGCAGCACCCAGCCGGTCCATTCGCGCAGGGAGGGGGGCAGCTCTTCTTTCGTCGTCGGCGCGGACCACGCGGACAACGACGAGACCACGACGGCAAAGGCGATCAGGCGCATGCGCACTCCCCTCGCGACGAGGCGCGCACTGTTCCACAGCGGAAACGGTGAGTCTCCACCTCGCTGGGAATACGAATTTCGTGGAGGCGTTTTGGGCGCCCGCGAGGACGTTTCGCCCCGCACTCTGTCGCAGTCCAGAGTTGACAAGGCACCGAGGAGATTGGAGATCGCGCCCCCCATGAGCCAACCGATGGTGAGCATCCGGGGACTCAAGAAGTCCTACGGCACGACCCAGGCGTTGAAGGGAGTGGACTTCGAAGTTCCCAAGGGACAGGTGGTCGGCTTTCTCGGGCCCAACGGCGCGGGCAAGTCCACCACGATGAAGATCCTCGCGGGCTACGTCGTGGCCGACGCGGGCGTCGCCACCGTGGGCGGCGTGGAGGTGGGCCCCGGCTCCATCGAGGCGCGGCGGCTCATCGGGTACCTGCCCGAGAACAACCCGCTCTACGAAGACATGATGGTGCTCGAACTCTTGCGCTTCGTCGCCGAGGTGCGCGGCGTGCCAAAGGCGCAGCGGAAGGCGAAGCTCGAGCGCGCGGTCGAGCGCTGCGGCCTGGAGAAGGTGCTCGGCAAGGACATCGCCCAGCTCTCCAAGGGCTACCGGCAGCGCGTGGGCCTGGCGCAGGCCATCCTCCACGACCCCGATCTGCTCATCCTCGACGAGCCCACGTCCGGCCTCGACCCGAACCAGATCGTCGAGATCCGCCACCTCATCACCGAGCTGGGCAAGGAGAAGACGGTCATCCTCTCCACGCACATCCTCTCGGAGGTGGAGAACACCTGCCAGCGCGTGCTCATCATCAACGACGGCCGCCTGGTCGCCGACGGCGCGCCCGAGGCCCTGAAGAGGGGCGAGGGCACCGTGACGGTGGTGTTCGCGTCGCGGCTCGGCCCCCCGCTCGAGCAGGACAAGGTGCGCTCGATGCTCGAGGGCGTGCCTGGCGTCTCCAAGGTCGAGACGGCGGACGCGGAGGGCGGCGGCACGCTCGGCTTCGCGCTCAAGTACCAGCTCGAGGACCCGCGGCGCGGCGTCTTCGAGGCCGCGGTGAAGAACGACCTCCTCCTCCTCGAGATGCGCCACCAGCAGGTGAGCCTCGAGGACACCTTCCGCAAGCTGACCACCGTCTGACGAGACCCCACCATGAACACGACCCTCGCCATCGCGCGGCGTGAGCTCTCGACATTCTTCAACTCACCCATCGCGTACATCGTCCTCTGCGCCTTCCTGGTCGTCGCCGGCGGCCTCTTCTTCATCGGAGTGTTCCCCGGCGGCCAGGCCACGCTGCGTCCCTTCTTCGGGCTGGCTCCGGTGCTCTTCGTCTTCTTCATGCCGGCGGTCACGATGCGGCTGCTCGCCGAGGAGAAGCAGCGCGGCACCATCGAGCTGCTCCTCACCCTGCCGGTGGAGGACTGGCAGGTGGTGATCGGCAAGTTCGTCGCCGCGCTCGGGCTCGTCGGCGTGGGCCTGCTCTTCACCGTGCCCTACGCCTTCTCCATCGCGTCGCTCACCGAGCAGCCGAGCTCCTTCGACTGGGGCCCGGTCTTCGGCGGCTACGTGGGCCTGGTGCTGATGGCGTCGAGCTTCCTCGCGGTGGGCCTGTGGGCCAGCGCGCTCTCGAAGAACCAGATCGTCGGGTTCATCGTGGGCCTGTTGCTGTGCTTCGGCTTCTACTTCGTCGACAAGCTGGCCATCTTCTTCCCCGACGCGCTCGGCGAGGCGCTGCAGTTCCTCTCCGTCGACTACCACTTCGACAACATCGCCCGCGGCGTGCTCGATACGCGCGACCTGTTGTTCTACTTCTCGCTCACCGCGATTGGCCTGGTGCTGACCACCCGCACCCTCGCGACCTCGCGGCGCTGAAAGGAGCCAGCCATGAAGAACAAGTTCCTCAACACTTCGGCGTTCGTGCTGGCGGTCATCGGCAGCATCGTGCTCGTCAACGTCATCTCGCTGCGCGCGTTCACGCGCTTCGACGTGACCCGTGACGGCGCCTACACGCTCTCCCAGGCGACCAAGGAGACCCTCAAGGGCCTCGAGGAGTCGGTCACCGTCACCGCCTACTTCACCGACAAGCTGCCCGCGCCGTACTCGGGCAACGCACGCTACGTGCGCGACCTGCTCGCGGAGTACCGCGCCCAGAGCCACGGCAAGGTGAGCTTCGAGTTCATCGACCCGCTCGCCGAGGGAGAGAAGGAGGGCAAGCGCGAGGTGAAGCGCGACATCTTCGGCCGCACCTTCCGCGACGCGACGCAGATGGAGAAGGACCTGGCGGGGCAGGGCATTCAGCCGGTGGAGATTCGCGTGGTCGAGGAGGACCAGGCGCAGACCAAGAAGGCCTTCATGGCCCTGGTCATCAAGTACGCGGAGAAGAAGGAGGTCATCCCCCTGGTGCAGCAGGTCGGCACGCTCGAGTACGACCTCACCTCGCTCCTCCGCAAGCTGACGCGCACCAAGTCGCCGGTGCTCGCCATCCTCACCGGGCACCAGGAGCCGAAGCCCGAGGAGCACCTGCGCAACCTGCAGGCCATCCTCGGCCAGACGTACCAGGTGCGGACGCTGGACCTGACCGGCAAGGACAAGGTGGACGACGACGTCGACGGGCTGCTGGTCATCGGGCCGAAGACGCCGTTCAAGCCGAACGAGCTCAAGGCCGTCGATCAGTTCCTGATGAAGGGGAAGAGCGCCGGCTTCTTCCTCGACGCCATCCAGGTCGATCCGCGCACCATGGAGTCGACGCCCTGCGACCACGGGCTCGCGGCGCTGCTTCAGACCTACGGCGTGACGGTGGGCGAGCGCCTGGTGGCCGACGGGCAGTCCTACGCGCAGCTCAACGTGCAGGAGCAGCGCGGCTTCATGATGATCCAGATGCCGGTGCCGTACCCGTTCATCCCGCTGGTGCAGCACCTGGAGAACGACAGCCCCATCTCCAAGGGCCTGGGCAACGTGAACTTCCCCTTCGCCACCGGCCTCGAGGCCAAGAGCGGCGACGGGCGCGAGGTGCTGACCTTGGCGAAGTCGACCACCAAGAGCTGGCTGGAGAACAAGCCCTTCAACATCGATCCGCGCCGCGACTGGCGCTCCGAGCAGGTGACTCCCAACGGCCCGCACGCGCTGATGGTGCAGGTGTCGGGCAAGCTGACCAGCCACTTCGCCTCGGAGGCCAACACCTCGCCGGCGGCACCCAACGCGGCGCCGGTGGTCGCGGCGTCCACAGGCGACGCGCGGCTGGTGGTGGCGGGCAGCTCGGCGTGGCTCCAGGACGAGTACCTGCAGCGGCCGAACGTGGCGCTGGCGGCGAACGTCGCCGACTGGCTGGTGCTCGACCCGGCGATGCTGGCGATGCGCACCCGCGGCCTCGCCTCGGCGCCGCTCAAGCAGGAGCTCTCGGCGGGCACCAAGAACGCGGTGAAGTTCGGCAACGCGCTCGGGCTGCCGCTCGTCCTCATCGTGTTCGGGCTCATTCGGTGGCGGACGCGCGAGGCGCGGCGCTCACAGGTCACGGTGGCGGAGGCCTGATCATGAAGAAGAACGGAACGATGATCGCGGTCGGCGTCTTCGCGGTGCTCTTCGTCGTCGTGCTCGCGACCCGGGAGGATCAGGTCAGCGAGGGCGTGAAGAAGCTGAGCTGGAAGCCGGTGGACAAGGCGCAGGTCACCAAGGTGGAGATCAGCGGGCCCCAGAGCGCCGTGCTGACCAAGGGCGCCGATGGCTGGAAGGTGGCGGACCCGAAGAAGCCCGAGCAGAGCTTCGCCACCGACGAGGGCCAGGTGAACGCGCTCCTCGACGCGCTGGCGAACTTCAAGGCGGCCGATCACGTCACCTCGAAGGCCGAGCGCCACGCGGAGCTGGAGGTCGACGACGCCAAGGGCCTGAAGGTGGTGGCCTCGGGCGCGAACGGCCCGCTCGCCACGCTCGTCGTGGGCAAGACGGCGAAGGCCGGCGGCTATTACGTGAAGCTCCCGGCGCAGGCCGACGTGTTCTCGACCACGTCGTCCTTGGGCTGGACCGCGCGGAAGGACGCCAGCGGCTTCCGGAAGCGCCAGTTCATGCCCCTGAAGCTGGACGAGATCGTGGGCCTGTCGGTGAAGCAGCCGTCGTCGGAATTCGCGCTCCTGCAGAAGGACGGCGTCTGGGCGGTCGAGTCGCCGGTGCCGGCGGGCTACCGCTTCGACCCTTCGGCCGCGCAGCGCATGGCCTCGCAGCTCGCGGCGCTGGTGGCGCAGGACTTCGGCGCGGACCCGGCGGTAGCGACCGCGGAGGGGCAGGCCATCGCCAAGACGAAGGACGGCCGCACCGTGACGGTGAGCTGGGGCAAGGAGGACAAGGGCACCGTGCCGGTGCGCGTGGAGGGCGATGCCCAGGTCTACCTGGTGCCGCCGTACGCGGTGCAGCAGCTCTCGAAGAAGCTCGACGACCTGCGCGATCTCTCGGTGTGGGCGTTCGAGCAGGTGAAGGCGACCAAGCTCGCGTTCACCGCCGGGAAGACCAAGGTGGTGGCGGAGAAGGCGAACGGGGCGTGGAAGGTGACGGAGCCGAAGAAGCTGCCGGACGACTTCGACGCGAACCAGGTCGAGTCGGTGCTCGGGCAGCTCAGGCTCGTGCGCGCGGCGCGGGCGGACGCGAGCCCCGAGGCGGCGAAGGCCTGCAAGGCGGCCGCGACCGCGACGGTGGAGGTGACGCTCGAGGACAAGAGCACCAGGAGCTTGCGCTTCGGCGGGGAGCTGAACCCCAACGAGCTCTGCCTCACCGGGTCGATGGACACGCTGACCTACGCCATCGCGAAGGCCGAGCGCGACCGGCTGGAGAAGGGCGTCGAGCTGTTCAAGCGCCCGCCGCCGCCGCCGCAGTTCGACCCCGGCAGCATCAAGGGGCTCGAAAACCTGCCGCCGGAGGTGCGCGCGCAGCTCGAGGCGCAGCTGCGGCAGCGGCAGATGGCGCCGCCGCAGCACCCGTGACCCTCCGCCGTTCGCCCTGAGCATTCCACCCGCTCACCCTGAGCGAAGTCGAAGGGGGCCGAGCTCCGTCACTCCGCGCTGGGGCCGGTCGTCATGGTCGGGCAACCGGTGGCTCCGCGACCGGCGCGTCGGGCGGGCGCGGCAGGGGCGGCGGCGGCATCACCACCGGCTCGCTCGGCTTCACCGAGACCGCGGGGCAGGGCACCGGCGGCGCCACCAGCGGGAGGACGCTCCCGTCGGCCGGAGGCTCAGCGGCCTCGCGCGACCGGAGCCACGACCACAGGCCCCACACCAGCATCGGCGCGCCGATGACGAACAACGTCGCGGGGGCGGCGCAGATGCCCGCGCCTCTCCTCGAGAAGCACTGCGAGCCCGCGACCGCGAGCTCGAGGAGGCCCGTGCCCGCGAAGACGCCACCCACCACGGCCAGCACGTTGCCGGGGTGATCGATGTCGTAGATCTCCCGCCGCGGAATGATCTCCCGGTGGCCCCAGTCGGTGACGGCCACCAGGTTCTCGGCGTCGCCCTTCTCGATGCGCGCCTCGACGCTGCGGTGGTACGAGGTGATGGTCGCCGTGGTGCCGCAGCCCGACAGCACCACGACGAGCATCAGCCAGCGGCGCACGCGCTCAGCTCGCGGCGGCCGGCATCTTCTTCGCCGCCGAGGCCTCGATGTGGCCGATGTTCCCGTCCTTGCGGCGGTAGACGACGTTCATCTCCATGGTGGTCGAGTTGGTGAACACCAGGAAGTCGTTGTTCATCAGGTCCATCTGCATCAGCGCCTCGTCGATGGACATGGGGTGCGCCAGGAAGTCGTTGGTCTTCACCACCCGCGGCGCCTCGGCGGTCTCGGGCTCGGTGTTGGCGAGCACGTGGTGCTTGACGTCCACCAGGTGCTGCCGGTGGTGCACGCGGTCCTTGCCGTGGTGGCCCTTGAGCTTCTCCTTGTAGCGCTTGAGCTGCCGCTCGATCTTGTCCATCGCGAGATCGATGGAGGCGTACATGTCTTCGCTGCGCTCCTTGCCGCGCAGGACGAAGGTGCCGGAGTGCACGGTGATGTCAGCCTGGTGGATGTGGCGATCGACGGAGAGCACCACGCTCGCCTCGGTGGCCTTGTCCAGGTACTTGTTCACCCGCTCCACCTTCTCCCGCGCGTAGTTCTTCAGCGAGTCGATCGGCTCCAAGTGGCGGAAGGTGATGTTCATTTGCATGGTGCGCTGCCTCCGTGATCCGGTGGGGAGCGAAACTCCCGACGCGGCCCGGCGATTCCACGCCACACCGGCCGATAAGGCAACGATGGAGAGGGACTTTCGACTGGCTAGACGCCCTGTGAGCGGGCGACCCAGGTGCGAATCAGGCTCCGTTGCACCTCCATCAAGTCGAGCAACTTGATGGCGAGGCCGGGCTCGGGTTGGGTCTTGACGCCCACGACGCGCCCCGAGGCGTGGAGCTGGGTGACGTGCCCCTCGAAGAGCATCACCACCTCGGCCGGGGTGCCGACCATCACGCGCTCGGTGGTGGGCACGAAGATGCAGTCGTCCTTGTAGGTGTGCTCCGGGGAGGCGACGAAGGGGCGGGCGTCGTTGCGCGCCAGATTGCACTTCACGTGAATCATGCCGCCGCGCCAGGTGACCTCGGGGGGCCTGGAGCTGTCCTTCTTCGGCAGGCCCGGCACCTGCGGCGCGCTGGCGGCGGTGGGCTGGCTCTGCGCGCGGAAGAGGCGCTCCAGGTCGACCATGCGCTCGGAGAGGTGGAGGAAGGCGTCCTCGCAGGCCAGCCGCAGCTCGGCGGTCGCGTCAGGCGGCAGGCGGTTGGGGACGTAGCGGTAGACGAGGGCGAAGAAGGCCGCGCGCCAGGCCTCGCGGGACGCGCCGGGCGGCACCTTGAAGACCTCGGCGGTGGGGCGTTCCTTCACCGCGTCGAGCCAGCTGCGAATCTGCCGGGCCGTCTCCGCCTGGGCCTTCGACTGGTCCTCCGCCGAGCCGGGCGAGAGCACCTTCAAGAGCTCGGGGAACTCCTGCACCGGCTTGAAGCTGCGCCCGTCGTTGGAGACCGCCCGCACCTCGGCCAGCTTCCCGCGCACCGCGAGATCGCGGACGATCTCGATGGAGACCGGCCCCAGCACGCGGTTCTCGGCGTCGGCGAGCCAATACTCGGTGCTCACGAGGCCCCCTTCTGGTGCTCCAGCGCGCTGCGCACCACGGTCTGCACGTCGAGGGGGTGGAAGGGCTTCGCCAGGTAGCCGTGGGCGCCGTCCTTGAGCGCCTGCTGCACCAGCGACTCGGAGTCGAGGCCGGAGATGACGACCACTCGCAGGCCCAGGTTCCGCGAGCGCACGTCGCGCAAGAGCTCGAGCCCGCTGCGGCCGGGCATCATCAGGTCGAGCAGGAGCACCGACGGCGCCTCCTTGGCCAGCGCGGCCAGCACCTCGTCGCCGTTCTTGAGCTCCTTCAGGCGGCAGGGAACGTCGGCCAGCGCGTCCTTGAGCAGCTCGCGCATCAGCCGATCGTCGTCGGCAATCCACACCTCGGGCAAAAGCATCGAAGGCCTCCAAAGACCGCGCGGGGGAGTCTGCCTTTAGTAGTACTTCTTTCTCTTGCTCGAGGGGAGCACTCCGAGCACCTCGCGGTACTTGGCCACGGTGCGCCGGGCGATCTCGATGCCCTGCGCGCGCAAGAGCTCGACGATCTTCTGGTCGGAGTACGGGTTCTTCGCGTCCTCGCTGCCGACGATCTGCTTGATGTGGTTCTTCACCGCTTCGCTGGCGATGTCGTCGCCCGAGGTGCGCGCGATGGACGAGTTGAAGAAGAACTTGAGCTCGTAGATGCCCTGCGGCGTGTGGACGTACTTCGCGGTGGTGACGCGGCTCACCGTCGACTCGTGCATGCCGATGTCCTCGGCCACGTCGCGCAAGATGAGGGGCTTCAAGTACGCGATGCCCTTGTCCAGGAACTCCTTCTGGAACTTCACGATGCTCTCGGTCACCTTGAAGATGGTGCGCTGCCGCTGGTGAATCGAGCGGATCAGCCACATCGCGCTGCGCAGCTTGTCCTGCACGAACTCCTTGGTGGCGCCGGGCGGCAGCTGCCCCTGCTTGAGCGCCTGCCGGTAGCCGTCGGAGATGCGCAGCTTCGACAGGCCGTCGTCGTTGAGCACCACCATGTACTCGTCGCCGGTCTTGATGACCTGCACGTCGGGGGTGATGTACTGCGCGTCGTCGCCGGTGAAGTTGCGGCCGGGCTTGGGGTCGAGGCGCGAGAGCAGCTTGGTCGCCGCGATGACCTCCTCCAGCGGCACCTTCAGGTCCTTCGCCACGGCCGGCAGGTTCTTCGACTCCAGCGCCTTCATGTGCTTCTTGATGATGGTGGCGAGGAGGCCGGCGTGAGGCTCCTTGAGCGCGCTGGCTTGAATGAGCAGGCACTCCTGCAGGTCGCGCGAGCCGCAGCCCCGGGGCTCGAGGTGCTGGATGCGGGTCAGCATGCGCTCGCACACCCGCATCGGCACGTCGGCCTCGGCGGCGATGCGGATGAGCGGATCGCCCTCCACGTCCTCCAGCTTCAGGTACCCGTCGTCGTCCAGGTTGCCGAGGATGAGCTCGCAGGCCCGCCGCTCGGCGTCGTTCATGTCGTTGAGCTGGAGCTGCTCGTGGAGGTGGTCGACCAGGTCTTCCTTCTTGACCAGGTTGGCCTCGAAGCTGGGCAGGTCGTCGAGGTCGACGTTGCCCTTGTTCGAGGGCAGCGACGGCTCGTTGAACTGGTAGCT
>JBBIOE010000131.1:0-21881 GCA_037443525.1 Archangiaceae bacterium | reverse complement strand
TGAGCCGCGCCAGCCGCGACTGGAAGATGTTGTAGAGCACCACCGCCTCGACGGCGACGATGATGCCCGCGGCCGTCGCCACCAGCGCCTCGGAGATGCCGGTCATCACCGCCGACGGCCCGCCCGACCCGCCGGCCTGCACGTCGAGGCCCAGGTCGCGGAAGGACTTCATGATGCCGGTGACGGTGCCGAACAGGCCGACGAAGGGGGTGGTGGCGCCGATGGTGCCGAGAATCCACAGGCCGCGCTTCATGCCCAGGGCCACCTGCTGCCGCTCGCGATCGACCGCCGCCTCCAGCGAGGGGCCGCCGCGGGCCGCGCGCTCGAAGCCGGTGCGGAAGATCTCCGCCGAGGCCGTGGTGGAGCGCTCCGCCGCCGACCGCGCCGCCGCCGCCTCGCCGCGCAGCAGGTGCCGGGCGATGAGCTGCCCGAGCTCCCGGGCCTTGTCGCCGATGCCCCACAGCGCGATGACCCGCTCGATGGCCACCCCGAGCGCGAGCACCGACGCGAACAGGATCATCGCCATGGTGACGCCGCCCAAGCGGAGATAGTGCATCAGCTCGTCGAAGGTCATCGTGATCACGGGTATTAGTCACAACGGAGATCGTCCGCCATGTCCTCCCGCCACCTCCTGCTCGTGCCGGCAGTTTGTGCGCTCGCCGCGTGCCCGCCGCGCGTGGACTTCGGAAAGGACGGTGAGGCGAAGAGCCCCGACGAGCTGTTGCGCCGAATCGCCGTCGCCGAGACGCAGGTGATCGGTCTCAAGGGCGACTCGAAGCTCACCGTGGAGGCGCCGCAGGGGAAGGGCTCCACGTCCGCGTTCATCGCGGTGCTCCACCCCGCATTCCTGCACGTAGAGCAGCTCGACTTCTTCGGCCGGCCGCAGGGCGTGCTGGTGACGGACGGCACGAGCTTCGGGCTCCTCGACAGCCAGGCAGGCAAGTACTTCCGGGGCCCGGCGTCGCCGGCGAACCTGGGCCGCTTCCTGCCGGTCGTGCTGCCCCCGCAGGAGCTCGCGGCGATCCTCCTCGGCCGCGTGCCGCGCATCGCCACCACCGCCTCTCAGATGGGGCTCGACGAGAAGAAGGGCGTGTACACGCTGGTGCTCAGGCGCGGCGAGGTGACGCAGCGGCTGGAGGTCGATCCGAAGAGCGGGCGCGTGGTGCACAGCACCGTCGAGGGCATGACGGCCTACGAGCTCGAGTTCGGCGATCTGTCGGCTTACGGGCCGCTGACGTTCCCGCGCGAGCTGGTGCTGAAGGTCCCAGCGGCGAGCACGACGCTCGAGCTCAGGTGGAGAGAGGTCACCCTCAACGACGCGACGGACCTGACGCTCTACGATCAGGCGCCGCCCGAGAACGTGCCGGTCGTGGAGCTCGACGCGCGCGGGGCCGAGGTGGCGCCCGAGCCGCCGCCGTCTCCGGACGCGAAGTGAGCCCCGCCCCTCACGCGCTCAGATCGCCAGCAGCGCCTGCCGCACCTCGAGCGCGTTCGAGAACCGATTCACGGTGTGCTTCGCGAGACACCCGTAGAGCACGTCGCGGAACTTCATCGCCGCGCCCGAGAGGTTCGGCAGGTGCTGTCGGAGGTGCGCGAGCTTCGTCTCCTGGTCGGTCGCACCCCGGAACGGCGGCACCCCGGTGAGCAGCTCGTGCAGCAGCACCCCCACGCCGTAGATGTCGGAGGAACGATCGCCGCGCTTGCCCATCGCGCGCTCCGGCGAGAGGTACTCGGGCTCGACCAGCCTCGTCTTCACGTCGACCGAGGGCGGGCCGCGGAAGTGCAACAGCTCGGTGTCGAGGAGCTGCACGCCGGGCTGCTCCTCGTCTCCGCACAAGAAGAGGTGCCGCGGCGAGAGGCAGCCGTGCACGAGCTGCTGCTCGTGGAGGTGCGCCAGCGCCTCGCACACCGTCACGCCCCAGGAGATCACCACCTCCGGCGGAATCTTCCCCATGCGCTTGAGCGCGCCCGCCGCCGTCCGGCCCGAGACCGGCCCGGTGAAGAGCGCGAGCTGCTTGTCCTGCATCCACTCCCAGCGCTCCGCCGTGAGCAGGGCGGGGTGCCGCAAGAGGAGCGCCCGGCGCACCATCGCGAGGAACCCCTGGTAGCCCCGCGCGTCGGCTTTCACCTCGGTGCGTGACACCTGCACCACCACCGGCGCCAGACCTGGTTGAGCGGCGAGCCACGCGTTCACCGCCGAACCCGACGCCACCATCCCAATCAAGTCGAGGCTCATGGGCTTCTGACTCTAGAGAGCCCGTACGGAGCGCAGGAAGGCGGCCAGGGTAGGGCCCTCGCCCACACGCACCCCAACCGGAAAACGCTAAGGTGCCGCCACCCCGTGCTGACCCGCGCGCACATCCTGATCGGCCTCGTCGTCTCTTGCGCGATGGGGTGCAAGCCGTCGGAGCCGCCAAAGCCCGCCGCGCCGCCGCCGCCCCAGCCCAGCGCCGACTGGCTCGCCGGCCGCCTCCCCCCCGAGCGAGCGCAGGGGACGCCCAAGCCCGGCGGCACCTTCGTCCTGCGCGTCTCGACCGAGCCGCTCGGGCTCACCCGCCTCCACGACCGCCAGTCCGACGGCGTGATGGTCCGCTACACCGTCGGGCCGCTGTACGAGACCCTCGCGCGGGTGAACCACGTCGCCTCGGACGGCGCCCTCCAGCCCCTCCTCGCCGAGTCGTGGGAGGAGAGCGCCGATCACGCGACCCTCACCGTCCACCTCCGCAAGGGCGTCACCTTCCACGACGGCTCGGCCTTCACCGCGCGCGACGTGAAGGCCGTGCTCGGCGCGATCCTCGACCCCAAGAACCCCACCGCGTCGCTGCGCAGCACGCTCGGCGAGGTGAGGTCCGTCGAGGCCCGCGACGCGGCCACCGTCGTCGTCTCCTGGGAGGCGCCGACCTTCCTCTCCACCCGCACCCTGCTCGGCGGCGTCCCCATGCTGCCGGCCAAGGCGCTGGAGGGCGACTTCGACACCCTGGCGATTCACCGCGCGCCCATCGGCACCGGCCCGTTTCGCTTCGTCCAGTGGAAGCCCGGCGAGTCGCTGACCTTCGCGCGCAACGAGCGCTACTGGGGCAAGAAGGCCTGGCTCGACGGGGTGAGCGTCCGCTTCGTGAAGGAAGAGGCCGTGGCCATGCAGCTGTGGGAGCGCGGGACCTTCGATCTCATGACGCGCATTCCGCCGACGGTGTGGCGGGGCCTCGAGACGCCCTCGGAGGGCACCCGCTGGGCCATCGAGCAGTACGATCGCATCGCCGCGCCCGAGAACAACTACGGGTGGATCGGCTGGAACGAGGCGCGCCCCTTCTTCGCCGACGCCCGCGTGCGCCGGGCCCTGGCGATGCTCTACCCGGCGGCGGTCGTCGCGCGCACCGTCGACCTGGGCCTCGAGGAGCGCACCACCTGCCCCTTCTTCAGCGGCTCGCGGGCCTGCGATGGGTCGATTCAGCCGCTGCCCCAGGACTCCGCCAAGGCCGCCGCGCTCCTCGACGAGGCCGGCTGGAAGGACAGCAACGGCGACGGCATTCGCGATCGCGACGGCACTCCATTTTCGTTCCGCTTCCTCACCTCGCCGCACTCGGTGAAGCAGGGGAGGGTGCTGCCCATGCTTCAGGAGGAGCTGCGCCGGGTCGGCGTGGAGATGAGCATCGAGCGCGCCGACGCCTCGGTCTACGTCTCGCGGCTGCGCGATCACGACTTCGACGCGGCCATGCTCTCCTGGTCCAGCCTCGACGCGGTGCAAGACCAGTTTCAGGTCTTCCACTCGTCGCAGGCGAAGGGCGGGTCGAACTACGTGAGCTACGCGAACCCCGAGGTCGACGCGCTGCTCGAGCAGATCCGCCGCACCTTCGACGACGACGAGCGGACGCGCCTCGAGCGCAAGCTCCACGCCGCGCTCTTCGCCGATCAGGTCTACCTCTTCCTCACCACCAGGCCCTCGCTCGACGCGGCCAAGAAGGACGTGCGCGGGCTCGTCCCCTCGCCGGCGTGGTACGACCTCTCGGCGGTGTGGCTCGAGCGATGAATGCCGCCGGCCGAACGATCCTGAAGCGCCTGGCCCTCGCGGGGCCCACGCTCCTCGGCATCACCGTCCTGACCTTCGCCGTCGCGCACTGGGCCCCCGGCGATCCGCTCGGGCTCTCCGAGGACGCGGCCTCCTCCTCCGGTCTCGAAGCCGCCCGCCGAGCCAGCGGCATCGATCGCCCCTGGCCGGAGCAGTACCTCACCTGGCTCGTCCATTTCGCCCGCGCCGACCTGGGGCGTTCCCTCGTCGATCAGCGGCCCGTCGCGGAGAAGATCGGCGAGGCGCTGCCGCGGACCCTGCTCCTCTCCGGGCTCGCGCTGGCGGCGGCGTGGCTGCTCGCGGTACCGCTGGGCGCCTGGCTCGCCCGCTGGCCTACTTCCCGGCGGGCGCGGGCCGTGTCCGCGTCGCTCGCCCTGGCCTCCGGCCTCCCGACCTTCTGGGTGGCGATGCTCGCGCTCTTCGTCTTCGCCAACCCGCGGCGCCTCGACTGGTTCCCGTTTCAGGGGCTGCGCTCCGAGGGCGGGGGGCTCGTCGACCTCGCCTGGCACCTCGTCTTGCCCGTCCTCGTGCTCACCTCCCCGACGCTCGCGCTGGCGGCCCGGCACGTCGAGGCGGCGATGCGCCAGGCGCTCTCGCACGAGTCGGTGCTGGCGGCGCGCGCCCGCGGCATCCCCGAGCGGTCCGTCGTCTGGCGGCACGCCTTCAGGAACAGCCTCGTGCCCCTGGTGACCCTGCTCGGTCTGCAGCTGCCGCACCTCGTCGGCGGCAGCGTGGTGGTGGAGCGCGTCTTCGGCATCCCCGGCATGGGGCTGTTGGCCTTCGAGGCCGTCGGCACCCGCGACTACCCGGTGGTGATGGCGGTGGCGACCGTGATGGGCGCGGTGACCCTGCTCGCGATGGTGCTCGCCGACGTGGGCGCGGTGGCCGCCGATCCCCGCCTGCGGCACCCGGAGGGCCGATGAAGGGCCTGGTGCGGCCGCTGGTCGCCGATCGCCGCGCGCGGGCACCCCTCGCGGTGCTCGCTGGCATCGTGCTGCTGGCGCTCTTCGCCGACGTCCTGGCGTCGGATCTCCCGCTCCTGGTGCGCGTCGACGGCGCCACCCACGTCTTGCCGTGCCTCGTCCGCCCGGCGGCGCTCGGGGCCGAGTCCTCGCAGTCCCTCGCCGCCCGCGCGGAGTGGATGGTGCGGACCCCGATTCCCTACGGCCCGAACCAGACCCTCGCGGCCACCGGGGAGCAGCAGGAGCTCCCCCCTCCCTGGGGACCGGGCGGCGCGCACTGGCTGGGCACCGACGAGCTGGGCCGCGACGTGCTGGCGCGCCTCGTCCACGGCGCCCGGGTGAGCCTCTTCATCGCCGCGCTCACGGTGTTGGTGGCGGCGCTGGTGGGTCTTCTCATCGGCGGCGTGGCGGGGCTCTTCGGCGGCCCCGTCGACCTGGTGCTCTCGCGGCTCACCGAGGTGATGGCGACCTTCCCCACCATCTTCTTCCTGGTGGCGCTGCTGGCGGTGCTCCGAACTCCGTCGCTGTGGCCGGTCGCGCTGGTGCTCGGCCTCACCCGCTGGACCGACGTGGCCCGCCTGGTGCGCGCCGAGGTCCAGAAGCTCAAGACCCTCGACTTCGTCCTGGCCGCCCGGGCGATGGGCGCCGGGCCCGCGCACGTGCTCCTCCGGCACCTCCTGCCGAACGCCCTGGGGCCGGTCATCGTCACCGCGACCTTCGGGGTGGGCTCGGCCGTTCTCCTGGAGTCAGCGCTGTCGTTCCTGGGGCTCGGGGTGTCGCCCCCGACCGCGAGCTGGGGGGAGCTGTTGTCCCAGGCGCAGCGCACCCTTCTGGTGCCGGGGGCCTGGTGGCTGGCGGTGTTCCCCGGCGCGGCCATCGGGGTGACGGTCCTGGCGGTCAATGGGGTAGGAGAGGCCCTGCAACGGACATTCGACGCCCGCTCGTAAACCGCTAAGCTACCGGTCGGTCATGGCTTCAATCAAACTGGGCGACTTGTTGGTGAAGGCGAAGGTCATCAGCGAGACCCAGCTCAAGAGCGCGCTCGCCGAACAACAGAAGTGGGGCGGGCGCCTCGGCGAGATCCTCGTGCGCATGAACATCGTGAGCGAGGACCTGCTGGTGAAGGCCCTGTCCAAGCAGCTCGCGATGCCGGCGGTCGATCTCGACGCCATCAGCTCCGTGCCCGAGCACGTGCGCAGCAAGATCCCCCCTGACCTGGCGCGCGATCTCGTCGTGCTGCCGCTGCAGCTGCGCGACGAGGGCAAGACCCTGGTGGTCGCGATGGCCGAGCCGCAGAACATCAAGCACCTCGACACCATTCGTTCCGTCTCGCGCTGCCGCATCGTGCCGCAGATCGCCGGCCGGCAGACCATCGCCAAGGCCTACACCCGCGTCTACTCGCACGCCGGCGAGATGAGCGCCGACGACGGCGAGGGCTTCAAGGTCATGGACGCGGGCGGCCACACGATGATCAAGAACTCGGTCGAGGTGCGCCGCCCCGATCGCCCCGCGGCCCCGCCTCCGCCGCAGCCGATGAACCTGCCGGCGTTCCCGACGACCTCGAGCGAACGAGTGCCGGCCGCGGGCGCGCGCACGCCCGCCGACCAGATTCGCGCCATCGAAGAGGCCCAGCGCAAGGAAGTCGCCGCGCTCAAGGCCATGGTGGAGATGCTCATCGAGCGAGGTGTCTTCAGCCGCGAGGAGTACCTGGCCCGAGTGAAGCGGTGAGGCCGTCATGCGCCGGAAGTTGGGGGAGATCCTCCAGGAGAAGGGCGCGGTCTCCCGAGCCGACCTCGACGCGGTGCTGAGCGATCAGAGCGCGGGAGAGCCGGCCTGGCTGGGCGACAGGCTCGTCTCGCTGGGGAAGGTGAGCCCGGTCCAGCTCGCCGAGGCCCTCTCGGTGCAGCATGGCCTGCCCTTCGTCGACCTGCCCTCGATCGCCCCCGAGGTGCTGGCGGAGCTTCCGCGCTCGTTCCAGGCGGCGCACCGCATGGTCCCCTTCGCCCTGCAGGGCACGAACCTGTCGGTCGCCGTCGCCAATCCCTCCGACGCGGACGGTATGGCCGAGGTGAAGAAGACGCCCGGGCGCGTCGTGACGCTCTTCGTCGCCGCCGGGGACGAGATCGACGCCCTGGTTGCCCCGGGCATGGGCACGCGGCCCAGCTCCGCCGCGGACTCGGGAGCGCTCTCGGCGGACGACCTGTTCTCCAATCTCGCGCTCGACACGCAGTCCGGCGTCAGGGCGCCACCGGCCTCGGCGGCCGCCGCGCCCGCGCCGCCTCCCAGCATCAAGCCGAAAGCGTCGCCCAAGCCTCCCCCGGTGGCCGCGCGGCCCTCGCCGAAGGCTGCACCCGGTGCGAGGCCCTCGCCCGCTGCGCCCAAGGCCAAGGTCGAGCCTCCGAAGCCGCCGGAGGGTGCCAAGAGGCCCGAGGCCCCGCTCGCCCAGCTCGAGCAGGCGCCCGCCAAGGCTGACGCCAAGCCGCCGAGCTCCGCGCCGCCCGCGCTCGCGCTGCCCGACTGGCTGAAGACGTCTGGCGGGGCAGTGGCGCCGGTCGCGCCAAAGCCGGCGCCGGCGGGCGAACCCGGCGCGTGGACCGGGGCCCTCGACTCGGTCGCGCCGTCCAAGCTGGTCACGGCCGCGGTGCGCGCGTTGGTGAAGAAGGGCCTCCTCACGGAAGCCGAGCTCCTGGCCGAGCTCGCGTCGAAGGAATGACGACGCTCTTGGAGCTGCGCGGTCTCGCGGTGGACGTCGGCGGGCGGCGCTGGCTCGACGGCGTCTCTTTCGACGTCGGAGCGGGGACGCTGCACGCGCTGGTCGGCGAATCGGGGAGCGGGAAGACGCTGGCCGCCCTGGCGATGCTGGGCGTGTTGCCAGGCGCGGCCAAAGTGGCGGGTGGAACGCTGGCGATCGAGGGCCAGGCGCCCCTGGGGCTCGACGATTCCCGGGTGGCGGAGCTGCGCGGCAAGACGCTCTCGCTGGCGCCGCAGGACGCGTTGCTCGCGCTCGACCCGGTGATGCGCGTCGGCGAGCAGATCGCCGAGGGCGTTCGCGTGCACCGTGGCGCGACGGCGACCCAGGCGAGCGCCGAGGCGGTGCGGCTGTTGGCAGAGGTCGGTCTCGCCGACCCGGAGAAGGTCGCGCGCGCCTACGCTCACGAGCTGTCGGGCGGCATGCGGCAGCGGGCGCTGCTTTCCGCGGCGCTGGCCGGCGGGCCGAGGGTGCTGATCGCCGACGAGCCGACCTCGGCGCTCGACGCGTCGGTGCAGGGCGTGGTGCTGGCGCTCTTGCGGCAGCTCGCGAAGAGCCGCGGCCTGGGGGTGCTGCTCATCACCCACGATCTCCAGGTGGTGCGCGACGCCTGCGACGAGGTGACGGTGCTCTACGCCGGCCGCGTGGCGGAGCAGGGGTCGGTGCGCGAGGTGCTGGCGCGTCCGAGGCACCCGTACACGCAGGCGCTGGTGCGGGCGCGGCCCTCGGAGAGCTCGCGAGGGAAGCCGCTCGAGGCCATCGAGGGGCAGGTGCCGTCGGTGCGCGAACCGATCGCCGGCTGCCGGTTTCATCCCCGGTGTGCCGTGGCGGCCGGGCGGTGCCGGACGGAGGTGCCGGCCCTCTCGCCGCGCGGCGAGGACGTGAGGGTGGCGTGTCACGAGGTGCCAGGCGAATGAGCGCGCGCCGGGGAGCGCAGAGCGAGGCACGCCCCGAAGCCGCTCGGTGCGAACGGCCTTCGCTGAAGCCAGGCCCGCCACGCTCCGTTCAGCCCGAGCGACGTCGAGGGCCCGCCAGAGGAGCTCGCGGAGAACCGCCTCCGTCGAGGCCTCGTTCTCGATGCTCCGTTCTGCCCGGGCCGACAGGTGCGGCGAGCCGCGGCGGATTGCGGCACCCTTCGCCTCCGCTCAGGGGGCTGATCGAAACGGGGACTCCGTTCAGCTCGAGCGGAGTCGAGGGCCGGCCGGGCGGCGGAATTCGGTCGGCTCAGCCGCGGCACCCTTCGCCACCGCTCAGGGGGCTGATCGAAACGGGGACTCCGTTCAGCCCGAGCGGAGTCGAGGGCCGGCCGGGCTCCGGAATCCGATCGGTTCAGACCGGGTCCTCGACCTCGCTCGGACTGAACGGTGGACGCGCATCGACTCTTCGCGCGACGACGTTTCGACGCCCGTCGGCCTCCTTCGCGGCGAACCGAGGGCCGCGCGCGTGAGCCTCCTCGACGCCCGCGGCCTCGACGTGCGCTATCGCTCCGGCTCGCGGGAGGTCCACGCCCTCCGCGGGGTCGATCTGCGGGTCGAGGCGCGCGAGGTGGTCGGGCTGGTCGGTGAGAGCGGCTGCGGCAAGTCCTCCCTCGCCCGCGCGGTGCTCGGCCTGCAGCCGCTCCACGCCGGCACGGTCCGCTTCGACGGCGTCGACCTCGCCTCCGCGAATGCCGCCACGCTCCAGGCGCTGCGGCGCCGCGTGCAGCCGGTCTTCCAGGACGCCTCCAGCGCGCTCGACCCCCGCTGGACCATCGCCGAGTCGCTCGAGGAGCCGCTCGCGCTGCACGGCCTCGGCGACCGCGCCTCGCGCCCCGTCAGGCTGCGCGCGCTCTTGGAGCTGGTGCGGCTGCCTCCCGATCTCCTCGACCGCCGGCCCCGCGAGCTCTCCTCGGGCCAGCGGCAGCGGGTGAACCTCGCCCGCGCCCTCGCCCTCGAGCCGGAGCTCCTCGTCCTCGACGAGCCGGTCAGCGCCCTCGACGTCTCGGTGCAGGCGCAGCTCCTCAACCTGCTCACGGCGCTCCGCGCCGCCCGGCCGCTGGCGATGCTCTTCGTCTCGCACGATCTCGACGTCGTCGCGCACCTCGCCGATCGCATCGTGGTGCTCCACGAGGGCCGCGTCGTCGAGGAGGCGCCCACCGCGAAGCTCTTCGCCTCGCCCAAGGCGCCCTACACCAAGGCGCTCCTCGCCGCGCGAACGCGGCGCCTCTCCGCCTCATGAACACGTTCTGGCTCTCGCACCACTTCGACGACGAGCTCGACCGCTGCTACCGCTTCGGCCGCTTCCACGTCTGCGCGCGCTGCCTCGGCACCTACCCGGTCCTCGTCGCCGCCTTCGCCGCTCAGCTCGCGCTGAAGGCGCCGCTCTCGCACCCGCTCGACCTCCCCGTCGGCCTAGGGCTCGTCGTTCCCGCCGTCCTCGACTGGGCCCTCGGCCGCTTCCACCCCCATCGCTTCACGAACCCCTGGCGCACCTTCACCGGCGCCCTGCTGGGACTCGGCCTGGGCCGGAGCCTCTTCATCCACGTCCAGCGGCCGCTGCCGGCGATCCTCCTCGGACAGGCTGCGCTGGTGACAGTCGTGGCTTTGCCTGTCATTCTCGCGACTTACCGGCGATCGCGAGGCCGGTAGATCACCGCCGCTCCCGGTGCGTTCCAACCAGGAGCAACAGAACGAGGAGAGAGTTGGGACCGGAGACTTCCGACGAGCAGTTGATGCTCGCGTTCAAGTCCGGTGACGCCCGGGCGTTCAACACGCTCGTCACGCGCCACCGCCAGTCCGTCTACAACTTCATCCACCGTTTCGTTGGGCACCGGCAGCGTGCCGAAGACTTGCTGCAGGAGACGTGGCTGAAAGTGGTGCGCAGCAGCAGTGACTACCAACCGAAGGCCCGCTTCACGACCTGGGTCTTCACCATCGCGAGGAACCTCTGCGTGGACAGCGCGCGAAAGGAGAGCTACCGGCAGGCCGACTCGCTCGACGCGCCCGCCGGCGCCGATCCCGAGGGGCGCTCGCTCGGCGAGGCGGTGGCCGACGAGGCCTCGCAGAGCCCCGATCGCGCGGCCAACAACTCGAGGCTGCGGCCCCTGCTCGAGAGGGCGCTGCGGCGCCTCCCCGAAGAGCAGCGGGAGGTCTTCCTGTTGCGCGAGTACCACGGCATCGGCTTCAAGGAGATCGCCGAGGTCACCGGCGTGAACGAGAACACGGTGAAGAGCCGCATGCGCTACGCCCTGGAGGGCCTCAGGCGCGCGCTTGCGGAGCTGGGTGTGGATGGTGAAGTGATGGCCGACGGAAGGACGGTGGCGTGACGTGAGCGCGCCCGCGCACCAGAGCGAGGACAAGCTCCTCGAGTTCGCCTACGGCGAGCTGCCCGCCCCGGAGGCCGAGGCGGTGGAGGCGCACGTGCGCGGCTGCGCCCGGTGCGCCGAGTCCCTCGACGGCATCAAGCACGTGCGCTCGACCATGGCCAGGCTCGCGCCCGAGCCGGCGCCCGACGCGGGTCTCGAGTCCCTGCTCGCCTACGCCGAGCAGGCCGCGCGACGGAACGCCGAGGTCGCCCGCCCGAAGCCGTGGTGGAGCAGGTTCATCGTGCCAGTCGCGTCGGTGACGGCGCTGGCGCTGGTGGGCGTGGTGTTCGTGAAGACGCAGTTCGAGCTGGACCCCGTGAAGGCGGCCGTCGACGCCAAGCACGAGGTGATGAAGCAGGAGGCGGTGGCGAAGGAGAAGCAGAAGGATCGCGCGGTGGCCGAAGGCGAGCAGCGCAAGGCGGCGCAGCTGGCCCAGGAGGCCGCCCAAACGCCTCCAGCCGCGCCCGCCGCCGCGCAGCCGCCTCCGCCCGACGAGAAGACCGGCACCTACGCCTCAGGCGAGCTGCCGAAGGGCAACGCCGAGCAGCACCAGGCGGCCCCGCAGGCCACCGCCCCGAGGGACGACTCCGCCAAGGCCGAGCCGAAGCCGGCGCCGATGTGGAAGGGGAAGGGCGGGCGCGCCGACCTGCCGACCGAGAGCAAGAAGCTGCTCGACACGCGGCGGCCGCTGGCGAACGAGCGCCTCGAGGCCGACGGCGATCGCGCGGCGGCGGCGGACAAGCTCGACGCGCCGCCGGCGAAGGCCGACGTGAAGGCCGAGGAGTCGAGGGCCTCCGACTTCGCCTCGCTCTCCAAGCGCGCCGGCCCGGCGTCGAAGAAGAAGAGCGCCCCCGCGACGAAGAACGAGCCGCTGCGCGAGGACTGGAGCAACGCCGGCCGCATGGCCCAGCTCAACGACGGCACCGGCGTCGCCCAGTCGGGCTTCGAGGGCACCGCGAACAAGGGCATGCTCTCGGGCTCCGGCTCGGGCGGGCTCGGCGCGCTCGGCACCGCTCCGGCGAAGTCTTCGCCCTTCGGCGTCTCCTCGGGCTCGGGGCTCGGCGCCGGCTCGACGGGCACGCTCGGCGGCGGGGGCTCGCAGGGCTCCACCGGCGAGCTGGCGCGCAAGGGCTCCTTCGGCCTCGGCTCGAGCGCCGCGGGCTCGTCCGTCGCGCCGCCGCCTCCTCCCGCCGCCGATCCGGCTCCGATGCCAAAGGCCCAGGCCGCCGCCAAGCCCCAGGCGAAGGCGCCGAGCGTCAAGCCGGCCGAGCCCGCGCCGGTGACCACGGTGATCGCGCCGCCCGTCGCCGCCGCCGCGCCTCAGGAGGCGCCGCGCTCGTCGCTCTCGATGAACCTCGGCACGCGCGGCGGAGGGAAGCGGGGCGCGAGCTCCTCCTTCGACACCGGCGACGACGAGGCCCAGAGCGTCGAGCGGGAGATCGATCAGCACGCCGCCACCAAGGACGCCGAGGCCTCCGATCGCCGGCAGCAGAAGCGCATCCGCGACGAGCTGGAGAAGGCCCGGCAGACCATCGGCGCCGGGAGCCGCGCCACCGGCGTGCAGATCGCCGTGCGCGTGCTGCAGCTCGGCCCCACCGGCGGCGCGCGCCTCGAGGCCCTCACGCTGGTGTGCGAGACCTACGAGGCGATGGGCGACTCCGAGCGCGCCGCGCCGTACTGCGACCTCATCGCCCGCGAGTTCCCCGACAGCGCCGCGGCCCGCCAGGTCGCCGAGCGCGCCCGCGCCAACTCCGCGCGCGCCAAGGCCCAGCGTCAGTACGACGAGGCCCCGGCGCCGACGCAGAAGGCGCTGCCGGCGAAGAAGGCGGCGTCCGAAGCCGCTCCGGCCTCGGCCTATTGAGTCGATTCCGCCCTCGGGTGCGGGGCCATCCGACACAGGCCTACTGATAAGTCTTCGTTCACCTGACGGATTGACACTCTGTTAGCATCTGCCCGCCTTTTCCCGCGAAAATACCCAGGCTTCCCACCTGACGGAGAACTGACGACATGCTGAAGGGAAAAACCCCCTTGTTCGTGGCCCTTGGTCTGGCGGTGCTGGCAGGCATCGTTGCGTTTTCCGCGATCAAGAAGAGGGAAGCCGACGTCCGCAAGGGCTGGAACCTCGTTCCGGTCGTGGTCGCCGCGGTCGACATCTCCGAAGGCACCGTGGTGTCGATGGAGATGGTGTCGCAGCGCTCCATTCCCGAGCAGTTCGTGACCTCCTCCGTCGTCAAGCCCGACTCCGCCAGCTACGTCGTCGGCCAGAAGGTGCTCGTCGCGCTGCAGGCCGGCGACCCCCTGCTCTGGAGCCAGTTCGAGACCACCAAGGCCTCCGAGCGCCTGTCGACCAAGGTGCAGAAGAAGGCGCGAGCGATCAGCATCGACGCCAAGAGCACCGCGGCGGTCGGAGGCTGGGTGCGCCCGAACGATCACGTCGACATCATCGGCAGCTTCAAGGACCCGGCGACGGGCGAGCAGGTGGCCGTGACGCTGATGCAAAACATCATCGTGCTCGCCACCGGCAAGATCACCGGCACCACCAACGTGAACCTGATCCCCGAGTCGGAACGCAACTACAACAACCTCTCGCTCCTGGTTCTGCCGGAAGAGGTCGAGATCCTCGTGCTCTCGCAGGAGCTCGGCGGCCTCACCCTGGCCCTGCGCAACGAGGACGACATCGACGTGATGGAAGAGCGCGGCCGCGCCACCATCAACAGCTTGCTCTCCGGCGAGCGCACCAAGGTGCTCCAGCAGAAGCGCTTCAGCACCATCCAGGTCATTCGCGGCACCGGCGCCTCGGACGCCAAGGGCGCCGCCGTCAACGAGTAGTCGAGCGAGGACACGACGATGCTTGCAGGCATCACAGGCTTGCTGTTGGCCGGCGCGGTCTTCTTCCTCGGGCTGGTCGTGATGAGCGTGCTCGGGAAGGCCTACGAGCAGTACCAGGAGCGCTACATCGTCAAGTCGATGAACGACTTGTCGGACATGTTCCTGTTCATCGACCCGCGGCAGATGCTGGTGCTGAACATCGCGTCGATGGTGATCCTGGGGACGTTCAGCTACCTGGTCATCAACCCGCTGGTCGGCATCGGCGCCTTCATCTTCGGCTTCTTCCTGCCGATGATGATGGTGAAGCACTACAAGAAGCAGCGAGTGGTGAAGTTCAACACCCAGCTCGTCGACAGCCTCCAGGCGATGTCGAACGCGCTCAAGGCCGGCCTCACCTTCCAGCAGGCGATGGAGCAGATCGCGAAGGACTCCTTCCCCCCGCTGCAGCAGGAGTTCGGCCTCTTCATCAAGGAGCTCAAGCTCGGCGTGCCCCCCGACGAGGGGCTCCTGAACATGGCCAAGCGCGTGGGGAGCGACGACCTGGACCTGGTGGCCACCGCCACCAACATCGCCCGGCAGCTCGGCGGCAACATGGCCGAGATGTACGAGACCCTCGCCAACACCATCCGCGAGCGGTTCCGCCTGGAGGGCAAGATCGACGCCTTGACCGCGCAGGGCAAGATGCAGGGCTGGGTGGTGTCGGCGATGCCGCTCGTGCTCGGCCTGGTGCTCAACTACATGCGCCCCGACCTGATGCAGCCGATGCTCGATCACATCTTCGGCTACATCCTGGTTTTCGCGGTCGTCGTGATGGAAGTCATGGGCATCCTCATCATCCGCCGAATCACCAACATCGACATCTGACCGTGGAGCGCTGAGTGGACATCCTCACCACCATTCTCGTGCTGATCTCCGCGCTCTTCTTCGCGGCGGCGGCGGCACTGCTGTCCTCGGGCATCTACTACACGTTCCTCGAGCGGTTCGTGACCGAGGTGCAGGAGGAGTCGTCCGGCGGCATGTCGGGCGCCAGCGCGATCGCGATTCGCAAGCTCGGGCTCTTGAACCGCCGTTTCATGTGGCCGGGCTACGAGGAGAAGATGCGCCGGAGCCTCACCAAGGCCGGCGACCCCAACGCCTACAAGCCCGAAGAGATCATGTCGCTGCAGGAGCTCGGCTTCGTCGGCGGGCTCATCTTCGGCATCGTCGTCGTGGAGGCGCTCCACCAGAACCCGCTCTTCTCGCTCCTCGGCGCGCTGATTGGCATGTTCTACCCGCTCATCTGGGTGAACGATCAGGTGTCGAAGCGCCACCTGCAGATCTCCCGAGCACTGCCGTTCAACCTCGACCTGTTGACGCTCTCGGTGGAGGCGGGCCTCGACTTCACCGCCGCGCTCGACACCGTGGTGAAGAAGGGGAAGGGCGGCCCCTTGCGCGAGGAGCTGCAGATGGTGCTCAAGCAGCTCAAGATGGGCAAGACGCGCGAGGAGTGCTTGAAGTCCATGATCGTCCGCGTCGACCTGCCGAGCCTCACCACCTTCGTGACCGCGCTCATCCAGGCCGACAAGATGGGCACGAGCCTCGGCAAGGTGCTGCGCATTCAGTCGACGCAACTGCGCATCGAGCGCACGCAGCGGGCGGAGAAGCTGGCGAACGAGGCGCCGGTGAAGATGCTCTTCCCGCTCATCGCCTGCATTTTCCCCACGGTGTTCATGGTGCTGTTCGGCCCCATCGTCTTCGCCCTGATGTACGGAGGCGTGACATGACGCAGGTCGTGAAGCGAACTTCTCTCGAGGTGTGAAGATGCCGCCCCCAGCAGGAAACCCACCGCCCCGCCGCCGGCCGACCACCGCCGGCACGCCCGTCGCGAGCGGTAAGGCCGCGACCGCGGCGGCGCCCGCCCGAAGGCCCGCGGCCAAGTCGATGCTGATCTGCATCGCGGGCCCCGCGTCGGGGCAGGAGTTTCCGCTCGACGGCGACGAGGTGGTGATCGGCCGCGCCTCCGACAACCCGGTCTCGGTGCCCGACACCTCGGTGTCCAGGAAGCACGCCCTCTTGCGGAAGGCGGAGGGCGGCTGGGCGCTGTCGGACCTCGGCAGCGGCAACGGCACCATGCTCAACGGCGAGGCCATCGCCGACGAGACCCAGCTCAGCGACGGCGACACCATCGCGCTGGGCGACTCGGAGTTCACCTTCAAGAAGGGCGGCGGCAGCGGCCCGGTGCCCCGCGTGGCCGGCGGCGCCTCCCCCACCTCCGGCGCCCGGCGCCCGCCGGTGAAGACCAGCCGCTCCCTGGGCGGTGAGGTCGCGCCCCCGGGCCGCGCGCGCCCCAAGACCTCGCGCATGGCCGAGTCGCCCGAGGAGAAGGCGGCCGCGAAGAAGAAGCGCTTCATCACCTTCGGTGCGGTGGCGGTCGTCCTGCTCGCGCTCCTCGTCGGCTGGAAGCTGATTCAGTCGAAGAAGGACGCGGAGCGGAGGCGGCAGCACGCGGCGCAGATGGCGCACAACGAAGAGGCCGGCGGCATGCTGCAGGAGGCGAAGAACCTCGCGCGGCAGGCCAAGTGGGTCGACGCGAAGAAGAAGCTCGCGGAGCTGCAGGAGTTCGACGCGGAGTACGAAGAGAAGACCGTCAAGTCGTACCTGGAGCGCGCGGAGAAGGAGATCCCCAACCAGCGCGCCATGGGCGAGGCGGAGAAGGCCATCAAGGCCGGCGAGGTGGGCAAGGCCAGCCAGCTCCTCGACGCGGCGAAGGCGTCGACCGTCGATCAGGAGCAGAAGAAGCAGGACCTCAAGCAGGCCCTGGAAGAGGCCATCACCAAGAAGCTCGGCGACACCAAGATGCTGCTCACGGCGACCTCCGACCTGGGGAAGATGGAGCAGGCCAAGGCCTTTGCCGAGGACGTGCTGGTCGCGCGGCCGGACGATCGCGAGGCGCCCGAGTACAAGAAGCTCGCGGAGCAGGCGATCAACTACATCAAGAACCCGAAGTCCGCGCCGCCGCCGCCCGACAACTCCGACGCCGAGGTGCGCCAGCGCTTCCGCACCGGCGACGTGCAGGGCGCCGCGTCGCTCGCCGAAGGGTGCATGGGCAAGAACTCCCAGTGCAAGAAGCTGTTCGTGCAGATCAAGGACTACCAGTCGAAGTCCCGCAGCCTCGACGGCCTCAAGGACGACGACCTGCTCGCCCTCTTCGAGCTCGACAAGACCATCGGCGGCGGCTCGCCCTCCGAGCAGTCGAAGCCCATCAAGACCCGGCTCGCGGCCAACTTCTACATGAAGGCCTCGAGCGCGAAGATGGCCGGGCAGTGGTCGCGGGCCATCGACATGGCGCGCAAGGTGCTCACCGCCGATCCCGGGCACGCCGGGGCCAACAACATCCTCTCCGAGGCGCGGTCGGCGGCGAAGGACCAGTACCTGCGCGCGTACCAGCTCAAGGACACGAGCCCCGACGAGGCGACCAAGCTCTTCAAGGACGTGCTGATGATGACGCCGAAGGACGACGAGTATCATCAGAAGGCCGAGATGCGCCTCAACGAGCTCAACAACAAATGAAGCAGGGCGATCTCTTCGGCTCGAGCGGGGGGCAGCCGGGGTCGAAGGGACGAGAGGGGCGGGCGGACGAGCCCGAAGCCGGCAGCCCGCGCCAACCCCCGACGGCGCCGCCGCGCGCCACGCCGACGCGAAGGGGATCAGCCCCCGCGACGCCCACGACGGCAGAAGCAGCTGAGCCGGGCCCGGCGCTCGAGACCGCGCTCGACGGCGCTTCGCACGCGGCGCCCCCCGGCGAGAGCGGCCGCGCGAAGGCCCACCTCGACGGGGCGGCCATCGTCGCCACCATCCCCGCGCCGGTCGGGGTGCCCGCGCGACCGGCTTGGCGAAAGGAACCCGCGAAAGAGGCTTTGCCCAAGGTGCTCTCGGTCAGCGAGCTCACCTCGCGCATCAAGGATCTGCTCGAGGGCCCGCTGGCCCGGGTGGTGGTGCGCGGCGAGGTGAGCGGCTTCAGGGGCGCGAACGCGCGCGGTCACCTCTACTTCACCATCAAGGACGAGCGCTCCAGCGTCGACGTGAAGATCTGGGCGCGGCAGGCGGCGGGCCTGAAGTTCAAGCTCGAGGACGGCCTGGCGGTGGTGGTCGAGGGCTCCGTCAGCGTCTACGAGCCGAGCGGGCGCTACAGCCTGATCGCCAACCGCGTGGAGCCGGAAGGCTTGGGCGCCCTGGCGCTGGCCTTCGAGCAGCTCAAGAAGAAGCTCCTGGCCGAGGGGCTGTTCGGCGAGCAGCGCACCAGGCCTCGCCGCGCGCTGCCCGCCCTGCCCAGGAAGGTCGGGGTGGTGACGAGCGTCACCGGCGCGGCGCTCCGCGACTTCTTGAAGATCGTGCACCGCCGGCACCCGAGGCTCTCGGTGCTGGTGTGCGACGCGCGCATGCAGGGCGACGGCGCGGTGGCCGACGTGTGCCGCGCCATTCGCTGGCTTCAGAACACCGACGTCGAGCTCATCGTCGTCACCCGCGGCGGCGGCTCGGTCGAGGACCTGTGGACCTTCAACGAGGAGCCCGTGGTGCGGGCCATCTTCGCCTGCGAGAAGCCGGTGGTCGCGGCCATCGGGCACGAGATCGACACCACGCTGGCGGAGCTCGTGGCCGACCTGCGCGCCTCGACGCCGAGCGCCGCCGCCGAGCTCGTGGCGCCGGTGGTGGAGGAGCTCCACGAGCGGCTCGTCACGGTGCGCCGCCGGTTGACCAAGGCGGTGGAGCGCACGGTGCTCGACGCGAAGAACGAGCTCTCCGGGCACCGGCGGGCGCTCGGCGATCCGCGCCGGGTGTTGGGAAACGAGCGGCTGCGCCTGTCGGACTTCGAGGAGGCGATGGCTCGCCGGCTCCGCGAGCGGACGCGCCTGGGCAAGGATCGCCTGGCCGAGCTCTCGCGCCGGCTGCAGCGCTCGCGGCCCCAGGCACAGCTGCTGGAGCGGAAGAAGGTCCTGGCCGGACTCTCCGGGAGGCTCGGCGCGGCGACGCGCTCGCGAGTGCGCTCGGAGCGGGCCCAGCTCTCCCGGCTCGCCGTGGCGCTGGAGCGCGTCACGCCGCGCACCCGGCTCAAGACGGAGCACGAGCGCCTGAAGGGGCTCGCGGCGCGCCTCGACGCCCTGAGCCCCCTCGCGGTGCTCGGGCGCGGCTACGCGCTGGCCCGCCGGGAGGCCGACGGCCGGCTGGTGCGCCGGGCCCAGGACGTGGAGGTGGGCGACACCCTCGCGGTGCGGCTCGGCGGGAACGACGAGCTGTCGGTGAAGGTGGCGGCGAAGAAGCCCGGCGGCGGGTGAGGCCGCTCCAGAAGCCCCCATACGGGGAGCGCGCCGCCGTTGCCCCCGCTCGACCGGTGCTTTAGGAGAGGGCCGTGGCCAAGGACAAGCCGAGCGCGAAGCTCCAGTACGGCGAGGTCGTCGCTCGCCTGCAGCAGATCGTCGATTCTCTCGAGGGCGGGAGCTTGAGCCTCGAGGACTCGCTGGAGCGCTTCGCCGAGGGCGTGCAGCTCGTGAAGCAGGGCGAGACGCTGCTCACCGACGCCGAGAAGCGCATCGAGCAGCTGCTCTCCGAGGACGGCAAGACCGCCCCGCTCGAGGGCGGCAAGGAGCCGGCGCCCGCGCCCTCGAAGCCCTCCAAGCAGAAGGCCCCCGCGGCCGACGACGACGTGCCGTTCTGAACCTCGAGGAGCTCGCCATGACTTTCGAACTCTCCGGATGGCTGCCCCAGGCGCAGCGCCGGGTGGAGCTGATCCTCGAGGCCCAGCTTGGGCGCCTCGCGCCGCGCGCGCCCGCCCGGCTGGTCGAGGCCATGCGCTACTCGTTGATGGCCGGCGGCAAGCGCCTGCGCCCCGTGCTCTGCCTCGCCTTCGCCGACGCCGCGGCCCGCGCCTCCAACGGCGGGGGCTCGGTCGCCGACGACGCCGCCTTCGCGCTCGAGGCCATTCACACCTACTCGCTCATCCACGACGACCTGCCGGCGATGGACGACGACGACTTGCGGCGCGGCCGCCCCACCAGCCACAAGGTCTTCGGCGAGGCGCTGGCCATCCTCGCCGGCGATGCGCTCTTGACCGAGGCCTTCGCCACCCTGGGGGGCGGGGCCGGGCAGGAGGCGCTGCGGGCCCGCCTCGTCGCCGAGCTCGCCACCGCGGCCGGGGCGGGCGGCATGGTGGGCGGCCAGGTCCTCGACGTGGCCACCGATCGAAAGGCCGAGGAGCAGGCGCTCGTGCACCTCCACCGGCTCAAGACCGGGGCGCTGCTCCGCGCCGCCTGCCGTCTGGGCGTGCTCGCGGGGCGAGGGGACGACGCGGCCCTGCGCGCGGCCGATGCCTACGGCGACGCGGTGGGCCTCGCCTTCCAGGTGACCGACGACGTGCTCGACGTCACCTCCACGCCCGAGGTCATGGGCAAGCCGACGCAGGCCGACGCGGAGGCGAAGCGCTACACCTTCCCGGCGATCATCGGCCTCGAGCACTCGAAGGCGCGCGCCCGGCAGCTCCTGGCGCAGGCGCTCGACGCCCTGGGCCCCCTCGAGTCCGAGCCCGGGCCCTTGGCGGCCCTGGCGCGGTACGCGGTGGAGCGCACGAGTTGAAGCTGCTGTCCGGCATCTCATCACCCAAGGACGTGCGAGCCCTCGAGCCCGAAGCGCTGCCGGCGCTGTGCGCGGAGCTTCGCGAGGAGATCATTCGCGTCTGCGGGCGCGTCGGCGGCCACCTGGGCGCGTCGCTCGGGGCGGTGGAGCTGATCGTCGCCCTCCACCGCGTCTTCCGCACGCCCGTCGATCGCCTGGTCTTCGACGTCGGGCACCAGGCCTACGCCCACAAGCTGCTCACCGGGCGCCGCGAGCGCTTCGAGACGCTCCGGCAGCACGGCGGCGTGGCGCCCTTCCTCGATCCCAAGGAGAGCGAGCACGATGCGTTCGGCGCCGGCCACGCCTGCACGGCCGTCTCGGTGGCGCTCGGGCTCCTCGAGGCCAAGCGCGCGCTGAAGGCGCCTGGCGAGGTGGTGGCCATCGTCGGCGACGGCGCGCTCACCGGCGGGCTGACCTACGAGGGGCTCAACAACCTCGGCCACGGCGAGCGCAAGCTCGTCCTGGTGCTCAACGACAACGGCATGAGCATCTCGAAGAACGTGGGCGCCGTGGCGCACCTGCTCCACGACGACGCCCGCGCCTTCTTCGAGAGCCTGGGCCTGTCCTACCTGGGCCCCGTCGACGGCCACGAGCTGTCGGCGCTCGAGCAGGCCCTCCGCGCGGCGAAGAAGAGCCACAAGCCGGTGGTCGTCCACGTGCGCACGAAGAAGGGCCAGGGCTTCGGCCCGGCGGAGGACGACGCGCGCACGCGGGGCCACGCGATGGGGCCGTACGAGCTCCGCGACGGCAAGCTGGTGCGCTCCCGCCACGGGCGGCTCACCTGGAGCGACGCCTTCGCCGAGGTCCTGGAGCACCGCATGGAACAGGACCCGCGCGTCGTCGCCATCACCCCGGCGATGCTCGAGGGCTCCTCGCTGACCGCGCTGGCCGAGCGCTTCCCGGACCGCGTCCACGACGTGGGCATCGCCGAGCAGCACGCGGTGGCCTTCGCCGCCGGCCTGGCGCGCGAGGGGCTGTTGCCGGTGGTGTGCGTGTACTCGACGTTCCTGCAGCGGGCGTACGATCAGGTGGTGCACGACGTGGCGCTGCCGGGCCTGCCGGTGACCTTCGCCATCGACCGCGCCGGGCTGGTGGGGGCGGACGGCGCGACGCACCAGGGGTCCTTCGACGTGGGGTTCTTGCGCGGGCTCCCCGGCGTGCGCCTGGCCGCGCCGGCGTTCGCGTCGGATCTCGGCGGGCTGCTCGAGCTCGCGCTGGCCGGGCCGGGGCCGATGGCGGTGCGCTTCCCCCGCGGCACCTTGCCGGTGGACCCGCCGGGGCTCGAGG
>JBBIOE010000130.1:0-21919 GCA_037443525.1 Archangiaceae bacterium | reverse complement strand
GCACCTCGGAGCTCGGAGCCGCCTGCGGCCCCGGAAGCCGCAGGGGGCGCGGGAGCCACGCTGCCGTCGGCCTCTCGGACCATCCCCTTGGGGAGAGGGCCTGCAGCACGCCGGCCGGCGCCGGCCGCTTCGGCGCCGAGGCCGGTGTGACGGCCGGGACGGCGCGCTTCGGAGGAGTCGCTCGCGGAGACGCCCGCGCCTCCCTGGGCAAGGTCGGCGGCGGCGACCGAGTGGCCGGCCGCACGCTCCGCCGAGGCCGCAGGAGGAGCGCCGCCAGGCGGCGAACCGGGACCGGAGGACATGACGGCACCGGCGGCAGTGCCGAGGGCCGACTTGCCGGCCGACGCCGCGCCGCCGGCGACGTCCTTGCCGACGCTGGCCGCGGCTGTGCCCCAACTTGCGGCACCCGCTGCGCCGGCGGCCAAGCGAGCAGCACCAGAGAGGAGGGTACCGAAGCCAGCGCTGAGCGCGCCGACGCTCCCTCCGACGAGGCTGGAGGCAACGACAGGAACGGCGAGCGCGATGACGGCCATGAGGAGAGCAGTGGCCGCCGACGCGAACGCCGGCGAGGCGTTGGTCATGCCCTGCGTTCCCGCGGCGACGACGATGCGCAGCATCATCGCGGAGAGCACCGGCCAAGTGAGGACACTGATGAACGAGCGGAGCCAACGCGCGATGCTGTCCGAGACGCGCGGCACACCGAACACCAGGGCGAGCGGCCCGACCGTGTAGAGCAGCGAGGCGAGGACCTGGGCCAGCACGGTGACGACCCACATTGAGGCCTGACCGAGGGTGACAGCGAAGGTGATGAGCGTGTCGTAGAGGACGCCGGCGGCGAACGAGCCGTGGTAGGCGGGGTCGAAGTCGCTTTTGTTCGCGTACTGCTCGGCGAGCTTCTCCATCCACGCGTCCTGCGCCTTGGCGAAGCTCTCCCACGCCGCCGGGCTGAGCTGCGCCGCGAGGCTGTCGGCCTGGGCCGCGAGCGCGTGGCAGACGCGGCCGTAGAGGCTGCCGCCGCCCGGAACGTGGAGGAGCATGAAGAGCACGAGCAGGCCACGCCACACGGCCCCCGAGATGTCCTTGGGCTCGGTGGGAGGCTTGAAGAAGGCTTCCAGGAGCAGGGAGAGGAGCAGCATTCCGAGCCAGAGCCCGAGCGCGAGGCCCATGACCTGGCCAGCCCAGGCGTCGGCCAGAACAAGCGCCGCCTCCATGTCGCCGGCGAAGGCGGAGGCCGGGGCCAGCACGAGGGCGAAGAGGAGCAGCGACGAGGACCGGCTCATGGCGCCTCCGCGTGCGGCAGGGCGGGGCTCTCGAGGGAACGCGGGCGAGGCCCGACGAGACGGGTGTTCGCCATGTCGCGGAAGCCTTCGCGCATCACCTTGCGACGCTCGGCCGCCTCCCGCTCCGCGCGGCCCTTGTCCTGCGTGAGCAACTCGACAGAGGCGAGGCGCGACTCACAGGCAAGGCGCTGCGTCTGCTCGTCGCGCGAGCTCAGCTCGAGCACCACCAGGCGGCCAAGGAGGAGGACCACGGCGAGCGACAGAGCCAGGAGCACGGCCAACGCGGCGGGGCCGCAGCGAAGAGAGGAGGGGAGGAGGTCGCGCGCCCGAAGGGTCGGGATGGTCATGGAGCCTCCGCGCGGGGAAGGAGGGGGCTCTCGAGTGGCTGTGCGCCGGCGCCGCCGAGCTTGGCGTTCTGCATGTCACGGTAGCCGTCCCGGATGGCCTTCCTGCGCGCCTCCGCCTCCAGGAACTCGCGCTTGAGCTCGCCGTTCTTCTGCGCCAACTCCAGGGCCTTGAGTCGATTCGCCTCGGCCGTCTGCTGGTTCAGCACGGCCATCTCCTCGAGCTGGACGAGGGTGCCGAGGTTAGCCGCAGCTTGGCACGCGGCCATCGCGTCGGAACTGGTCCCCTGCAGGCACTGCTCGCGGAGCGCGCGGGCGACGGCGGCGTTCTTCGCGGACCGGCCAGCATTCGCGGTGGAGTCCGAGATGACACGAGCGGCTTCGGTGTCGACGACCTCCAGGGCTTCGCCGCGGTGGCCCGGGGGCGCGGTGCCGAAGGTGGCGGAGATGGAGCGTCTCGCCATTTCGGCTCTCACGGGCTCGTAGAAGTTAGTGCATGCCTCCGTGTTTCCGGCCGCAAGGCACATCCGGACGCGGTTCTGGAGTTCCCCGGTGCCCTGCGCCCAATTCTCAGGCGTGGTCAGCTGGTAGCGGAGGTAGCTCGCCTCGGGCATCAGGTTCGCGAACGCCTGATCGGGGTTGGTGAGAATGGCAGTGCCGAAGGACTGCATGTCCGCGAAGGCCTGCTTCGCATCGGCCAGCATCCCGACGTACTTGCGGGTCTCGTTGTACGTCTGAGAGGCAAGCTGGAGCTGCTGCCTGAGCGCGGTCAACTGCTCGCTCGCCTGCACAACGAGCGCAGCCAGGGAGACGTTCTCCTCGCCGAAAATGGACGCGTGGGACGCGCGAGGGACGAGCGCGAGCGCCAGGGCGAGCGAGAGAGCGACGTGGGACGGGACACGCATGCGGATACCTCCTGTGGGGTAGGACGACACGTCAGGCGACCTTGAGAGGGGCACCCTTCGGGGCGCCGTGGGGGTAGCGCTTGGCCAACTGCTCGAGCAGCTCAAGCCGGCCGAGCGACGGATTGAGCGCCGCGGCGCCGTTGATGAGGCGCTGATCGTCGGCGTCGGTAGTGAGAATCCAGTAGGCGAGGGGGTGGAGCGCGAGGCGCACCGTCGCCATTCGCTCGCCGTAGAGCAGGAAGAAGTCCGAGTAGTGCCCGGGCGTCATGGACAGGGCATGGAATGCCGCCTCGGCCCGGCGAGAGAGCTTGAAGTACTCGGCGATGGCGGCGTGTCCGGAGCCGTGACGCAGGAAGATCTTGAGCGCCGAGTTCCCGATGATGGCCTCGCCGGACTTCGCCTTGGCGAAGTCGCTGAAGCGCTGCGAAATCATCCACATCGAGACGTCGAACTTCCGCATTACCCGATAGCAGCGCTCGAGGAAGCGCTCGGCGGTCTCGTCCTGGCCTAGGTAGACGTGGCCCTCGTCGACCTCCACCAGCGTGCGGCGCGTTCGCTTCGCCGCGCGCGCGACGATGGCCTGCATCACAGTGGCCATGGCGATACTGCGGGTGATGGGCGACTTCGACACGGCGGCCATGTCGAATGTGAGGAGCCGGGCGTCGAATCGGAGCTCCGACGGCCGGTCCAGGAACGAGCCGTAGAGCTCGTCCCCGACGAAGAGGCCAAGGCGGCGGAAGAGATCCTCGCAGATGCGCCTGTCGTCCGGGTGCTCGGCGATCTGCCCGAGAGCGCGCAGACCGTCGCGAAACGCCGACATCAGCGGGCGCTCCTGTGGAGCAGCGCGAAACCGGGATTCGTAGACGTGGCGCACGGCCTTGGCGACGAGCTGGACCGTGAGCTTGTCGAAGCCGCGTTGGCCCTCCTCGCGCACGCACAGCTCGAGGTAGGCGACAACGTCCTGGATGGCCTCCGGGTCCAGCCCACCGTCTGGGGCCACCATGTCGCTCCACGGAAGAAACGGCGTGATGGGCGTCTTGATGTCGACGTTGATGTGGACGCCGCCGAGGAGGCGGGTGAGCGGCGCCCAGCTGCCGCCGTTGTCGACAAGGATGCCGTCGACGCCCGAGGCCAGCGCGTCGAGAGTGAGCGCGCCCAACGAAACGCTCTTGCCGCTTCCGGTATCCGCGACGACCAGGCCGTGGTGCGCCGGCGAGAGGCGCTTGTCGAAGAGGTCGAGCCGAAAGCTGTCCCAGGTCGGGGTGAAAAGGAGCGAGGAGGGCTTGGCGGTGCCACGCCAGGGCGCGAACACCGGGAGGAAGTCGGCCGCGTTGCGGCTGGTGCACGTCTTTGTGCGGAGCTGGTACCGGCCGCTCCCAGGGAGCATCGAGAGGAGCGCCGGGAGCTGAGTCACGGGCTCGAGGAGCAGCTCGGAGTTGCCGGTGGCCGCGAACGCGCTCCGGGCGGCCTCGGTCTGCTCCTCCATCTCCTGCTCGGAGGCGGCGGTGAGGAGAACCGAAACGGAGAGGCGAACCAGCTTCGAGGACATGGCGTTGAGCTCCTCGAAGAGAGCGCTGATGCCGCCTTGCTTGGCGCGATCTGCGGCCTGCTTGGCGACGGAGGTGTCCGCGAGGAAGGGGACCGCACCCTTCAAGGCCTCGACAAGGCCATGCTCGGTGGAGAGCCGCCAGCGGGCCGCCGACTGCTTCTGAATCTGGACGACGACGGAGAGCCAGTAGCCGAACGGCACGGCCTCGCCGCCGGACCCGCGCGTGTGCAGAGCGAGGATGGGCTCGTGGCCGAAGTAGGTGGTTCCGGACTCCGGGAGGGTCTTGAGCGTCAGGACCCGGCGGACCAGCGACTCCTGGCGCAGGAGACCGCGCTCCTCGACCAGGTCCTCGGCGACGAGCTGCTCCGCCTCGCTGTACTCGCGGAGCTCCTCACCCTCGGCGACGATGGTGCTCGCGTCCCAGAGCGTGTCCCGGACCGCGATATTGGGAGCTGGCCGGCGCGCCGCCGCCGCATTCGGGTTGAGGAGCTGGTGGTACAGCGCGCGCACCTCGCCGGCGGAGAGTTCTCGCGAATCGATGTTCGCCTGACGGAGGCGGTTGACGAGTGAGTTCCGCAGGGAAGCGAGCGCCTTGAGATTCGCGGCGTGCGACTCGGCCGAGAGACGGGCGAGGTTGGCGAAGAGGAGGCGGCCGCCGAGCTCGCCGCGCACGGCGGGGGCCTGAGGCACCCGAGCGCCGAAGAAGAGGAACAACCGCGTGCGCCGGAGCTTCTGCGCACGGAGCCACTCTCCGCGGGCGCGCACGTAGCTCCTGAGCGCCGGGGCACTCGCCGCATCGGGCGCACCGAGCTGCGCCTCGTAGGCGCGGATGTCGTCCTCGACGTCGCCGTCGACCTGGTAGAGGAACTGAAGGACGCACTCATCCTCGAGCCCGCCCAGGAAGCTGCGGAGCGCCTCGCCTACACCGGCGATGGCGTCCTCGGACGCGAAGCGCGCGTCGAGGAGGCCGAGCTCGAGGGCGCCGACGTAATCGAGTGCAGGCGTGATGAGCGCGGTCACGCCGTCGGCGTGGATGGTGCTCCACAGCGGAACGAAGTCAGCGAGAGAGGCTTCCTTCATGAGGGGGTCACCGGGCCATCGCGGAACGCGACAGACGCGAAGGGGAAACGAGGCTGGGGACGCGAACGCGCCGCGGCCGAGTAGTGACCCCGGGTCGGCTTTGAACGCGCGAGGAAGGCGAGGAGGTGCTGCATGTACTGCGGCGGCTTGCCAGCGCTGCCGAGACGCAGGAGGGCATAGGTCGCACCCGTCGCGATGAGGGCAAGGCCTGGCGTGCCCAGGATGACGGTGAACCAGAACACCGTCAGGACGAGGAGGACCTCGGTGGGAAACGCCAGGCCGAGGAACGTGCTCGCGGCGTCTATGGAGCGGTAGACGGGCGCGCGCACGGTTTCAGTGCTGCAGGGCGTTCATGATGGTGTTCCCCTGCTGAATCAGGAAGAACAGCACCGCGCAGATGATGGCAGCGTAGATGGCGCTTCGGACGAGGTCGGGACGCCAGACGCTCGCGGCGAGGGCAACGACAATGGCGATGAGCCCAAGCGGCGCGACGATGTAGCTCGCGGTCCAATTCAGCAGACTCTCGCCGACGTAGGCGAAGGCCGGCTCCGCGAGGAGCGTGAAGAGCGAGAGCACGGCGAATCGGATGAGAAACCGAGCGAGAGCGCGGTTGGCGACTTGCTTCTGACGGGCGGAGAGAGGCATCACGTGCGGGACTCCTTCTGGGGGGACTGCGAGGTCAAAGCGGTGCGAAGTGCGTCGGCACGGCGCGCAAGTTGCCGGCGCCAGGCCGAGGGCGAGAACGATCTCGGTGGCTCGAAGGCGAGGAGCCCAACGACGGCCAACGCGAGCGCAACCACAGGAAGGGCAGCCTCGAGCGGCGTCGCCTGACCGCCGAAGGCCCGGGCCGCCAGGAATCCGGCGGGCGCCGCCGCGCAGGCGGTCCACCAGAGGACGAGCAGCCGCGCAGGGAGCGGCAGCTTCATCAGGAGCGCCAGTAGCTTCACCGGTCGCCGCTCGCGGCCGGGCGAGGCGCCGGCTTGAAGGGGGCGGCGGTGCCGCGGAGGAGCTCGGCGTGGCGAGCGAGGAGCAGACCGAAGCAGTAGTCGCGACCGTTGCGGCAGCCCTGCGCCTTCATGTCCTCGCGCAGAACCTCCTGGACCTGGTGGGGGAGGTCGAACAGGTCACGGAAGTCGCGGAGCAGCCGCCTCGTCGAATCGCTCCAGCCGAGGTTGCCGGGAATGGACTGGAGAAACTCGAGGTCCTGCTGGGAGAAGTAGATCGACAGAGCCTTCGGTCGAGCGCCGAGCTCGGTGACCTTCTGACGGGCACGCCTGGCCATGAGTACCTCCAAACGAGAGACCCATAGAATACATGCCTTCACACGTTCAGTACATGCCTAAACATGTTTTATGGAATTCCCGAAACGTCCTCGCCGGATAGAGTGGCTGGCCCCGGCCTTGAGGGTGACGCCTCGGGCGCAAGGACAGCGGCTCCAACGGGAACGGAGCGGTCGCGTCGAGGAGAAAGGTTCGGAGTTCGCGGTCACGCCGAGAGGCGTGGAGCGCGCGCCTAGCGAGCGACCGTCAAGGGTCGAAGATGCACCGGGCTTCTACTTCTTGGTGGGCTTGGCCGGCGCGCCCTTCTGCAAGACATGGATGTTTTCCAAGGCGAAGCGAGCGAGGACCTCGCCAATGAGGGTCGGGACCGTGAGCCCTCGCTCCTGAGCGACCTTGGTCAACACCTCGAGCGCGAAGTCCCCAACCACCGGGGCATCCAGGCCTTTTTGCATGAGGAGCCGCGTTGCCTTCGCATGATCGAGCCCGTTCGCTTCCGCGTATCGGGAGATGGCGCCGTCGAGCTCAGGGCTGAGGTAGATGCTCCGCGAAATCGTGTGGATGTTCTTCGAGGAGTCAGACCGTGCCATGCGGTGGGAGTAGTCCACGCGCCCGCGAAGGCACAAGTGTTAAAACATGTTGGATTACGTGCCGCTGTAGTCCTCGCGCAAAGAGGTGGAGGTTGCCGTTGCAGCTGCTCTGACGGACCCAAGGCCTGAAGGCCCACCCCGGCATCAGGCCGCCGCCGCGGTGGGGCCCGTAGCCTCCGGAGCCTCGATGTCGTCGAGCGCCGGCTGGGGCGCCAGAATCTCGAGCATCTGCGCGGACGCCTTCCGAATCCGCTCGCCCGCCGCCGCGACGGCCTTGGTCGGCTCCTCGCTCTGTGCCCACCGAGCCACGTAGGGCAGGGTGAAGTTGGACGTATCCAGACCGAGAGCGTGGCAGACCACGAACGCCGTGGACTCGGCCTCGACCTCCTTCGTCGCGGTGTCGTGGTGGTCGTCGGCGCCGTGCAGGATGGCGTGAGCCAGCTCGTGGGCGAGGGTCGCGAACTGCTGACCGGGCGTCGAGTCGGTGAGAACCACGATGCCCTTGGTGGTGCGATTGTACCAGCCGTAGGCGGAAGGATCTCCCTCACGCCGCTCACGCAGCTCGATGCCGCTGACGTGGGGGAGCTTCAGCGCGAGCTCGCGGAACTTCTCGACGGTGTGGGTCCAACCCTCGGGGGTGACGAAGTCCTGGGGCATCACCGGCTCCGGCAGCGCGGGCCCATCGGTCTGCTCGAGGGCGAACACCGTGAGGTAGCTGAACCCGGCGAGGTGCTGCTCCTCCTTGCCCTCGTTGGTGACGAGCTTCCGGAAGCGCGGGCGGAGAACGACGAGCCCCTTCTCGCCAGCTCTCACCATGCGGCCCTTCTTCCTCCAAGCGTTGAACGTGGCCGCGTGGCGGATGCCGTCGCGCTGCATCGCCATGAGCAAGAGGTTGTTGAAGCTGAAGCGGGAGATGCGCGTCGGCCCCAGGAGCGCCATCAACTCGAGGGTGCGGCGCCAGTCGTCGGAGGTCTGGAGCTTCGCCAGGCCCTGCTCCAGCTGCTTCCGCGCTGCTTCCACCTTGTCCTGAACTGAGTCTCGTCCCATTGGCCGCTCCGTGATGGGGCGCATCGGGATGACGCGCCGCTCTCACCACGCAGTGGAGCGGCGAGGAGGAACGAAGCCCCAGAGGGGAGGCAGGATGCGGCGCTCAAGAAGGGATTCGGGGATCGCGCCCGTTGTGGGTCAGGAGCCGGGCGGGAAGGTGCCCGGCAGGAACGTCGGCGAAGTTCTCGGCGTTGTGGAGCAGTTCGCAAGGCACGGTCTTGCGGCAGCCCGGGCATTCGGCCGTCCGCAGCAGGGGGTACCTGCTGTCGAGCTCGAGGTGGACCGTGCTGCCGCTCCAGGCGCAGCGTCGTCTTCCGTGGCCAGCCATTGCTCCTCCTTCTGGCGCGCTGAGAGAGCGAGCGAGGAAGAAGCTACCAGGGGTGGGTGACACGATTCGGCTCAGCGCTGTGTCAGGTTCCCGGAGGGTCGACATGGCCGAGTCGACCCCAAGAAACACCACTGGCACCGCAGCGTCGGGGGAGCACTGGGTGCCAGGGGGAGGCGATGAATCTGTCCGGTGCCTCTAGCGATGAGTGTAGCTCAGGCGATCGGAATCGCTAGAAGCGCGTGAGCATCAGCGCCTTGGTGGTGGTGTCGACGTAGGCCAGCCAGACGACGCCCGAGGGGTCCACGGCGACCGATGGTTGCCGAGCGTTGGCAACGGTTCCGAGGACGGTGAGGACCGGGAGCGAGGTGCACGGGGTCGAGCTGGGCACAGCCACGACGGCGACGGCGTAGCCGAGGTCGACGGCTGCGACGAACCGCGAGGGAGAGAGGGCGGTCGCGAAGCGAGGCGGCGAGGTCGGGGCGGCGCCGGATGCCACCGGCTGCGAGCTCGCGAGCCAGCCAGGCACGGTCCCTGTGGGGGTCTGGCTGCACGCGATGGTGACAGAGGTCTGAGCCGCCGCGCCCGAGCCGCTGGTCGTCGTCCAGGCAACGAAGGCCGGCGTCACCTCAACGGGTGCCCCAAAGCGGTCGACCGTCATCCGTTGGGGCTGACCGGCGGGACCGAGCAGGTCGGTGGGGGACGTCGAGGTGGCGACCAGGGAGGAGCCGCGGTGGTCCCAGTAGCGAACGGTGCGAGCGGAACCGACGACGTCGAGGGTGGCGGCGCCGGTCTGCTGCTGGAAGCCGGGGATGGTGCCCAGGGTGTTTGAGGCCCACGAGCCAGTGAACTCGGTGCTCACGAGGGTGGACGGAGGCGTCGCGAAGACCAACCGCAGCACCTCGCCGGAGAGCGGCGTGGGTGGATCGATTTCGAAGGACGGGGGAGTCAGGGAGTCGGTGACCGGGAGCAGGTCGTAGCCTGCCGAGCCCGCCGCGTTGAGCCAGGCGCCCGTGTCCGAGCGCGAGACATACTCCGGCACGCTGGCATTGGCAGAGGTGCGGTAAGAGACGGCGAGGCGCAGACCCCAGGCGCGAGTCAGGTCGGGTTTGAGGGTGTTCGTCCCGAGGGCAATGTCGGAGACCCACCAGCCGTTGCCCGTCGGGTCGACAGGGACAGTGGCGGTGTTCGGGACGCCATCGCCGCGGAGTTGGAGGAGCAAGGGCGCGCTCGCCCCAAAGACGACGCTGACCGCTGGCCGCCCATCGCCGTCGACCACCAGGCGAGGGAATCGGGGCATCGAGGTGCCGGCGGGCGCGAGCAGCTGCAGCGGGAAGGTCAGCTGCTTGGTGGTGGTGAGGAACTTCTGCGACGCCGTGGCGGAGAGCGGATTGCCGGCGTGATCGGTCGCTCCGACGCCGACGGTGACGGTGTAGGGGGCGTAGTAGCCGAGGTCGGTTCCGGAGAAACCGTAGAGCGTGCCGGTGACGTCAGCGGCGAGACTCGAGGTGCCCGTCAACGCCGGCGAGAAGACCAGAGACGGAAGCGTGGTCGCGGCGGTCATCGGCTCAGAGAAGCGCACCAGGCTCGCCTGGAGGCTGATGAGCCGAGCCCCCGACTGGAGCATCGTCGCCGAGGGGGCAACATTGTCGAGCCAGACCTTGCGGATGACCGGGGCACTCTTGTTGCCGGCAGCGTCGGTCGCCGTCACGCGGAGGTGGTACTCGCGACCATTGACGCTGGTCGGAAGCGAGATCCACGCGCCGCTCCAGGGGCTCGCGGCAGCCGGCGTCGAGGTCTGAACCACCGAAGCTGTCGTCGGGTCGAAGACGTCGGCCGCGAGAGTCACACTCGAAACGCCGCCGCCTTCGGAGACGGTTCCACCAAAGGGCACGGAGGCCGTCGCCGCGTTCGCGACCGCACCGGTGCAAGCTGCGGTCGCGCTCGGGCAGGCGTAGTCGGCCACCGGCGAAGTGAAGGCGAGCACCGGAGCGACGCGATCGGCGATGTAGGGGACGGCGACGACCCGGGTGTTGCCTGCCAAGTCGGTGACCCGCACGGAGAGCGTCTGAGAGACGTGGTCAACAGCAGGAACGGCGGCTGATGCCGAGAAACTGCCGTCAGCGGCGAACGGCGCGGCGAGCCAGGTTGAGCCGTCAACCGAGGTCGAGACCGAGCCAACGCCGTAGGACGTGCCGTCCGCGGCGATGCCGGCGAGGCCGACAGTGGACGAGGAGACGAGCGCGCCGGGCGCTGGCGAGGTGAGCGTGAGCGTCGGGGGCACCCGGTCGACGATGACGGTGCGAGTCACCGTAGCGACATTCCCCAGGCTGTCGATGGCGGTGACCTCAACGACGTAGGAGCGACCGTTGACGTTGGGAAGAGGGGACCAAGCGAAGCCCCAGGCCCCGGCACTGCCAAGCGTAAGCGACGCGGGGGCGACGACGACGGACGCACCGTCGAGGATGCGAAGCGACAGGGAGACGACCCCGCTCGGGTCAAGGCCGGAGCCGGAGATGGAGTAGCTCGGACCGGTGGCGACGTTCACGAGAGCTCCGGTGCACGACGTCGCGCTACAGCTTCCATCGGTCGCCGGCGAGCTGATTGCGAGCACCGGGCCCACGCGGTCGGCGGAGAGAGCGAGTGTCGTCGTCGAAACAAGGCCGCCGACGTCGGTGGCCCTGGCGGTGACCACGAAGGCGCTGGCCTGAACGGCGGGAACAGCGAGCACGGCCGAGAACTGCCCGCCGACTACAGCCACCGCAGCGAAGCTCAGGCCGTCCGTCGACAACTCGAGCGAGGCAAGCCCGCTCTGCGAGTCGGAAGCCGTCCCGGTGAGGGCCACGGTGGGCGTGGAGATGATGGAGCCAGCGTCAGGACTCAGGAAGGCGACGGACGGAGGCGTGACGTCCACGACGCACACCCCGTTCGCGCCACAAACGTGAGCGCCACCGCCACAGGACGCGTTGGTGGTGCAGGGCGGCGGACCAGCATCGACACCAGCGTCCGAGCCGCCGTCAGCGACGCCGCCGGCGTCAGGCTGGCTGGACCCGCCGTCTTCGCCGCTCCCCGCGTCGGCAACAGGATCGCCGGCATCGAGGCCGGCGTCGGGCGCCGGACCAGCGTCGAGATGAACAGCGCCCGCGTCCTCGGCGGGCGCGAGCTCGCCGGCGTCGAAAGCGTCGGGAGCGCCAGCGTCATCGGCGGGCGACGGGCGAGGGCCGCAGGCGACGAGCGAGGCGAGAGCGAATGTGAGATGGAGAAGTGCGAAACGAGACGAGGTCACGAGGCGAGCTCCTGGGGCGCAGATGAGCTACGGGTTAGACTGAGTTTACATAAGGTGTATTATCTGATCTAATGCTGGTACGCGAACAGGTTATGGCGTCTTCTTGAAGTAGTGGATCGGAATGGGCTGTGGCGGCGCCGCTGCGGCGAGCTCGAGGTCGTCAGGCCAGCGCGCGTGCAGTTCGGTGAGGCGCGCCAGCGCGCAGGCCCTCATGAAGCGGTCGGCCGGACACCCGATGCGTTGAGCGTGGGCGAGCACTTCTTTGAGCTCGTCGAACGAATACGCGAGGACAGTGGAGCGGAGGCCGTGAGGGACGACGACCTGGCGGAGATCCGGCAACGGCTCGTAGGAGCCGTCGCGTGCGGCGACGAGGACGAAGTCTCGCACCGTGTAGTTACAGCCGGGCCCGACGTGAGGGGACGGGAGCGCCCTTTCCAAGAGGGCGCGCTCAGCCGCAGTGACGTGGAGCGGGAAGAGGTGCTCACGCTCGGAGACCGTGGGGGTCTCCGAGCGGTCGCGCTCCGCCCGGGCGTCATCGAGGAGGTCCCGGAGCCGCTTGCGGGACTTGGGATCCAGCGCGGAGGTCGGAACCTCCGCGAGGAGCTCGAGCGCGCGAGCGAGCAGGCTCTCAGGGGACTTGCGGAGTGTTGGACTCATTCGACGAAGTCGGTCAGTTGATTTCGAGGCGACTACTTCTTGAGCAACTCGGGGGTCGGCATGGGTGCGGGAATCGGCGCGTGCCGAATGGTCGGTCGCTCGTGAGGCGACGCCGGCGGGAGGCTCGGCGGGCCCGAGAGGTCTGCCTCTGTGATGCTGACCGGCGTCGGGGATGCGTGAAGGTCGAGCACTGCGCGCATCGGCATGCGGAACAGGAAGAGCCGCTCGTCGACGAGGCGGCGGATGACGAGCTCGGCCTCAACGCCCTGCTCGAGTGCGAAGTGCCGTACCCAGGAGGCTGCCTCCGGGGAGAGGCCAACGATGAACGACGAGGGCGAGAGCTTGTTCGGAGGGGGCATAGTGGCTTCTCAGGAGAGGTTGGTCACCGGAGCGCCTGACGCCCCGGCGGCCAGGTGCGTCTCAGAACGCGTCCTCGGATTCCCCGACCTGCTCCTCCTTCGGCTTGGGGACGCGCAGCTGCAGCTCGCCGTTGAGGGGGAACTGGTGGAGACGGACGTTGATGGACCCGTCCTTGTTCTCGAAGGCGACACCGCAGCGATCCCAGAACGTCTTCTTCTCCCCCTTCACGGTGGCCTCCCGGGGGTTGAGAACGTCGTACCGCTTCGAAGCAGGTGAGTTGGCCATGTGGACTCCAGTGTGAATGGGTGACAGCTGAACCCCGGAGCGGCTTCTCCGCTCCGGTCGATACATGTCTACAACATGCGTAGACACCATATCAATGTTCACAACCCATAAACGCTGCAGGGCCGCGAATGTGGCCTCCGCTAGGGCGCTGGTGCTTTCGGATCGCCACCCACATCGTCCACAAGGCACTGCGGGCAGTCGTGGAGCCGGCCGCCGGTGAGGTCGAGCTGGAGCGCAACGTGAGCGGCCCTCAACCGAGAGGCCGCCGCAGGCACCTCACAGTCGGTCGTGACCGCCTGAAGGAGCTCCATTGCCGCGAGGTGGAAATCCGCGACCGCACCTGCCTCGAGCGCAGCGAGAGGGATGCCCTCGGCCATGTTCCAAACGAAGCAGAGGCGGTAGGCCATCGCGCGCTTCTCGTCGCTGGCCTCGCCTTCGAGCCGAACGCGATAGCGCCCAATGTCGACGCTGTTGCCGCGGGTGAGCGCTGCGTGGATGCGGTGGTGGCGGTGCTCGTCGGAGACAGCACCGGCTTCGATGGCCGAGAAGAGCGAAGCGTTCAAGGTACCTCCCGCTGGTGGGAATGCAGGCAGCGCTGTGCCGCCCAGCGACGGGGCGGTCAGCGCCGACAGCAAGCAGCCTCCAGCGGTGAGGAGCTACGCGCTTCGACGCTGCGGGATGAGCCCCTTCGCGACGAAGGAGACGTAGCGCCCCGAGCCGACGACCAGGTGATCGAGGAGCCGCACGCAGAGATTCGCGGCTGCATCCTCGAGCTGCTTGGTGACGGCCAGGTCGTGCTGGCTCGGTGTCGGGTCACCGCTCGGGTGGTTGTGCGCGAGAACAAAACCCGAGGCATTCCGCCGGAGAATCGCGCGGAATACGTGGCGCGGGTCGACGGCGCACTGGTCGACACTCCCCTCACCCACGATGTCGACGCCGAGCAAAGTGCTGCGGGGGTCAAGGGAGAGCGCCACGAAGCGCTCGGTCGGAACGTGCTCGAGGTGCCGCCGCACCTGGCGGTACATGGCCTCAGGCGTCGTCAGGCGCGGGCGCTCGTCCGCCGCCAGACGGAAGCGCTTCCCGAGCTCGAGCGCTGCACGCAGCGGACCGGCCGCGCCGGCCGGGACCGTTTGCTCGAGCGAGACGTCGTCCATCATGAGAAGGGCTCGGAGGCCTCCGACGCGCGCGAGGATGCGAGTCCACGTGTACTCGCTCACAGCGGGGACGAGCCTGCTCAGGAGAGCGCCGTCGCTCTCAGCTTCGGCTCGACCGAAGAGTTCGAGAATCGCACCCATGCTCAGTCCTCCCCTTCGAGCAGAATCGTCATCACCGGCTCCCCGTCATCGCCAGGGCCACAGTGTAGGGACAGACGCCTGAGTTCGAAAAGCCCGACGGCCACCATGACTCTGACGCCGAAGAAGAGCTGATCGGAGTGGCCCTCGAGCCGAGCCACCACGTTGGCGATGAAGAGGATCTCGTGGAGCCGGCTGGCCTCGTCCTGACCCTCCTTGCCCTGCAGCTCGGGCGGAACGGCGACGCAGGTGTCCCAGGCGCCCTTGGTCAAGGCCAGCGGGGCCTTGAAGCCCGCCTCCCGCGCTTGCGCCGAGACGTCGACGATGACCCCGTCTTCGAGTGCCTCGGCCCGGCTGTAGGTGCTGATGACGTCCTCTGGTTTGAACATGAGACCTCCAGTGAGGGTGGGGGGACGGGAGCGGCGCCCGCACCCAAAGGGCGGCGCCGCGCACCACGAGGTGAGGAGGTCTCCATTCATCTGCCTCACCACTCCCAGCTGGGAAGTTCCGGCGCGACCGGGCCGTTTCGGTCGAGCCGGAGCCAGTGGCAGCCGAGGCCCCGGGCCAGCGCAAGCAGGTGCGCGAGGGCCGGGGCCTCGTCCGGAGGTGGGTCTCCGAGGGAGAGCAGCCAGCAGCTCTCGTTGTCCGCGAATGCCTCCCGGGCAACGACGGGGAGCTCCCTCGGCGGAACGTGGCGGGTGGAGAGCGTCAGCATCTTCGAGACGTTTGGGTGCATGGGAACCTCCGAGAGGGCCTCAGCCCTCGAGCTCGTCGTCGTCGTCGTCGCCGAAGAAGCCGTCGGGCAGCTCGGTGGTGTCGGTCTCGGAGTCCTCGTCCTCGCCGCACTGGTCGTCGCGGTCGGCGAGCAGCTCGTCGGCGGCCGAGTCTTCGGGGGAGGCCTCGTCGTCGAGGGCGTAGGGGTTCTCGTCGCCGTCGCGGAGGTACTGGGCCCGGATGGCCTCGCGCTCCTCGAAGAAGGCGACCTCGCTGGCATCGCAGGAGTCGCAGAGCGGCGGGTGGAAGGCGCGGACGCTCTCGGGGAGCTCCTGCTCGCACTTGTCGCAGCGGGTGTAGGTGAGGAAGTCGAGGTCGTGGGGCATGGTGTCTCCGAGGAACGAGTCGGCTGGAGCGCCGCTCTCACCGCTTTCCGAGCGGCGCGGCCGGCGAGTGCCTGGCGTCGACTCGGGGCAACCCGGGGCAAGCGCAGCGCACCGACCGTGACACCGCTGCTGCACCGCGGTGGCGCGTGCCGGATGCCCCCGGGTGCTGTCAGCCCTGAGCCAGAGCAGGCATTCCGGAGGAACCGTGGTCTACGGCCGTCTCGCAGCTTCAAGGGCCTGAGGGGATGTCAGCGGGAGCACAGGGGGTACTGCTCTGGAGTCGCCACCCCCGCGTGGTCGCGCTTGGCAGCGAAGTAGTCGGTGAGGATCGCCTGCAGCACGTCAGGCGTCAGCTCCTCGCCTCGGCGTCGGACCGCCTCGCGAACTCGCGCGTCGGGCAGGTGGAGTTCTGGCGGGTGCACCGCCCAGCTGGTCTCCAAGCGAGCGCGCTCCCCTGCCCGCTCCGCGACGGCGACGGTGTCCCAGGCCGGGAATGCCCAGGACCCCAGGGCCACGCACTCCTGGCAACCGCAAGACGTCAACGGAGTCCACGCCTCAGGTGGGAGAGGAACGAAGATGGTTCCGCGCCCCCGGGTGACGCGGACACCGTTGAAGGGACTCCTCTCGTCGGCGCCGATGGTGAACGCCCTCATGAGGGTCTCCCCGGGGCGACGCGCGGAGTCGAAACGTGCTCCTCGGCGGCGGCCTGCGGAGCGTTGGTTGACGCTGTGGCCGGCGGTGCGAAGCGCACGGCGTCACGGGCGGCGCGCCTCAGGTGCCTGCGAGCGCAGGTCCGGGTGCAACAGATCGCGAAGCCGTCGTCGACGTCGAACGCGTCGTCGCCGACGATGAGCGACCAGCCGCATTCGTCGCACTCGCCCTCGTCTTCCGAATATTCGATGGTGTACCGCCTGAGGTCCACGCGTGCCTCCTGATTGGGGGCGCCGCACGAGCGCGTCGCCCAACGGGAAGCGACGCGCTCGGAGGCGCCGTTCGGGGGGCCGCGAGCACCGGTTGACGAGAGAGGGGTCGTGGCCGTCGGCGATGGTGCTCGGGGGAGGATTCGGTCAGTGCGTCGCAGCCTGTTCGAGAAGCCACGCCTTCTGGAGTCCGATGCCCTTCCCCTTCAGGGGGAACTCCCACCCGGGCCAAGTGCGCAGACCCTGCCAGTACACTTGGGGAGCGAGGCACAGGACGCGCTGGCCGCGCCAGCGTTCCAGGTCCATCGAGACGAGGTTGGCCCAGCGCGCCCGTTGCTGGCGGTCCCAGCCGCTCATGCTTCGGTCGTACGGGCTGAGAACCTGGTCGAGCCGCACCACGTGGTGAAAGGCGGAGAGAATGCGGACGCGCTGGCAGAGCCTCCGAGCGAGACCGAGGGAGAGCCGAAAGAGGTGACCGGTGTAGAGGTGCTCCGCCGGCGCCGGGGACGGCGTCTTGCTGGCGCTGCAGGCGACCAACCCGAGTTCGAAGGGAGCGTCGGGACGCAGCGGCGGCTCGAGGGGAGGGACAGGCGGCGGCACGAGGCGCCCGACCGAGGCATCGAGCGCCTCCCAGTCGAAGCGTGGGTCGCCCTGCAGCCAATCCAGCTGTCGGGGCTTCCGTTGAGTCAATTTCGAGAGCATGGCCGCTCCTTCGGTTGAAGGGCAGCGAAGCGCGCCGCCCACGCCAACCGGGGGCGGTGAGCGAAGCAGCCGTCGCGAAGAGCGGCCCCACCGCTGAGCTCCGTGGTCGGGCAAGACGGGCTGTGCACGAAGTCACAGACGGCGTCAGCCTCGTTGAGGATGGTGGCGGGGAGCAGCGCGTTGCTCCGCTGCGAGGACATGAGCTACCCCCAGCGAATGAGCCCGTCGCGGGCGTCCTCCGCGAGGGCGAGAAGCTGCTCGGTGCGCTGGCGGAGGTACCCCTCCCTCCGGGGGAAGGTGATGACACGGGGCCCCGACGTTCCTCGGACGAGACGGGTCGTGCGGTCTTGCTCGACGACGCCGAGGGTGCTGGTGGCGGTATCCGAGCCGGGGAGCGCCGGATCGTGGTTCTCCTGGATGGGCCAAAGACGCCGCCGACAGCGCGCAGCGACATCGCGCGCTGGTGCCTCACCCCCGGGCTCAACCGGGAGCCCCAGCCACGAGAGCAAGTCAGCGGCGTTGGTATTGGAGAGGTTGATGAAGCCCTGTCCGGTCTCGCTGTCGCGCCGGACCTCGTCGCTCCAGAAGTCGACCGACATCAGCGAACCTCCGGAGGGAAAGGGCCAACGGGCAGGAATCCGGTGGGTGCGACGAGCCAGGCCGAGCCGCGCCGCGCGCCGCTGGGGAACGCCGCGAGCGCGCCCGGGAGTATGAGGTCCCCAACCGAGAGGCTGCGCCCGCGGTAGCCGGGCCGCTCGCGACCGGAACCGTGGTTCAGCTGGGCGTAGACGTCGTCGAGGTCCCGAGCGTCGAGCGTCACCAATTCGGCTCCTCGGACGGCCTCCGCGAGCGAGCCCGCGACGTCGACGCGGAAGACGGGACGGTGGAGAACGACTGCGGTGTATCGGGGCACGTGATTCCTCCGGTCGCGGCGGAAGCGCCGCTCTCGTCGAAGGAGAGCGGCGATTCAGCGCTGAGGTTCGGCCGGAGAGGCGAGTGCACGCGCCGGACTGTGACGCTCAAAGGGGCATCCGCCTGGGGTACGGCAGCGACGCCGGCAAGAGGCGCTTCGCGAGTGGACCGAGTCCCCAGGCGTACTTGTGGTTGCCCGGGTGACGGACCGTGGCGAGCGCCCCCATCGAGCGGCGGAGCCAGCCGCCCAGGTCCTCGAGCCCGTCGGGCCGCTCGGCGCCGGCAGCCACGAGCTGCTCAACCGCGTATCGCCAGCCCGTCTCCATGCGTCGCACCTTTTGTGCGGCGCGGTCGGAGAACACGGAGCCGTCGGGCAGGAGGTGGAGCGTCCGAGGTGTCGCTCTCCCGAGGTAGACGCCGTTGTGAGCCTGGTACACGCAGCCGTGGTGCCCCGGAGACAGCAGGTGGCCGGTGGCGTCGCGGCGCGGCAGCGGGTCGGAGAACGACACCACGCCTCGGAGGCCCTCACGGCGCAGGAGACTGAAGGCCCGACCGAGGAACCACGATTCGCCGTTGGACGGGACGGAGTCGAGGAGCACGAAACGGCCGAGTTCGACGGAGTCGGCGGCAGGCCCGGGGAACACGCTGGTAAGCACGGCGTCGTTGCACGGGTGGCTGAAGACGGCGACGCCAACCAGGCGGCCGCCCGTGAAGAGGCCGAAACGGAAGCGAGCGGCCGGGTAGCTCCTCGCGTAGTGGTGGGTGACGACGAACTCCTTCGCGACGGCGTCACCACGGAGCTCGGCCACCTCGTAGCGCGAGGTGTCGATGACTTCGCCGTTGGGGCGGAAGCGTGTCCGCCGATGGTTCCAACGCTGGGAGAATTCGAGCTGGTTCAGGGGAGCCTCCGGAACAGGGCGGCGATGCCGCGCGCTGCGTCGGCCGGCGCGCCGCCCGACCCAGGTGGCCTCTGCGGGTGAGGACCGCCTACGGCCTGCACGCCCGCACGAGGTCGCGCCAATACCGGGGTGCCACCAGGCCCGGTCGGGACAGCACGAGGAGAGACTCGACCGGAACCGACGCCCGGTGCTTGGCCAACTGCGCAATGAACGCCGCCACGGTCGGCGCTTGCGCGATGACGCTCTCCACGGTCGCGAGCGTTGGCGTGCTGCCATCGAGCATCATGGGGCTGGACGTCGACTCAGACATGGGCGGCCTCACGGGAACTGCGGGACGAAGTGCGTCGGAGCCTGCAGAGAAGGGCGGCGGCGCCGCCCGCTCGCCGGCCGGCGCGCCGCCCTGCCCTGTCAGTCCTCTTCGGGGAGCTGCCTGAGGACGCTGAGCAGCGTGGTTCCGACGAGGACGCGCTGGTCCTGAAGGCCGGTGACCGTCTCGGTCGCCTTCGCGATCATGGCCTGCTTGGTCTCGAGGGTGTTTCGGTCGGCCCCGTCCTCCCGGTCTGCCCGGTACGACGTCTGCAAGTAGTCGAGGTGCGCCTCGGCCTCGTCGAGCTCCTCCTGGACGTCGTTGAGGCTGTCGATGAGCAGGTTGGCGAAGGCCTCGAGCTCCGCGGGCTCGGTGATGGGCGGGGTGTTGGACGTGGTGGCGGGGGTCGAGGGCAAGGGGTTCTCCTGGGTGGCGAGCTGGCGGAAGCGCCGCTCTCACCGCTTCTGAGCGGCGCTGAAGCCGAGCCGCGCGGTGCCGGCGGGGACGCCGCGAGGGGCAAGCGAAGCGCACCGGCCGTGACGACGTGGCTTCATCGCGTCGGCGCGGGCCGGATGCCGCCCCGAGCGTTGTGAGCGTCACCGACGGGAACGCGCGCCCCAGAGAGGCCCTCTCGCCTGGACTCGCCGGCGTCGGCCAGCCTGTTCTCCGACGCCGTCAGGCGTAGAGCAACAGCCACGAGGCCCGGACAGCGTGCGCCCCACGAAGGAGCTCGATGAGTCCCTCGGTGCAGCCGAAGAGCCTGAGCTCGTCCTCGCGGTAGGTGAGGTCGAGTCCGGACGTCGGGACGTGGAGAAGAAACTCGCACGCCTCGCGATGAACGAAGGCAGCGCGATCCAGGCAGTACCTCCAGTCGGGGCCCTCGTCTCGGAAGAGCGAAGTGGCGTCGTGCTCGACCAAGGCTACGGGCGTGAGCCGGTAGCGCTGGTGAACTGCACTCCGGTCAGCCGCCGAACTGGCCGCCGTGCAGTCCGCGCACGAGCCGGTGGCGTCGAGCTCGGTGACGGCACCGCAGTGGCACATGGAGGCCCCGAAGTGCCTACGCCGCGGTTGTCGGGTGGTGGGTGAAGGGTTCGAGGGCATCCGGTCTCCGCGGCATGGAGCGCCAGGAGCGACGCTCGCGCCGAACGGCAGCGTCGTGACGTCAGGTGCGAACAGCGCGGAGATGGTGCCTCTGCATCTCTGGACTGGCGGCAAGGTGGCGCTCAGGAGTCGCCCCCGGCGACCGTCTTGCCACAGTAGGCGCACTGGACCTCGACCACGCCGAGGACCTCGGTCTGCGTGCAGTCATAAGGATCCCCAGCGGGCTCGTCGATGCGCTGGCGCTCGACGGTCGCGACGTAGTCGAGGCGCTGATCGAGGGGCACGTTGCAGCGCGGGCAGACATCGGGGAGCTGAACCTCGCGCACCTGCGCGACGAGGGTCGTGATGGCGACCTTCTTCATCGCTCACCACTCTGCTCGCCGGCACCCGTAACCGTGTCGGCCGAAGTCGCCAGCGGCGGCTCGGCATCGCGGGAGGCCTCTCGGATGTGGAGCTTGCCGTCGAGAGGCAGCACGTCGAGGTAGACGTTCATCGAGCCGTCCCTGTTGACCCAGGCGCTGCCGGCGCGAACCCAGACCGACTGGCCGCCCTTCACCGACCTGATGCTGAACACGCTGTAACGCTTGCCGTTGTCGTTCGCGGCCATCGTGACTCCTCGAAGTGAGTCGGCGGGAGTGCCGATCTCGCGGAGACGAGGAACGAGCACGGACGCCGGCCGAAGTGGAGGCCGGGACGCTCGGCCGAGCACCAGCGCTGCTGCGCGCGTCATCGACGGCCCGGCGGGCGAATCGAGGCGAAGGGCCCTACAGGGCGAGGACGGCCTGACCAACAGCGCTAACGGGCAAGGTCTCACTCACGGCGGCGCCGGCGGCCGACAGCCTCGAACTCGCGAGCGTGAGGGCGTCCGCGCTCGTGTCGCAGCCGAAGAAGTGCCTTCCCTCGGCGACGGCGGCGAGCCCAACGGAGCCCGAGCCCATGAACGGATCGCACACGAGCTCGCCGGCGAGGCTGCTTTGGCGCACGAGGACGGTGGAGATCTCGACCGGCTTCTCCGTTGGGTAGCCGCCGCGGACGCGGCGGGCGCGAAGGACGTCCGCGACGCCGAGGTCTGCGAGAGCGCGCTTCCCCTTCTCGAAGAACAGGATGAACTCGTACCTGCCTCGGTAGTGGTAGCCCATGCCGAGGGTGACCTTGTCCCAGACGAGCGGCTTCCAGAACCGGAAGCCCGCGGCCTCGCCCACGGGCTTGGCGATGAAGGCCGTTTCCGAGTCGCAGAACAGGTAGGCGTGCCGGTCGGGCTTGAGCACCCGATAGAGCTCGGTGAACAGATCCGGGAACCGAGCGTTGGGGAAGATGTCGAACCACGGGTTCGACGAGGCGAGCGACTTCTTCAGCCTCGTGGTGGTGCCTCGAGCTCGGTGCTTCTCGAGGGACTCGTAGGCCGGATCGGTGACCACCAGGTCGACCGACTCCGATGGAAGAGTTCGCAGCATCTCGACGGCGTCACGCTGGAAGAGGTGTGCGGAGGGCTGCGGTGCGGGCCGTTGGGCTGTCATGGCTGGTGCGAGCGTACGCGGAAGCGAGAGTCTCCCGGCAGAGCGCCGAGGCCCCCCGGAGGGGGCCCCGGAGGGCCTGCTGCTCAGCCCTTCTTCGGGAACTTCCGGAAGACCGCGAGCTCGGTGTCGGGGAGCTTCTTGCCGTCGCCGTCGACGCCGTTGCGCAGGTACACCACCCCGCCGC
>JBBIOE010000129.1:0-21990 GCA_037443525.1 Archangiaceae bacterium | reverse complement strand
AGAACCGCGCGGCCATCGGCTGCGAGACCTGCCACGGCCGCATCGACACCATGGAGGAGGTCGCGCAGGCGCAGCCGCTCTCCATGTCCTGGTGCCTGGAATGCCACTCCGACCCCTCGCCCAACCTCCGCCCGGTGGAGCTGGTGACCGCCATGGGCTGGAAGCCGGACCTGGCCTGGGCCACCAAGGCCAAGACCATCGCCGCCACCCTGCACCCGCCGGGAAACCTGTCCGGCGCCGCGCGCACCGTGAACGGCAAGCTCGAGACCTACGCGACCGCTGGCTGCAGCGGCTGCCACCGCTGACGAGGAACAGTCCCCATGAGCAAGAACCCCTACGCCCCGCTGGGTGAGCAGCTCGGTCAGAAGCCGGAGTACTGGCGCTCGGTCGAGCACAAGGAGCAGCACCCGGAGGTCACCTCGAACCTCGAGGTCGAGTTCCCGGCCGGCATCACCCTGCCGGAGAACTTCAACCGCCGCGACGCGCTCAAGCTCGCCGGCGCCTCGCTGGCCCTGGGCGCGCTGGCCGGCTGCGACGCGCTCCCGGTGCGCCGCCCGGAGGAGGAGATCCTCCCCTTCGTGAAGCAGCCCGAGCACCTCATCCCCGGCGTGCGGCAGTACTACGCCACCGCCATGCCGCGCTCCGAGGGCGCGCTGGGCCTGGTGGTCGAGGCGCACGAGGGCCGCCCCACCAAGATCGAGGGCAACCCGAACCACCCCTCGTCGCTCGGCGCCTCCGACATCTGGGCGCAGGCCGAGGTCTTGAAGCTGTACGACCCGGAGCGCGCGCGCAGCCCCAAGAACGCCGGCGCGGCCAGCACCTGGGAGAAGTGGGACGCCTTCCAGAAGGAGCAGTTCGGAAAGCTCGCCGCGGCGCAGGGCAAGGGCCTCGCCTTCCTCCTCGAGGAGGACCTGGGCCCCACCGCCGAGCGGCTGCTCAAGGCGCTCACCGCCAAGATGCCGGAGGCCAAGGTCTACCGGTGGGACCCGCTCGGGCAGCGTTGACGCGGCCACCGCGCGCAGCTGGCGTTCGGCCCCTCGGCCCGCGTGCACCTCGACCTGACCGACGTGAAGGTCGTCTTCTCCCTGGACTCGGACTTCATGGTCTCCGGGCCCGACCACCTCACCCTGGCGCGGCAGTTCGGCACCTCGCGCGCGGTGAACACGCACGAAGACACCGAGAAGATGAAGCGGCTGTACGCGGCCGAGGCGGCGCTGACCGTCACCGGCTCGAACGCCGACCACCGCCTGCGCATGGCCTCCGGCCAGGGCGTCGACGTCCTCAAGGCGCTGGCCAAGGCGCTGGCCACCACCCAGGGCGTGGACCTCGGCGAATTGGCCCCGGCGGTGGAGGGCGCTGCCCTCGACGCCAACGCGGCCAAGTTCGTCGCTTCGTTGGCCAAGGACCTGGCGGCCCACAAGGGCCAGGCGCTGATCATCGCCGGTGAGCGGCAGCCCGCCGCCGTGCACGCGCTGGCCTTCGCGCTCAACGCTGCGCTGGGCGCCTCGGGCGGCGCGCAGAAGGTGTCGATGGGCGACGGCGCCGCGCGGGTGTCGATGTTCGACTCCCTCTCCCAGCTGACCCAGGCGCTCAACGCCGGCCAGGTCGACACCCTGGTGATGGTGGACGTGAACCCGGTCTACACCGCGCCGGGCTCGCTCAAGTTCCAGGACGCGCTGGCCAAGGCGAAGACGGTCATCCACGCCGGCGTGTGGGCGGAGGAGACCGGCGACAAGGCCACCTGGCACCTCCCGCTGGCGCACTTCCTCGAGAGCTGGGGCGACGCGCGGGCGTGGAACGGCACCGCCAGCGTCGTGCAGCCGCTCATTCTCCCGCTCTTCACCGGCCGCTCCATCGTCACCCTGATGGGCCAGCTGGCGGGCGAGGCGGAGACCAGCGATCGCAAGCTGGTGGAGGCCACCTGGCGCGCCGCCGGTCAGCCGCTGGCCGACCTGAAGGCCTGGCGCCGCTCGCTCCACGACGGCGTGATCAAGGACTCCGCCCGCGCGACCCAGCCGGGCGAGCTCAAGCGCGCCGACGTCGCGGCGGCGGTGGGCCCGGTGAAGGGCGTCACCCCCACCAAGGACGCGCTGGAGCTCGTCGCGGTGCACGGCCACGCCAAGGACGGCCGCCTCACCAACGTCTCGTGGATCATGGAGCTGCCCGAGTCGATGTCCAAGCTGTGCTGGGACAACGCGGTGCTGCTCTCGCCGGCGCTGGCCAAGGAGCTCTCCATCGAGAGCGGCGTGAGGAAGAACGCCTACGCCTCCGACGTGGTGGAGCTGTCCGTCGACGGCCGCACCCTGAAGGCGCCGACCTTCGTGCTCCCGGCGCTGGCGCCCACCTCGCTGGTGCTGGTGCAGGGCTACGGAAGGCAGCAGGGCGAGGTGGCCAAGGGCATCGGCGTCGCCGTCACGCCGCTGCTCTCCAACGGCCTTGGCGTCGAGCAGAAGGTGAAGCTCACCAAGACGGGCGCCACCCAGGAGCTGTGCTCCACCCAGGACCACTTCAGCGTCCCGGGCAACCCCTTCAAGCAGCTCACCTTCGCCAAGATGATGGACGAGCCCCAGGGCGCCCGTGAGCGCATGCTGGGCCTGGGCGACCGCCCGCTCTTCCGCACCGCCTCCGCTTCGCAGTGGGGCAAGGACAAGGAGTTCGCGCAGAAGGGCAACGTGCCGGAGGAGCTGGTGGTGCTGGGCACCCCCAAGCAGCAGCCGGCCAAGCCCAAGCAGCCCACCGACGCCCCCATCTACGAGGGGCAGCAGTGGGGCATGACCATCGACCTCTCCTCGTGCATCGGTTGCAACATCTGCGCGATCGCCTGCGTGGCGGAGAACAACATCCCGGCGGTGGGCCGCGAGCAGGTGATGCTCGGCCGCGAGATGCACTGGATCCGCGTCGACCGCTACTTCACCGGCGACGTCGACACGCCCACCGCGGTGCACCAGCCGGTGCCGTGCATGCACTGCGAGAGCGCGCCCTGCGAGCCGGTGTGCGTGGTGGCCGACACCGGGCACGACGAGGAGGGCCTCAACTCGATGGCGTACAACCGCTGCATCGGCACGCGGTACTGCGCCAACAACTGCCCCTTCAAGGTGCGCCGCTACAACTACCTGGACTTCACCCACACCGGGAACGTCTACGTCGAGCCGTACTGGAAGGAGCGGATGACCACGCTCAAGCTCCAGCGGAACCCCGACGTCACCGTCCGCTACCGCGGCGTGATGGAGAAATGCACCTACTGCACCCAGCGCATCGAGGAGGCCAAGATCGAGGCCAAGCGCGCGGGGCACGATCGCAAGGCGCTCAAGGACGGCGCCGTCACGCCGGCGTGCGCGCAGGCCTGCCCGACTCAGGCCATCACGTTCGGCAACATCAACGACCTCGAGAGCCGGGTCTCGAAGCTCAAGGTGAGCGAGCGCAACTACGAGATGTTGCAGGAGCTCAACATTCGCCCGCGCACCTCCTACCTGGCGCGCGTTCGTAACGAAAACGGGGAGCTCGTCTGATGGAACCCACTGCCCACTCCACCGCGCTGCCGGACGATCCGAAGATCCGCGGCGACATTCCTCTCGAAGACCCGGTCGCCGGCCGGGAGCCGCTGGTGCGCGGCGGCCACTCCTTCCACGACATCACCGAGCTGGTGTGCCGGGTGAACGAGGCGCCGGTGATGAAGACGCCCAGGCCCTTCATGTTCGGCATCGCGCTGGCCGGCGCCTTCTTCGCCATGTTCGGCGGCTACATCGGCTACCTGTACTGGACCGGCCCGGGCATCTGGGGCAACAACAACCCCGTCGGCTGGGCCTGGGACATCGTCAACTTCGTGTTCTGGGTCGGTATCGGCCACGCCGGCACGCTGATCAGCGCCATCCTCTATCTGTTCCGCCAGAAGTGGCGCACCAGCATCAACCGCTACGCCGAGGCGATGACCATCTTCGCGGTGCTCGCGGCGGGCAGCTGCGTGGCGCTCCACACCGGCCGCATCTGGATGGACTACTACCTCTTCCCGCTGCCGAACCAGATGGGGCTGTGGCCGAACTTCCGCTCGCCGCTGGAGTGGGACGTGTTCGCGGTGAACACCTACCTCACGGTCAGCTTGCTGTTCTGGTTCACCGGCCTCGTGCCCGACTTCGCCACCCTGCGCGACCGCACCAAGGTGCGCTGGCGCCAGCTGTTCTACGGCTCGCTGGCGATGGGCTGGCGCGGCTCGATGCGGCACTGGGAGGTGTACGAGAAGGCGTACCAGATCCTCGCGGCCTTCTCGGCGCCGCTGGTGCTCTCGGTGCACACCATCGTGTCCTTCGACTTCGCCGTCTCCCAGCTGCCCGGCTGGCACACCACCATCTTCCCGCCCTACTTCGTGGCCGGCGCCATCTTCTCGGGCTTCGCCATGGTGCAGACCCTGATGCTCCCGGCGCGCGAGTGGCTGGGCCTCAAGGACATCGTCACCGTCAAGCACATCGAGAACATGAACAAGGTGATCCTCCTGACCGGCTCGCTGGTCGGCTACGCCTACGCGATGGAGTTCTTCGTCGCCGCGTACTCGGGCAACGCCTACGAGGGCTTCACCTTCATCAACCGCGCCTTCGGCCCCTACTGGTGGGCGTACTGGATCATGGTGAGCTGCAACGTCATCACGCCGCAGCTGTTCTGGTTCCGGAAGTTCCGCACCAGCGTGACGGCGAGCTTCATCCTCTCCATCTTCGTGAACATCGGCATGTGGTTCGAGCGCTTCGTCATCACGGTGACCTCGCTGCACCGTGACGCGCTGGTCTCGAGCTGGGACTACTTCATCCCGCAGACCGAGGTCTTCTTCCTCCTGGGCACCTTCGGCCTGTTCTTCTTCCTCTTCCTGCTCTTCGTCCGCTTCTTCCCGGTCATCGCGATGAGCGAAGTGAAGGGCGTGATGCCGCAGGCCAACCCGCACTGGGAAGGATACGGGCACTGATCATGAGCGACTCGAACGTCAAGCTGTGGGGCCTGCTCGCGCAGTACGAGAACCCGAGCACCATCTACGCCGCCTGCGAGAAGGTCCGCGACGCGGGCTACTCCAAGTGGGACGCCTGCTGCCCCTTCCCGGTGCACGGCCTGGACAAGGCGATGGGCCTCAAGCCCAACAAGCTGCCCTGGGCGGTGCTCATCGTCGGCCTGTCCTGCTCGGCGCTGGGCCTGTTCTTCGAGACCTGGGCCTCGGGCAGCGCCTACCCCTTCATCGTCGGCGGCAAGCCCCTCTTCTCGCTGCCGGCGTTCGTGCCCGTCTGGTACGAGATCACCGTCCTCACCAGCTGCCTCACCGCCTTCTTCGGCAACTGGGTGCTCAACGGGCTGCCCCGGCCGCACCACCCGGCCTTCAACTCCCAGGCCTTCGAGCGCGTCACCGACGACAAGTTCTTCATCATGGTGGAGTGCGCTGACCCCAAGTTCGACCTCGCGAAGACGAAGGCGCTGCTCTCCGAGTCCGGCGCGACGCTCGTCGAGGAGCTGGAGCCGTGACCATGCGAAAGACCCTCTCCGCCCTCGTGCTGTCCGGCCTCGTCCTCGGCGCTTGCCGCGGTGGCGAGTCGGACAAGCCGCCGGTGCACCTCATCCACAACATGGACACGCAGGAGAAGGGGCGACCCTACCGGCGTGACACCACGGGCCTGTTCGCCGACGGCCGCATGATGCGCCCGCCGGTGGAGGGCACGGTGGCCATCGGCGCCCTCGACGAGGACTCGGTGATGTACGAGGGCCTCGACGAGAAGGGCGACCCGACGCTCAAGTTCCCCGACCAGGTGAAGGTCGACGGGCAGATTCCCGCCTCGCTGCGCGCCCGGGGCAAGCTTCGCTTCACCATCTACTGCCAGCCGTGCCACGGCGTGAACGGCGACGGCAAGGGCGTCATCGCCCAGCCGGCGCTCGACGGCGGCCCCCGCCTCACGGTGCCGCCGGCCGTGCTCACCGACGCGCGGGTGCGCTCTTTGCCGGTGGGGAAGCTCTACTCGGCCATCAAGAACGGCGTGAACTTCCCCAACATGGGCTCCTACGCGAGCCAGGTGCCGGTGGAGGACCGCTGGGCCATCGTCTCCTACGTGCGCGACCTGCAGCGCGCGGTCGACGCGAACGTGCAGGACGAGGGCGGCGAGGTGGTGAAGGTCGTCGCGGGGCCCGCGAGCGTGGAGATGGGCGCGGCGCTCTACAAGGCGAAGGGCTGCAACGCCTGCCACTCGCTCGACGGCACCCGGCTGGTGGGCCCCTCCTTCAAGGGCGTGTGGGGCCGCACCGAGAAGATCACCGGCGGCGCGGAGATCACCGTCGACGAGGCCTACGTGAAGGAGTCGCTGCTGACTCCGATGGCGAAGGTGGTGGAGGGCTTCCCGCCGGCGATGCCGCCGCAGGTCCTCACCGAGACCGAGATCCAGAGCATCATCATGTTCCTGAAAGAGCAGAAGTGAGGAGCGACTCGTGAGCCACTCCATCGAGAAGCCGACGGACATCACCCTCCCCGCGACAAGCCTGTGGGCCAAGCTGCCGATGATCGGCGGCGTGCTCGCGGTGGTCGGCCTGGGCGCCACGCTGGGCACCGGCATGGGCGAGAGCGGCGCCCGGTCGATGTTCAGCTACCTGTGGGCGTTCGAGGTCTTCCTCTCCATCGCCCTGGGCGGCCTGGGCTTCGTGCTCATCGACCACATCACCAAGACGGCGTGGTCGGGCGTGCTGCGCCGCATCGCCGAGACCACGGCGGTGTCCTTGCCGGTGTTCGCGGTCCTCTTCGTGCCCATCGCCACCATGGGCTTCCACGCGCTCTACCCGTGGTCGCACGAGACCGACGCCATCCTGGAGAGCAAGCGCTGGTTCCTCAACACCGGCTTCTGGATGGGCCGCGCGGTCGTCTACCTGGTGGTGTGGTCGGCGCTGGCGTTCATCCTCCACTCCTGGTCGGTGAAGCAGGACGGCACCGAGGGCGCCGCCCGCGACGCCATCACCCGCAGGCTGTGGAAGATCGCCCCGGTGGGCCTGCTGCTCTGGGCGCTCACCCTGTCCTTCGGCGCCATCGACTGGATGATGTCGCTCCAGCCGCACTGGTACTCGACGATGTTCGGCGTCTACTTCTTCGCCGCGTCGATTCTGGCCTTCTATTGCTTCCTGACGCTGGTGGCGATGGGCCTGCAGAAGGCCGGCGTGCTCACGCACGCCATCACCACCGAGCACTTCCACGACCTCGGGAAGTACATGTTCGGCTTCACCATCTTCTGGACCTACATCGCGTTCAGCCAGTTCATTCTCATCTGGTACGCGAACATGCCGGAAGAGACGGTGTTCTACATGACGCGGCTGGAGGGCGGCTGGGACAAGGTCTCGTACCTGTTGCCGGTGCTGCACTTCTTCGTGCCCTTCCTCTACCTCGTGTCGCGGCAGGTGAAGCGCAACCGCGTCGCCCTCGCGGCGGCGGCGGCGTGGATGCTGGTGATGCACCTGGTCGACCTGTACTGGCTGGTGCTGCCGAACTTCGGCACCCACGGCGAGAAGGCCCAGGAGGCGGTGCTCTCCCTCGCCTGGACCGACGCGGCGGCGCTGGTCGGCGTGGGCGGCGCGTTCTTCGCGGTGTTCGGGTACTTCCTGTCGAAGCACAAGGTGGTCTGCATCAACGACCCCCGGCTGCCCGAGTCGCTGGCGCACGAGAACTACTGAGCGCGCGCGGTGATGTCCCCTGGGGAGCGCCCCAGGTGTCCAACCCGCATGCGATTCCTGCTGTGGGGTGCGACGGTCTTCCTGGGTTGTTCTCCCTCGACGAGCGGGGTGGGCTCCGGCACCGAGGCCGACGCCGGTCTGCGCGCCTGCACTCCCGCAGATGCGCCACCAGATCCGTTTGAATTCTGGGCGCTGAACGAGGTGGCCGATGGTGGCGTGCAGTGCATCACGCTGATGACCGGAAAGCGCGACGTCGCCTGTAGCGGTCCGGCGCAGGCCGACTCCTCCGACGGCGGACTCACCCTGTCGTTCGCCGATGGTTCCCGGCTCAGCTGGATTGGGAACCGAGGAAGCCGGCCCCTGCTGGGAGCTTCCGTAGAGGCCGAGGTAGTCGATCACCAGCAGTACGGCGCCGTGGGGTGGACAGAGTGGCGCCACCGCATCGTCCTTCGGGATCCGGGCAGCGGCGTCATCCTCTTCGCCGCGGCTGGGAGCACGCTCCCAGAAGTCCCCGGTGATGCGATGGTGGTCTCGATCTTCGGAGCTCCGGTGCGATCGTCGCCAACCGCGTGCCGCGGCAGAGCGGAAGATTTCTGCGCGACCTACGAGCAGACTTTCTTCGACGTCGAGGTGGATACCGATCCGCCGCAGCTTCTGCTTTCAGGGCAGCAAGTGGAGGTCTGGGTCACCTCCGGAAGGTGGCAGGTACGCTGGAGCAGGGAGGAACACCGCGCCCTCACCGCCAGAGGAGCGGACTGCGCCCCCGTGAAATCGGGAAGCGCCTACATGTTCAGCCGCGTCGGGCCGTGACGCTCAGCGCTCTTCCGGCAGCGCCTTGATCTCCTTCACGCGCCTGGTGACGAAGTCGCGGTCTTGAGCAGGACGGCGGCGGCGGTCTGGGCGCGGCTCTCGAGCGGCGCGACGCGACCGGCTTGGAGCTCACGCCCCCCGCCTCACATGCAGAGGTGCGCCGGAAAAGGAGCCAGCCCGCCACGACGCCGCGCCGCGCTGCGTTCCTCGGAGCCGACGACCGGCGGACTCGCCCGGCTGGGCTAGTCTCTCCAGCGCGTGTCGCGCCGCTCCAGCCCCATCGCCGTCACCCTGCTCTTCCTCTCTGGCTTCACAGGCCTGGTCTACGAGCTGGCGTGGTCGAAGCGGCTCGCCAACCTGCTCGGCAACACGGGCCAGGCGCACGCCATCGTCCTCGCCACCTTCATGGGCGGGCTCGCCTGCGGCGCCTGGCTCTTCGGTCGAACCGCCGACCGCGCGAAGCGGCCGCTGGTCGTCTACGGAGTGCTCGAGCTCGGCGTCGGCGTCTGCGCGCTCCTCTTCCCTTGGCTCCTCGACGCCCTGGGCGCCGTCTACCTCGAGCTCGCGCCGGGCCTCGACGGCACCCGCCGCACGACCGCGCGGCTCGTGCTCGCGGCGGCGACGCTGCTCGTCCCCACGCTGCTCATGGGCGGCTCGGTGCCGGCGATGACCCGCCACGTCACCGAGCGCCTCGGCGCCGCGCGCCGCTCGCTCGCGCTGCTCTACGCGGTGAACAGCCTCGGCGCCGCGCTGGGCTGCCTCCTCGCGGGCATGGTGCTGGTGCCGGTGAAGGGCCTGTGGGCCACCGAGCGCGCCGCCGCGCTGCTCAATCTCTGCCTCGGCCTCGCCGCCCTCCTCGTCGGCCGCCGCATCCCGCCGCCGGTCGCCCAGCCCGAGGTCGAGGCCGAGCCGCCCCGCGTATTCGGGCCGCTTGCCGTGCGCGCCGCGCTCGTGGGCACCGCGCTCGCCGGCTTCACCGCGATGCTCTACGAGCTCACGTGGATTCGCGTGCTCTCGGTCGTCATCGGCGGCACCTCGTACGCGTTCACCCTCATCCTCACCTCGTTCATCTTCGGTATCGCGCTGGGCAGCTTCTGGCTCGCCACCCGAGCCGAGAGCGACGCGCTGACGTTGCTCGGCCGCCTGCAGGCGTGGCTGGTGCTCGCCGTCTGCCTCACGATGCCCTTCTACGCGCGGCTGCCCTACGTCTTCATCCAGCTGTCGAAGATGCTGCAGCACGGCCCGCAGACGTGGGTGGTCTACCAGGCCCTCACCTTCGTCTTCTGCGGCGCGGTGCTCATCGCCCCCACCTTCCTGCTCGGCGCCATCTTCCCCTCGGCGGCGCGGGTGGCGATGTCGTCAGTGGAGAAGGTCGGCGGCCAGTTGGGCGGCGTCTACCTGTGGAACACCATCGGCACGGTGCTCGGCTCGCTGCTCGGCGGCCTCTGGCTCTTGCCGGCCATCGGGCTCGAGGGCAACTTCCTCGTCGGGCTCGGCTGCAACCTCGCGGCGACCGCGGTGGCCCTGCACGCGGCCCGGGAGCCGGCCCAGTCCTGGGGCCGGGCGCTCTGGCCCGTGGTCGCGGGCGCGCTGGTGGTGGCGCTCACCGCGAGCGGCACGCGGGGGTGGACGACGCAGGTGGCCGCGGCCGGCCGGGCCCGCGAGTGGAGCTTCGACCTCGACGACTACGCCCAGTTCGAACACCTCGTCGCCACCACCAGCCGGGTGCTCTCGTACCAGGACGACGTCTTCGCCTCGGTGTTGGTGGGCGAGTCGACCCGCGACGACGGAAGCACCCACCGCTTCCTGCGCATCAACGGCAAGGTCGACGCTTCGAACAGCACCGACATGGACGTGCAGGTGATGATGGCGCAGCTGGGCATGCTGCTGCACCCACGCGAGGTGAAGAGGGTGCTCGTCATCGGCGCCGGCTCGGGCGTGTCGGTGGGTTCGCTGCTCACCCACCCGGTCGAGCGCGTCGACGTGGCGGAGATCTCCACCGCGGTCATCGACGCCACGAAGCTGTTCGAGAAGGAGAACCGGAGGGCCCTCGCGGATCCGCGCACCCGCGTCCACGTCGAGGACGCGCGCACCTTCCTCGCGCTCAGCCACGAGAAGTACGACCTCATCATCTCCGAACCGTCGAACCCCTGGGTCTCGGGCGTCGCCGGCCTCTACACCCGCGACTTCTTCCGGGTGGCGAAGGAGCACCTCGCCGACGATGGCCTGATGGTGCAGTGGATTCACACCTACGAGTCCTCTGACGCGATGCTGAAACTGGTGGTGCGTACGCTGCGGGACTCGTTCGAGCACGGCACCACTTGGCTCGGCCCCCTCGACCTCCTGCTCGTCGCCGGTCGGCAGCCGCAGACGTGGGACCCCGAGGCCATCCGCGCGCGCATGGACCGCCCCGAGGTGAAGGAGCTGCTCGCCGCCGCCCACCTGCGCGAGGTGCCCACCCTGCTGGCGCGTCAACTCCAGAGCGACGAGGCGCAGAAGGCCTGGGCCGGCACGGGGCCGGTGAACACCGACGACCTCAACCTGCTCGAGTACGGCTCGCCCATCGCCTACTTCGTCGCCGCGAACGTGAACGTCGGCGACGAGCGCACCGGTCCCGAGCAGGGCCGACGCCTCGCGCTCACCGCGTACCTCGCGCAGCACCCCTTGACCGCCGCGCAGGCCAGGGACCTCCACGACAACCTCGCCTGGGTGCACCGGCCGGGCGACGCGGTGGTGCGCTCGAGCGCCGAGACCTGGCTGCGGCTCGACCCCGAGTCCATCGAGGCCGCCGTCGCCGTCGCCACCGCGGCCCTCGAGCAGCGCGACGCCCACGCCGTCGACGCCGTGCTCGGGCCTCTCATCGCGCGGGGCGAGCGCTCGCCGGCCGTCGTCACGCCGTGGCTCCGGGCGCAGCGGGCCGGGCGCGCGCACGGCGGCGGCCCCTGGGTCCCGGTCGACGTCAGCGCCGCCGTCGCCCTCGGCCGCGAGGTCGCGAAGGCCAACCCGACGGACGGGAAGCTGCGCGAGGCGCTCGAGCGGCTCGAGGGTGAGCGGCCCACGACGCCCTGACCCGCCGGCCGGCAGGGGGAGCTCGGCCGCCAGAACCCCGGGCTGGCGAGACGCGCTCCACCCTTCGCCACGACCGCCTTCGGCGCCGACGTCTTGCACGCCGACTTCCAGGCCCGGATGCGCGAGCGCTCGCGGCAGGTGCCCTGGCCGCGCCGGCGTTCGAGCAGCCCGGAAGCGCGCCGCCCCGTCAGTCGCGGATGTCCAGCGCACACACCGTCACGGCGGGTAGCCGGTTCCAGTGATGTTCAGGAGCCCGAACTGCTTCGTCGAGTCCGCTCTTCTTCGAACGTCAGTTACGGCCAGGGCGCCGAGCGTGCCGAACACGCCGGGGTCGCGACCGGGCGGTGGTGGCGAGCGGGGTCTCTCCCGCGCGCGCGTCCCGTCCTCCATCCCTCAGCCTCGCGCAGCCCGGTCGAGCCGTTCTGGCTGAGCGGAGTCGAGGCCGCCGTTACGGTTCAAGGCGTGAGCGCCGAGGTCGCCGCCGAGCCGCGCAAGAAGAACAAGGAGCTCGAGGTGATGGTGTCGGCGGTGCGCGCCGAGACGCCGGACACCGTCACCCTCTCGCTCTTCACCGGCAACGATCGCCTCGACTACAAGCCCGGGCACTTCCTCACCATCGACCCGCACCAGTTCGGGGCGCTGGAGCGCTTCACCGCCTACCTGGAGGATCAGAAGGGCAAGAAGGAGCCGCCGCGCGCCTACTCGCTCTCCTCCGCGCCGCACGAGAAGACGCTCTCCTTCACGGTGAAGGAGGAGCAGTACGTGTCGGGGAAGACGAGGTACCCGCCGCTGCTCTCGCCGCTGTTGGTGCGGCAGCTCGGGGCCGGCTTCCGCATGGTGGTGACGGGCTTTCAGGGCCCCTACACCCTGCCCGACGACGTGGAGTCGAGGTGCTCGCACCTGGTGCACGTGGTGGCCGGCTCGGGCGCGGTGCCGAACTTCTCCATCGTGAAGCACGCGCTCCACCAGGGCTTGAAGCTCACCCACACCTTCATCTGCTCGAACCGCACCTTCCAAGACGTCCTCTACCGCGAGGAGCTCGAGGCGCTGGAGAAGGCGTACCCGGGGAAGCTGAGGGTGGTGCACACCCTCACCCGCGAGACCGACGCCACGCTGTTCAACGACGGGGTGCGCGAGGGCCGCGTCTCGCTTTCGCTCTTCAAGGAGCTGATCCCCGACCCTTCGGCGTCCCTCGTCTTCGCGTGCGGGCCGGGCATCACGCCCCACGAGCGGGCGGCGGCGAAGGAGAAGGGCCTCGCTCCCGAGCCCCGGTTTCTGGAGAGCTCCATCGCCGCCCTGACCGAGCTGGGGATCCCCGGCTCGCGGATCCGCCGGGAATCATACGGGTAATCCGAAATCGCCTTCCCCCACCTTTCCCTTCACGGTGGGAACGTGTATTCACGCCGGGCCTCCACACATCGGGGGCTCGGCCGCGCTCTTCGCGACCGCAATACGAAAGCAGAACAAGACAATGACGACCGGTACCGTGAAGTGGTTCAACGATGCGAAGGGTTTCGGGTTCATCAGCCAGGACGGCGGGGGCGACGACGTGTTCTGCCACCACTCTGCCATCATGACTGACGGCTTCCGCACCCTCGCCGAGGGTCAGAAGGTGCAGTTCGAGGTGACCAAGGGCCCCAAGGGCCTTGCCGCCGCGAACGTCCGCCCGGTCTGATCCGGCTCGCTGACGCTTCAGGAGAAGCCCGGCTCTCGAAAGAGGCCGGGCTTTTTCGTTGCGGGGGGTTCAGCGCCAGGCCGAGGCCGTGGAGAGCGGGCCGCTCCTGGGCGTGTGGCCGCCCTTCCTCCTGACGAGCTTGGCGAGTTCCATCAGCGAGGCGGGGACGAGCCCCAGCCCGAGCGCGACCAGCGCCCACCACCAGGTCACGCCGCCGACGCCGAGGAGGCGGGCCGAGGGCGGTGCCCACACCACGCCGAGTTGGAGGAGCGTGGTCCCGCCGAGCACCCACAACAGGCGCGGGTTGGTGAAGGCGCCGACCTCGAAGAAGGTGTGCTCGACGCTGCGCGCGGCCGGCGCCATGAACACGCGCGAGAAGACCACGGTGGAGAAGGCCATCGAGCGCGCCGTGGTGAGGTCGTCCAACAAGAGCAGGAAGGGCACCAAGGCCAGCGGCGCGATGAGCGCCCCCATGCGCGCCACCCGCCACCACTGGCGGCGCCCCAGCATCGGCTCCTGAGGCGGGCGCGGGCGTTCCTTCAGCACGTCCTCCGTCACCGGGTCGACCCCCAGCGCGAGCGCGGGCAGGGAGTCGGTGACCAGGTTGATCCACAAAAGGTGCAGCGGCAACAGCGGCAGGGGCAAGGCCAGCGCCGCGGTCACGCCGACCAGGAGCAGCTCGGCCACGTTGCCGCCCAGCAGGTACACGAGCGACTTGCGGATGTTCTTGAAGATGCCGCGCCCCTCCTTCACCGCGGCGATGATGCTGGCGAAGTCGTCGTCGGCGAGCACCAGGTCGGCCGCCTCGCGCGTGACCTCCACGCCGGTCTGGCCCATGGCGATGCCGACGTGCGCCTCCTTGAGCGCGGGCGCGTCGTTGGTGCCGTCGCCGGTCACCGCCACCAGGTGCCCCTTGGCCTTGAGCTCCTTGACGATGCGCAGCTTGTCTTCGGGCGTGACGCGCGCGTAGACGCGGCCCTCGCTCGACTCCCCCGTCACGACGAGCTTCATCTCGCGCGCGATGGCCTCGGCGGTGCGGGGGTGGTCGCCGGTCATCATCACCACGTGAATGCCGGCCTGCCGGGCGTCGGCGAGGGCCAGCACCGCCGATGGGCGCGGCGGATCGGCCAGCCCCAACAGCCCCACCAGAGTCAGGTCGCGCTCCTCGGGCCCGACCCCTTTGGCCACGCCCAGCACCCTCAAGCCCCGGTCGGAGAACGTCGCCGCCACTTGGGAGGCCTCGTCGGGCCGCCCCACGCACAAGGGCAGGAGCGTGTCGATGGCGCCCTTCACGAACAGCGCGCCGTCGGCGCGGTGCACCGACATGCGCTTCCTGGTCGAGTCGAAGGGGTTCTCGCCGAGGCGTGGGTTCTCGCGCTCGAGCGTCCGCCGGTCGAGGCCCACCGCGCGCGCGGCCTCGAGGATGGCCACCTCGGTGGGGTCTCCCACCGCGGTCCCGTCCTCCTTCAGCTCGGCGTCGCAGCAGGCGGCGGCGACGCGCAGCACCTCGGCCTTCTCGCCCCAGATCTCTCGCACCACCATCTGGCCGGTGGTGAGCGTGCCGGTCTTGTCGGTGGCGATGACGGTGGCGCTGCCCAGCGCCTCGACCGCGGGGAGGTTCCGCACCAGCACGCGGCGCCTGGCCATGCGCTGCACGCCCACCGCCAGCGCGATGGTCACGATGGCCGGCAGCCCCTCGGGGACCGCCGCCACGGCGAGGGAGATGGAGAAGATGAAGAGATCGAGCAGGGGCTTGCCGCGCACCAGGTCGAGCACCGCCACCGCGGCCACGGCCAACAGGCACAGCCACACCAGCGAGCGGCCCACGCGGGCGAGCTGCTTCTGGAGCGGCGTGTCCTCCTCGACGGTGGACTCGAGGAGGTTGGCGATGCGGCCGAGCTCGGTGCCCATGCCGATCGCGGTGACGACGGCGCGGCCGGTGCCGTCGAGCACCGGCGAGGCCATGAAGACGCGGTGCACCTGCTCGGCGAGCGGAGCTCCCGGCGGCGCGGGCTCGACGCGCTTCTCGATGGGCGCGCTCTCTCCGGTGAGCGTGGCCTCGCTGGTGGTGAGCCGGTGGGCCTCGACCACGGTGGCGTCGGCGGCGACCAGGTCTCCGCCCGAGAGCACCAGCACGTCGCCGACCACCACCTCCCGGGCGGGGACGACGGCGACCCGGCCGTCGCGCAGCACCGAGGCGCGCGGGGCGGTCAGGTCGCGCAGCGCGCGGATGGCCTCTTCGCCCTTGGACTCCTCGAGGAAGCCCACCACCGCGTTGAGCACCACCACCGCGACGATGGCCACCGCGTCGGTGACGTCGCCGAGGAAGCCCGCCACGCCCGCCGCACCGAGGAGCAGGAGGATCATCGGCGACTTGAACTGCCCGAGGAACACCATCAGGCGCGACCTGCGCTTGCCGCGGATGAGCTCGTTGGGCCCGTCGGCGGCGAGGCGTCGCGCCGCCTCCGCCGAGGTGAGGCCAAGGGCCGCTTCCGCCGTGCTCATGAAACAGAGGTGACGCAGGCTCCCGGGCGTCGCAAGGCGTTCGGCGAGGCGATGCCCAAGCCGTCAGATTCCCGGCACAATCTGCGTCGCGCCGGCTCCCTAGAGGCGATCGTGATGAGCTGGAAGAACACCCTCGAGAAGGCGGGTCCGGCGCACTGGGTGCTGCCGAAGCGCAAGACCATGCGGTGCGACGCGCACCTCTTCCTCTCCGACGCGCTGCTCTTCGGCGAAGGCGGCGTGGAGGAGGCGGTCTTCGCGCAGGTGGTGAACGCGGCCTCCTTCCCCGGGGCGACGCGGGTGGCGGTGACCCCGGACTGCCACGTCGGCTACGGCGTGCCCATCGGCACGGCCATCGAGACCGAAGGCACCCTGCTCCCCACCGCGGCCGGCTACGACATCGGCTGCGGCATGGTGCAGCTGTCGACCTCGCTCACCGCCGAAGACGTGGCGGACAAGGAGAAGCGGCGCCACTGGATCGACGCGGTGGTGCGCCGCATCGGCGTGGGCGTGGGCGAGGCGGGCGCGCGGAGGCTGCCCTCGAAGCGCGTGCCGGAGGTCTTGCGACACGGGGCCCGGGCGCTCGGGCGCACCAGCGACGTGGCGGAGCGCGCCTGCGTGCCGGTGGAGGACGACACCGTCGACGTCCCGGAGCGCGCCTGGGAGAAGCGGGGCCAGCTCGGCTCGCTCGGCGGCGGCAACCACTTCTGCGAGATGCAGCTCGATGAGGATGGCCGGGTCTGGGTGATGCTCCACACCGGCTCGCGCGGCTTCGGGTGGAACATCGCCAAGCGCTTCTTCGTGGAGGGCGCGGCGGCGCTGGGGCTCGCGTCCAAGAACGAGGACCACGTGTGGCTCGACGCTTCCTCGGCGCTCGGGCACGCCTACTGGAACCTGCACAACATGGCGGCGAACTTCGCCATCGCCAACCGGGTGCTCATCGGCGAGGCGGTGTGCGAGGCGGTGGAGGAGGTGTTCGGCGGCGAGGCGAGCATCTACTACGAGATCTCCCACAACCTGATTCAGCAGGAGAACGGCCGCTTCGTGGCGCGCAAGGGCGCGACCCGCGCCTTCCCCGCTGGCCACCCGGCGCTGGAGGGCACGGTGTGGAAGGCGACCGGGCACCCCATTCTGATTCCGGGCTCGATGGAGACCGGCTCGGCGATTCTCTTCGCTCGAGACGGGGCGGCGGAGTCCATCTACTCGGTGAACCACGGCGCGGGCCGGCGGCTGTCGCGCGGCGCGGCACGGCGGGAGCTCGACCAGAAGGCGACCGACCTGCGCCTGGCGAAGCTCGGGGTGCTGCTCAACACCCGGAACACGCCGCTCGACGAGTCGGGGCCCTGCTACAAGGACCTTCGCGAAGTGCTCGAGTCGGTGGAGACGTCCGGCCTCGCCACGGTGCACCGGCGCCTGAAGCCCATCGCCTGCATCAAGGGGAACGACTGATGAGGCGGTGGTGCGGAGCTCCCGCCGTGGGGAGCTCCGCCTCCAGGGGCGACAGGTAGGTGCCGAAGACGCGGTCCCACAGCGAGGTGGTGACGCCGTAGTTCCGCGACGCGTGCCGGAGGTGATGGACGACGTGCAGGCCCACGTTGTGGCGCAGGTACGGCAGGCGCGCCGCCCAGGCGGTGAGCCCGGGGTGGTGGTGCATGAAGTGGAAGAGCTCGTAGACGACGTAGCCCGCCCACCAGCCGAGCATCGCGGGCAGCGGCACCAGGTGAGCGCCGGCCCACGCCACGAGGGCGAACGCCGGCACGCCGACGAAGGGGTGCAAGAGGAAGTGGTCCTTCTCCTCCATCGCGCGGAGCTGGTGGTGTTCCTTGTGAAGCAGCTCCCAGAGCCGCCGCGGGCCGTGCATGGCGAAGCGGTGGAGCAGGTACTCGAAGAGGGTCCAGCCGGCGAGGCCCAGCGCGACGGCCGCGACCGGGCGCGCGGAGAGGAGCGCCTGCGGAGGCCGGGCGAACCGCGCGCAGGCGGCGATGGCCACCACCTGGCAGGCGAGGGCGGGGACCGGACGAGCCCAGAAGCCCCGGTAGAGAACGTGGACGTTCATGCCGCGGAAGGGTTGCAGCGGCTCTGCCAGGGAGCGTGGGCGCAGGAACGGCGTCTGGCGTTCGGCGTGGCCGCAGGCGGTGCGGTGCCGTGGCTGGTCATCGGACGGTGACGGTGTTCGGCACCCTTCGACTCCGCTCAAGGTGAACGGGAGCCGTTCAGGCGAGGAAGCGGCCCACCGCGCCCAAGACCGCCTTCGCCGCCGCGTCCATCAGCTTCCCGTAGGGCGGCGCCAGCACCTTCCGCGCCGCCGAGAGCGGGCTCGCCACCAGCACGCCCCGCTGGTGCGAGAAGGTCTCGAAGCCCCACTCGCCGTGGTAGCGCCCCATGCCGCTGTGGCCGACGCCGCCGAAGGGCAGGTGCTCCTGGGCGAAGTGCACCAGCGTGTCGTTGATGACCGCGCCGCCCGAGACCACCTGGCTCACCGTCTGCCGCGCCCGGTCCACGTTCTCGTCGAAGCAGTAGAAGGCCAGCGGCCTCGGCCCCGCGCGCACCGCGTCCAGCGCTTGATTCACCGAGTCGTAGGTCAGCACCGGCAGGATGGGCCCGAAGATCTCCTCCTCGAGCAGTCGCATGCCGGGCCTGGCGCCGAGCACCAGCGTCGGCGGCAGGCGCCGCGAGCCCTCCTCCACCCGGCCCAGCTCCACCACCCGCGCCCCGCCCTCGCGCGCCTCGGCCACCAGCGCCTTCATGCGCGAGAACGCCCGCTCCGACGCCACCGCGCTGTAGTCCTTCGAGCGCATCGCGTCGCCGAAGTGCTGCTTCACCGAGTCCGAGAAGGCCTCGACGAAGACCTCCTCCTTCCCGCGCGGGAGCAGCACGTAGTCCGGCGCGATGCAGGTCTGCCCGGCGTTGAAGAGCTTGCCCACCGCCAGCCGGTCGGCCGCCAGCGCCACCGGGTAGTCGGGCATGAGCAGCGCGGGCGACTTGCCGCCCAATTCCAGCGTCACCGGCACCAGGTTCTCCGCCGCGGCCCGCGCCACCTCGAGGCCGACCCGCGTCGAGCCGGTGAAGAGCAGGTGATCGAGCGGGAGGGCCGTCACCGCGCGCGCCACCTCGTGGTTGCCCTCCACCACGCCCACCTCCTCGGCGGTGAAGGCGTCGCGGAGCGAGGACGCCAAGAGCGCCGACACCCGCGGGGTCACCTCCGACGGCTTCAAGAGGACGCGGTTGCCCGCCGCCAGCGCCGCCGAGAGCGGCCCCAGCGCCAGGTTCACCGGGTAGTTCCACGGGGCGATGACGCCCACCACGCCCAGCGGCACGCGCTCCACGTAGGCCCGAGAGGGGGCGAAGAGCGGGCTCACCTCGGCGCTCCTGGGCTTCATCCACTGGCGGACGCGCTTCCTCGCCACCCGCACCGAGTCGAGCGTCAGCACCACGTCGGCCAGCAGCGTCTCGTGGAGCGAGCGTCCCCCGAAGTCCTCGTCGGCGGCCTTCGCGAAGTCGTCCGCGCGGGACATCAAGAGGCGCTCCAGGCGGTCGAGCCGGTCCTCCCGCTCCTCGGCGGTGGGGTTCGAGTTCGTGCGGTAGCCCTTCAAGAGGCGCTCGTAGGTGGAGCGCACTTCGGTGACGGTCGTCATGTTCGTCTCCCAGTGGTCGGACCAGAGCGTACTGTTGGCACGGCCTCCGCGCTGCGTCAACGGACCCCGGTGGGTTGAAAACCGGCCAGGGCGCGTGTTACTGGTCGGACCAGTCATGAGCGAGCCCACCCCACGTCGCGGCGTCGCCGAGCGCATCGCTCAGACCCTGCGCAGCTCCATCGTGAAGGGGCGCTTCCGGCCCGGCGACGCGCTGCCCTCGGAGCGGGAGCTGGCGGAGAAGTACGACGTCAACCGCTCGTCGATTCGCGAGGCCCTGAAGCGGCTGGAGGCCTGGGGCCTGGTGCAGATTCGCCAGGGCGGGGCGACGCGGGTGACGGACTTCCTGCTCTCGGCGGGCCTGGAGCTGTTGCCGCACCTGATGGAGGCGACGGGGAAGGTGGATCCGACCATCCTCTCCGACGTGCACGAGATCCGCGCCATGCTCTTGGGCTGGTGCGCGGAGCAGGCGGCGCAGAAGGCCGACGCCGCGTCGATGAACCGCCTCGACGAGCTGGTGCGCAAGATGATCGACGCCAAGGGCAAGCCGCAGCTGCTGCAGGAGCTCGACTACGACTTCTTCCAGGAGCTGATCACCATCTCGGGGAACCGGGTGATGGGGCTGTTCTCCAACGTGGTGAAGGACGTGTACCTGAAGGGCCGCGAGCAGTTCCTCTCGCTCTACGCCAAGGGCGTCTTCGACCCGGTGCACCACAAGAAGACCGTGGAGGCGATTCGCGCGAGAGATTCGCGCGGGGCGGCGGAGGCGATGCGGGCCCACGCGCGCACGGCGCTGGAGACACTGGAGGCACGGGCATGAACTTGGGCTCCCTCGTCCGGCCGGCCACCGAGGCCGACCCCAACGCCTTCCGCTTCCGCGACCAGCACGGGCACGTGGAGAGCTACTTCTTGAGGCTCAACCACCCCACCCGCCCGCTCGCCCTCTGGCTCAAGGCGACGGTGTTCGCGCCGCTGGAGGGCGCGGCGGTGGCGGAGACCTGGCTCATCTGGTTCGACGGCGAGAAGAACGAGACGCTGGCGCACCGGGACACCCAGCCGCTGGAGACCGCGCGCTTCGAGCCCGGGGACGGCGGGGTCGACGTGCACGCGGGGACCTTCGACCTGCGCCTCGCGCCAAGAGGCCACGCCCGCGGCAGCGTCGACGACGCGAAGGGGAAGGTGCGCTTCGACCTCTCCTTCAGCGCCGACGAGTCGAAGGTCGCCGAGCCCCTGTCGCTCTTCCGCTGGCGGGCGCTGCGCGAGGGCCCGCTGCCCCGGCTCAAGTTCAACACCCCTTCGCCGTGGCTCCACTTCCAGGGCGTGGTCGAGCTGCCCTGGGCCAAGGTGAAGGTCGACGGCTGGGACGGCATGCAGGGCCACAACTGGGGCACCGAGCACCCGCCCGAGTACGCCTGGGGGCAGTGCGTGTTTCCGGGGACGGCCGGCGCGCCGGCGACCATGGTGGAGGCGGGCACCGGCCGGGTGAAGCTCGCCGGTCGCGACAGCCCGCGCCTCTCGCTGATGACGGTGCGCCGCGGCGAGCGCGTCTTCCGCTTCGACCGCCTCCTCGACACCTGGAACCAGAGCGTCACCGTCACGCCGAACCGCTGGACCGTGCGGCTGTGGGGCAAGGACGGCGAGGCGCGGCTGCGCATGGACGGGCGCGGGCGGCCGATGGCGTGCCTGGGCTACCGGAGCCCGAACGGGCGCGTCTCCTACTGCTTCAACACCAAGCTCGCCGACGTGCTGCTCGAGGTGCGGCCCAAGGACGGGCCGGCCTTCACCTGCAAGAGCGCCCACGGCGGAGCGCTCGAGTTCTTGCGCAACGAGCCCGACCCTTCTCTCCCCGTCGTCTGAACAGGAGCCCCCATGCAGCCGTCGTTCGTCGAGACCATGCGCGGCACGTTGAAGGATGAGCTGGGCCACTCGCACCCGGTGCAGTTCGATGTGTCGGCGCGGGGCGAGGGCGCGGGCTACTTCCGCCTGGAGGGCCTGGCGCGGGCGGAGCCGTGGGCTCAGGACGCGAAGGCCACCGGCACGCTAATCATCTCGCCGACCTTGCGCTTCATTCGCTACCGGGTGCGCTTCCCGGCTACCGGCGGCGACTGGGAGCTCAAGGGAGAGAAGCGGCCGCGCCTGCTCTCTCCGGTCAGCTCGATGACCACCCTGCCCATCGAGCTCACCGACGCCAAGGGCGCGCTCAAGGCCTGGGGCGACCTGAGCTTCTCGCTCACCGACCTGCCCGGCTTCCTCGCCTCGTGGCTGCCGTTCTCCACCGGGGCGCGGAAGGCGCTGGAGGCCAGGTTCCAGCGCGCTCCATGAGCCTCTTCACCTCCACCGAGCACCGGCTCCTCACCGCCCTGGCCGAGGCGGCGCTGCCTCCGGGGCGGCGCCTACCCGGCGCCGACGCGCGCACGGTGCTCAAGCTCGAGACCGGGCTGGCCGCGTACCCCACGGCGATGGCGCACGGCTTCCGCGCGCTGACGCTGTCGCTGGAGGGGACGAGCGTCGCCACCCAGGGCCGCCGCTTCGCCTCGCTGCCGCTGGGCCGCCGCCTCGAGGTACTGCGCGCGATGGACGCCTTCGAGCCGACGCGGCTGGCGCTGCGCGGGCTCCTCTCGGTGCTCAAGC
>JBBIOE010000128.1:0-22060 GCA_037443525.1 Archangiaceae bacterium | reverse complement strand
TTCGGAGGCCAGACGCGCTCCGGCGCGCCGTCGGACGACACCTGGGAGTGGGACGGCCAGACGTGGACCGAGCAAAGGCCGGCCACAGCGCCCGGCCCACGGCTCAGGGCGGCCATGGCCTACGACGCCGCGCGCGGCGAGGTGGTGCTCTTCGGGGGCCTGGCGTCGAGCGGCTCGCAGCTCGAGCTGTCGGACACCTGGGGGTGGGACGGGAGCAGGTGGTCGCCGCGCGGGCCAGGCCCCACGCCAGCTCCTCGCGACGACTTCGACCTGACCTACGACGGTGCGAGACAGAAGATCGTGCTGTTCGGCGGCCTCCGCCTCGCCCCGTTGGGCGTGCTCGAGCCCTGGCTCGCAGACACCTGGGAATGGGACGGCGCGGCGTGGCTCGAGCGCCGGCCCGCGACCGCGCCCCCGGCCTCGCGGTTCCACCGAATGGCCTACGACGAGCTCCGCCAGAGGGTCGTGCTGCACGGAGGCGCCCAGCACCCTGGCCCATCGACCGACACCTGGGAGTGGGACGGCACGACCTGGTCTCTCGCTCCGGCGTCGAGCGTGCCGGCGGGTGGCGCCGCGGCGATGACTTGGAATCCGACGCAGGCGCGAACGCTGCTCGTGACGAATCCCGGGACCTCGGGAGCTCCTGTCGCAGCCACCTGGGCCTGGGACGGCGCGGCGTGGGCAGCCCAGGCTCCCGGCAGCCCGCTCCCAGCGGGTGACTGGGCGATGACCTACGACGCTGCTCGCCAGGCCGTGATCGCCGTCGTCGTGCCGAGCAACGGCTACCCCTCGGAGACGTGGGTCTGGCAGGGCGGCTCGTGGAGTAAGCGCCAGCCGGTGACGGCGCCGTACCTGCGCACCGTGTGCGGGCTGGCCGACGACCCGGCGCGCCAGCGGGTGGTGCTCTTCGGCGGCGACGACATCCTGATTTGGACGAGTCTGCCCCAGACGTGGGAGTGGGACGGCACCGACTGGACGCTCCGTAAGCCCGGCACCACCCCTTTCCCGGGATTCTTCTCCCACGGGTCCTGCGCGCTCGCGTACGACGCCGCCCGCCAGCGCGTGACGCTCTTCGACGGCTTCAACACCTGGCGCTGGGTGCCGTAGCGGTTTGGAGCGGCCGTGCTATCTGCACCGCCATGAACATTCTTCTCTGCCGCCACGGGGAGACCTCCTGGAACAAGGAGGGCCGCTACCAGGGCCACACCGACATTCCGCTCTCCGAGACCGGCGAGGCGCAGGCGCGCGAGCTGGGGAAGCGTCTGCTCGGCTTGCCCATCCACCGCGCGGTGTGCTCGCCGCTCAGCCGCGCCCGCCGCACCGCGGAGCTGGCCCTCGGCGCCCGCGCCTCGATGCTCACCCTCGACGACGGCCTGCGCGAGATCTCCCACGGTGGCTGGGAAGGGAAGCTCGCCTCGGAGATTCGCGCCGCCGACCCCGAGCTCTTCGACGCCTGGAAGAAGGCCCCTCCGCCCGACCTCCAGGCTGGCCCGGGCGGCGAGTCGCTCGAGCAGGTGCTGCGCCGCGCCTGGCCGGCCTTGGTGCGCGCCTGCGCGGGCGTGGGCGCCGACGAGACGGTGCTGGTGGTGGCCCACGACGCGGTGAACCGGGTGCTGCTCTGCCGCGTGCTCGGCCTGCCGCTGGAGCGGGTGTGGACCTTCCGCCAGGCGCCCACCTCCCTCAACGCGCTCAGCGGCGCGGACACGAACGCCTTGCAACTCGTGCGGCTCAACGACTCCGAGCACGTCGCGCCCCTCTTTCAGGAAGCCGTGCACCGCGCGGTCTGAGTGCTACCTATCTCCCCATGCGCGTCATCAACTTCAACGCCGGCCCCGCAGGACTCCCGCTCCCCGCTCTCGAGCGCGCTCGCGACGAGCTCATCGACTTCGAGGGCTCGGGCATGTCGATCCTCGAGCACTCCCACCGCGGCAAGGTCTACGACGCCGTTCACCAGGAGGCGAAGGCGCGGCTGGTGAAGCTCCTCGGCGTGCCTGACACGCACCAGGTGCTCTTCCTCAGCGGCTCGGCGTCGCTGCAGTTCGCGATGGTGCCGATGAACTTCCTCTTGGCCGGCAAGAGCGCCGACTACGTCCTCACCGGCATCTGGTCGGAGAAGGCCCTCGACGAGGCGAAGCTCGTGGGCACTCCGCGCGTGGCCTCGACCACCGCCGAGAAGGACGGCCGCTACGTGCGCGTGCCGAAGCAGAGCGAGGTCTCGTTCGACCCGAGCGCGGCCTACGTCCACACCACCTCGAACAACACCATCTACGGCACCCAGTTCCACCCGCCGCTCTCCACCGGCGCGGTGCCGCACGTCTGCGACATGTCGTCGGACTTCCTCTCCCGGCCCATCGACGTCAGCCGCTTCGATCTCCTCTACGCCGGAGCGCAGAAGAACGTCGGGCCCTCGGGCATCGTGGTCGCCATCGCGAAGAAGGACTTCCTCGCGCGGGGGCGAAAGGACATTCCCAAGATCCTCCGCTACCAGACCCACGCCGAGAACGACTCGCTCTACAACACGCCGCCGACCTTCTCGGTCTACCTGGTGCGCAACGTGCTCGCGTGGATCGAAGGGCAGGGCGGCCTGGCCGGCATGCAGGCGCGGAACACCAAGAAGGCCGAGCTGCTCTACGGCTGCCTCGACAGGCTCTCCGGCTACTACCGGGCGCCGGTGGAGAAGGCCTCCCGCTCGCAGATGAACATCGTCTTCCGCCTTCCGTCCGAGGCCCTCGAGGACAAGTTCGTGAAGGAGGCGACGGCGGCCGGCATGGTGGGCCTCAAAGGTCACCGAACTGCTGGTGGCATTCGCGTCAGCGCGTATAACGCCGTGTCCGAAGGCGACATCAAGACCTTGGTGTCGTTCATGGAGGCGTTCGCAGCGCACAACGGTTGATGGGGAGGAATCCGATCATGAAGAAGCTCGTCATGCTGTCGCTGATGCTGTCGTCGCTCGCGTTCGCCGGTGAGCTCAAGGGCGTGAAGATGGCCGACACCGTCACGGTGGAAGGCAAGGAGCTCAAGCTCAACGGCATGGGCCTGCGCACCAAGGTGATCTTCAAGGTCTACGTCGCCGGCCTCTACCTGGAGACCAAGAGCAAGGACCCCGCCGCCATCCTCGCCGCCGACGGCGTGCGCCGCATCGACCTGCACATGATGCGGGACCTGGACAAGAAGGCAATCGTCGACGCCATCCGCGCGGGCTTCGAGAAGAACGCCGGCGACAAGATGCCGCAGCTCAAGGACCGCCTCGACAAGTTCATGGACGTGGTGGTCGACCTGAAGGAGGGCGAGGTGCTCTCCCTGGTCTACGTGCCGGGCAAGGGCACCACCATCGCCGCCGGCGGCAAGTCGTTCACCGCCGAGGGCAAGGACTTCGCCGACGCCCTGTGGAGCGTCTACCTGGGCAAGGCGCCGGTCGACGAGGAGCTGAAGAAGGGCCTGCTCGGCGGGTAGCCCGCAGCTCGCTCCGCGCTCCTTATTCCCGGCCGGCCGAGACGTTCGGTCGGCCTGTTCGTTCTGACGCTGACTCCGGCGGTCCCTCGCAATAGGGTCCGCCGGTCTTTCTTTTCCCGAGGTCCCCTCATGTTCCGAATCGTGTTGCCCGCGCTGGTCGTGCTCGCCGCCTGCGTGACGCCCCAGGCCGAGACCAAGCCCGCCCCCGCCGTCGCCGCGCCCGTGGACGCCGGCGCTCCCGTGGTGGAGGCGCCCAAGCCGCCCGAGCCGAAGCTCGTCATCGACGCCGCCAAGCCGCTGCCGCCGGGCCTCGACGAGGCCGCCTTCGACCTGGCCGCCGACCCGTGCACCGACTTCTACCAGTACGCCTGCGGCGGCTGGATGGCGAAGACCGAGATCCCCGCCGACCGCGCCCTCTACTCGCGAGGCTTCGTCACCATCGCCGAGCGCAACGAGCAGTACCTGAAGGGCATCCTCGAGGAGGCCGCGCAGAACAAGCTCTCCAAGGACGCGCCGTTCGCCAAGGCGCTGGGCGACTTCTACGCGACCTGCACCGACGAGGCGAAGCTCGAGACCTCGCTCCCCGAGGTGAAGAAGCAGATCGAGAAGCTCGCCGCGGTGAAGAACGCGACCGAGCTCGCCAAGGCCGTCGGCACCCTCCACGCGATGAACGTGTTCGCCTTCTTCGACGTGATGGCCCAGCAGGACCTGAAGAACTCGGCGGAGGTGATCGCCGGGCTCGATCAGAACGGCCTCGGGCTGCCCGACCGCGACTACTACACGGACGACGACGCGAAGAAGAAGGCCATCCGCGACGACTACCTCGCCTACGTCGCCGAGATGCTCGCGCTCTACGGCGAGAAGCCGGAGGCCGCCAAGAAGGACGCCGACACCATCATGGCCCTCGAGACCCGGCTGGCGAAGGTCTCGCAGACCAAGGTGGAGCGCCGCGAGCCGCAGAAGCTCTACAACCGCGTCGATCGCAAGGGCCTCAAGGAGGCCGCGCCGGACTTCAACTGGGACGCCTACTTCACCGCCCTGGGCGCGAAGGACGTCACGGCCATCAACGTGAACTCGGTGCCGTACTTCAAGGAGCTCGGCGCCATCGCCAAGGACACCAAGCCCGAGGTGCTCAAGCCCTACCTCACCTGGGTGATGCTGCGCGGCGCGGTGCCTTCCCTGCCCAAGAAGTTCCAGGACGCGGCGTTCAAGTTCACCGCCAAGAGCTTCACCGGCGCCAAGGAAGATCGCCCCCGCTGGAAGAAGTGCGTGGCCTTCGCCGACGCCGCGCTCGGTGAGGCGGTGGGCCGCGAGTTCGTGAAGCGCTACTTCGGCGAGGAGAGCAAGGCGCGCACCTCGGCGATGGTCGAGGCCCTGCAGCGGTCCTTCGAGACCAACCTGGGCGCTCTGGCGTGGATGGACGAGGCCACCAAGAAGGCGGCGCTGGAGAAGGTCGGCCGCATGGTCGGCAACAACAAGATCGGCTACCCCTCGGTGTGGCGCGACTACTCGTCGCTCAAGACCGACAGGAAGACCTTCTTCGCCAACGTCGTCGAGGCCTCGAAGTTCGAGTCGAAGCGGCAGCTGGCGAAGATCGGCAAGCCGGTCGATCGCACCGAGTGGCTGATGTCGCCGCCGACGGTGAACGCCTACTACGAGCCGCCGAAGAACGAGATCGTCTTCCCCGCCGGTATCCTGCAGCCGCCTTTCTTCAACAAGGACGCGACCGACGCGGTGAACTTCGGCGCCATGGGCATGGTGGTGGGTCACGAGATCACCCACGGCTTCGACGACGAGGGCCGGCAGTTCGACGTCGACGGCAACCTGAAGGACTGGTGGAGCGAGACCTCGGGCAAGAACTTCGTCGAGCGCGCCGAGTGCGTGAAGAAGCAGTACGACGGCTACGTGGCGGTCGACGACGTGAAGCTCAAGGGCGCGCTGACCCTGGGCGAGAACGTGGCGGACCTGGGCGGCCTCAAGCTGTCGCACGCGGCGATGCAGAGCTGGTACGCGAAGAAGGGCCAGGCCGACGACGCGAGCAAGTACCGCTACGATCTGTCGCAGCAGTACTTCCTCGGGTTCGCGCAGTCGTGGTGCACCAAGGTGCGCCCGGAGATGGCCCGCATGCGCGCGGCCACCGACCCCCACGCCAACCCCTACTGGCGCGTGAACGGCCCGCTCGGCAACAGCGACGCCTTCAAGACGGCCTTCATGTGCGGCGAGAAGGCCAAGATGATCCGCACCGGCGCCGATCGCTGCACCGTCTGGTGAGCCGTTCGGGAGAGGCGGGCGCGTGAGCGACGGGGCCGTCCCGCGGGTGAAGATCAACCGGCCGCAGCGGGCGGCCATCGGCGCGGCCGTCGGCGGCGCGCTGGGTGGTCTGCTGCTGCTGGTGCTGCCGGCGGGCGTCGGGCAGGCGGTCGGCCTCGCGCTCGCCGTGGTGGGCGCGCTCGTCGGGAGGCAGACCGCGCCGTGGGGCTGCGGGCGCTGCGCGGTGCGCCTCGCCGAGGACACGACCGTTTGCCCGGGCTGCCGCGCCCCGGTGGAACGCGCCGGCGCCTCTGGGTGACTCAGAGCCCGATGCACGTCACCAATCGAACCAGCCCCGCTTGGGGAAGCGGTAGCCGAAGGTGAAGAGCGCCACGCCCGCGGGCATCGCGCGGAAGGTCCCGTCGGGGAACAGCGTGGCGTGGAAGCCGTCGGCGTAGACCTGAATGCCGCCCTCGGCGCCGAGATCGAACTGGCCCAGCTCGATGGCGACGCCCAGGCTGGTGGCGAGGAAGAGGCCGAGAGCGAAGTGCACCGAGCCGTCGGCGGGCGACGGCGCGGCGAGGACCTGCGCCACGCCGGTGGCCACGGTGAGGTAGGGCTTCACCAGGTGGCCGGGGTAGTGGAGCCGCAGCTCCGGGAAGGCACCCCAGGCCTGCGAGCTGGCGCCGAGGATGCCGAAGGCCCGCAGCGAGACCGTCAGGAAGCCGAAGAACTCGAACCCGAAGCGCCCCGAGAGCATCGTCCCCGGAGCGACGATGACGGCCGTGCCGAGCGCGCCGTCGAGCTGGTGCGGCGGCAGATCTGCCCACGCCGCGAGGGGCGAGAGCGTCAGCAAAAGGACGAGCGCGGCGGGGCGGACGGGCATCGAGCCCGAAGGCTACGCCATCTTTCGACCGTTCAGTCGCCTTGGCCCTTCGACTCCGCTCCTCATGATTCGTCACATCCTCACCACGCCGCTCGGGCTGAACGGAGTCTCTCCTTCGCTCACCCTCTCACGGCAGGTTCCCTTCGCTCCGAGACGACGAGACGTCAGCCGAAGAGGCCGAGCTGGGCACTGACCTTCGGGGGCCGGCGGAAGGTGCCGGTGCGCAGCGGTGGGTGCTCGAAGAAGCCGAGGCGCTTGGCGGTCACCTCGAAGGCCTGGGCGATGGCGTCGGCGTACTCACCGGTGCCCTTCATGCGCTCGCCGAACTTCGAGCGGTAGAGCTCTCCGCCGCGGGTCTGCCGGAGGCGGCCGAGGATCTTCTCGGCGCGCAAGGGCAGGGCGGCCTTGATGCGCTCGGTGAAGACGTCCTTCACCGGCCCCGGGAGCCGCAAGAGGATGTAGCCGGCGGTGGTGGCTCCGGCCGCGCGCGCCGCCTCGAGCACGTCGGCCAGCCCCTCGTCGGACACCGCGGGGATGATCGGCGCGACCATCACCCCCACCGGGATCCCGGCCTCGGCCAGCCGGCGAACGGCCTCGATGCGCCGCTTGGGCGTCGCCACCCCCGGCTCGATCGCCCGCGCCAGCTCCTCGTCGAAGATCGGCACGCTCACGTTCACCCGCACGTCGGCCTCGGCCTTCAGCCTCACCAGCAGGTCGAGGTCCCGCTCGACGAGCGGCGCCTTGGTGATGATCGCGACGGGGTTTCGATACTCCGCGCACACCTCGAGGCAGCCGCGGGTGAGCTTCAGCGACGCCTCGAGCGGCTGGTAGCAGTCGGTGACGCCGGAGAAGGTCAGCGGGTCGCCCTTCCACGACGGCTTCTCGAAGGCCGCTCGCAGCAGGGCCGGCGCCCGGCGCTTCACCACGATCTTGGTGTCGAAGTCCGTGCCCGCGCCGAAGTCGAGGTACTGGTGCCCGGGCCGGGCGTAGCAGTACGCGCAGCCGTGGTTGCAGCCCCGGTAGGCGTTCACCGAGTGGGTGAACGGTATGTCCGGGCTGTCGTTGGTGGAGATGATCGTCTTCGACGCGTCGTCGTAGAGCTCCACCTGAGAGAGGGGGATCTCCTCGAGGTACTCGACGGTGCCCGCGGCCCACGGGTTCGGCGGGTTCGAGATCGGTGTGGGTTTCACGGCCGCTCAGCATGCCTGAACGCTCGTTCAGGTCAAGCCGGCCAGCCCTCACCCCAGGATGCGGCCGATGCTCAGCGCGTGGGCGTCGCCGAAGAGCGCGCGGCCACAGGACGTGAGCACCAGCGGGACGCCGTGGTGCTCGAAGCGGCGGACGTGGGCGGTGCGGCGCTCCCACTCGAAGGCCGAGCCCCTGGTGGCCGAGCCTTCGGCGCCGAGCCGCGCGAGATCGACCGGCCCCGAGCCCGAGATGTAGAGCCCGTCGGCGGTGGTGAGGGCGACCGCGTCCAGCTCCTCCCGCTCGCGGAGCTGCTCGAAGTAGAGGCTCAAGGCGACCTCGGGGCGACTGCTGCGGCGCTCGCGGCGTTGAGTGGGCACACGTTCCTCCGGGCGAAGGTCCACCCGGCATCCTGTCGCAGCCTGTAGCGGGCGCCAGTTCTCGGTCAGGCCTTCGGCGACTCGAGGGGCAGGGTCGGCGATGGGCCCGGCTCCGGCCGGGGCGGCGGCGCGGCGACGGACAGGGCCATCACCGGCGTCGACGGCGAGGCGACCGGCAGCGCGGCGGACTTGTCACCGCTCGGCTCGAGCTCGATGAGCTCGGCGCGCAGGCGCCCCGCGACGTAGAGGAAGGGGAAAGACACGAAGAGCCCGACGAAGCCGAGCAGGTGCTCCCAGGCGATGAGGCTCATGATCAGCACCAGCCCGGGCAGGTGCACGTGCCGCGCGGTGAGCCGCGGGTTCAAGTAGTACGCCTCGACCTTGTGCAGGAGGAAGGTCAGCACCGCGAAGATCACCACGCCGGTGAAGCCCTTCGCCTGGAAGGCCATGCCGATCAGCACCGCGCCGCTGATCAGGTTCCCGACCACGGGGATGAGGCTGGTGAGGAAGATGAAGAGCATCAAGATCGGCACGTGCGGCACGCCGACGAGCAGCAGCACGGGCAGGGTGAAGATGGTGTTGCAGAGCGCGACGATCATCTGGAGCTGTACCGTCAGGCTCACCGCTTCGGCGAGGTGGCCGAACCAGCGCGCGAGGGTGCCGCTGAAGCTGTCGGCCTCGAGGCCGCTGAAGAAGCCGCGAACCGCCACCTCGTCGAGGAAGTAGACGATGGCGAGGATGAGCCCGATCAGCGCCATCAGCACCACGTGGCCGAGCTGCGCGGCGGAGTGCGCCACGTCGGCGGCGTAGTGCTGCAGGCTCTCCACGATCTTGCCCGAGTCGGGCAGGTGCGGCTCGAGCTGCAGGAAGACCTCGCTCTCCTTGATGGCCGCGACGCGCTCGGGGAGCTTCTCGCGCGCCTCGAGCAGCAGGTGCACCAGCCGCCCCGCCGAGAGCCACAAGACCAGCGCCAGCCCCGCCGCGAAGGCGCCCAGCGTCGCGCCGAAGCTCGCCGTGCGCGACCACTTGAAGCGCCGCGTCAGCCACCCCGCGGTGAAGAAGAGCGCGCGCTCGAAGGCCACGAAGAACGCCAGCAGCACGAGCAGCCGCCGGAACAACAGGATGAGGCCCACGAAGGAGACGAGCGCGACGGTGTACTTGGGCGTGCGCTCCCGGAAGAACTCCGCCATGCGATCGCGGCTCATGGGGCGCGAGTGTCCTCGATGACTCGGCGGGAGGCGAGGGCCATCGAGACTCGTCGTGCTCGCGCCGGCCTGGAAGACCGCATCCTCGGCGCCCGCCACCGCTTCGACGGTGACTGGCTCGGCCGTGGCCGGGGCACGTAGTGGCTGGCTGGCACCTGTCGTGACGGCGTCGCGCAAGGTCGTTCCGGCGCGGACAGGGGACGGGCCGTTCGGCGCGAGGCCGCCTGGGCTAGGGTCCGGGCCCGCGGCAAGGGGCGGATCACCGGAGACTCGGAGCGAGCATGAGCGTGGCCCTGTCCCTCGAGGGGGTGTCGGTGCGGCGCGGTGGCCGGACGCTGCTCCACGCCGTCAGCTTCGAGGTCACGGCCGGGGAGATCGTCGCGCTCATCGGCCCCAACGGTGCCGGGAAGACGACCGCGCTCGAGGCGGCGGTGGGCCTCAGCGCGCACGACGGCGAGGTGACGGCGGCGCCGCTGTACTGGCTGCCCGACGAGCCCGCGCCCGCGGCCGAGCTGACCGTGGCCCAGCACCTCGAGCTGGGGCGCGCGCTGGGCGGGGCGGGCCACGCCGAGGCGCAGGCTCTCCGTCACCGCCTCGGCCTCGACGGGCTCTCGGATGCACGGTGCGGCACGCTGTCCCGCGGGGAATCCAGGCGGGTAATGCTGCACGGTGCGCTCTGCAGCGGGCGCCCGCTCGTGGTGATGGACGAGCCGCTGGGCACCTTCGATCCCGTGCAGCTCAGGGAGGTCGCTGGCGCGCTGCGAGAGAAGGCGCGGGGCGGCGCCGCCGTGCTGCTGTCGGTGCACCAGCTGGCCGACGCCGAGAAGGTCGCCGATCGGTACGTCATGTTGCACGAGGGCCGGGCGCTGGCCGTGGGGACGCTCGCTGCGCTGAAGCGGCAGGCCGGCCTCGCGGCGGGGTCGCTCGAAGACGTCTTCCTCGCGCTCCTCGGGGCTGGCCGTGCGGCCTGAGGGGCTCTTGCTCCGGCGGGAGCTCTCCATCGCGCTGCGGTCTCCGCTGGCGTGGCTGCAAGCGGCGCTCTCGGCGCTGCTCGTCGGCCATGGCTTCGTGCTGGCGGTCGATCTCTACGCGGCGGCGTCGCGCTCCGTGGGCGCCAACGTGCTCATGGCCCGCGAGCTGGACCCGCTCTTCGGCGTCGTGGCGCCGACCCTGGGGGGGCTGTCCGTCGCGATCTCGCTCCTCGCGCCGCTCGTCGGCGCCCGCGCCATCGCCATCGAGAAGGAGCGGCGGACTTGGGACAGCCTGCTTCTCCAGGTGGGCTCGCCGCGCCCGGTGCTCTCGGCCAAGCTGGCCGCCGCCCTCGCCGCCGGCAGCCTGCAGCTCGTCGCGCCGCTGCTCCTGCTCGGCGCGTGGGTCGCGCTCGGAGGGCACCTCGGGGCGGGCGAGACGCTGGTGGCGTTGCTCGGCCACGCCCTGCAGCTGGGGTGGATCGTCGCCGCGTCCTTCGCCGCCGCGGCGTTCGCGCGGACCTTCGCCCAGGCGCTGGCGGCCAGCCTCGTGGTGGTGATCGCGAGCTGGGCGATCGACGCCTCCGAAGGTCTCGCGGCGCTCGCCTGGCTCGGCGCGGCGCTCCGGTTCTCGGTGTCGACCCAGCTCGCGCCCTTCGAGCGGGGGATCGTGCCCCTGAGCGGGCTCGTCTTCTTCGTCGGCCTCTCCGCCGCGGCGTTCGCGCTGGCCTGGGCGTCGCGCCGGCGGGCGGTGGCGCTGGCCGGGGTGGCGCTCGCCGGGGTCGCCCTCTTTGGCGCGGGCTCGTCGCGCGCCTGGGATCTCACCGAGCTGACGCGCCTGTCACTGCCGCCCGCGGCGGTGCGCGAGCTCCGCGCCCTGGAGCAGCCGATCTCCGTGACGGTCGAGCTGGATCGCGATGACGCCCGCCGCCAGCAGCTCGAGCGCGACTTCCTCACCCGGCTGCGCCTCGCACGGCCCGACGCGAGGGTCGAGTTCCCGCCTGACGGGAGGCCGGCGATCGAGGGGGACCGCACCGAGGGCTACGGACGGATCAGCGTCTCCGCGGGCGCCCAGTCGCGGGAGACCTTCTCCACCAGCCGGCGTGAGCTGACGACGCTGATCTTCGAGGCCGCGGGACGGCCCCTCCCGTCGTGGGAGCAGCCCGACTACCCCGGCTACCCGCTCGTGGTGGAGGGCACGCGGCGCACCGTCGTGCTCCTGTGGGCGTACCTCCTGGTGCCTGGGCTCTTGGCCGCGGCCGGGGTGCTCGCCTGTCGGAGCCCGCCCCGGAGGCGCTCCCGATGACGCCGCGCGATCCACTCTTCCCCCTGGAGGTCAGTCGATGACGAGGCTCCTGATGCTGCTGCTCGCCGCGAGCGCCGATGGCGGCGTGGCGAAAGAGGTCGCGACCGTGGTCCCGTTCGACGCCGACGCGCCGGGCGGCCCGGCGAAGGACTTCGAGGCCGTGGTGGGCGACTGGCGGGTCGGAGAGGCGGGCGGGCAGAAGGGCCTGCTCGTCGACGGCTCCAAGTGGAGGCAGGGCACCCCGTCGGCCAACCTCGGCGACCAGGCGAAGCACCTGTACGGCGAGCGGTACGCGGAGTTCCTCGACGGGGTGAAGGCCTTCGCGTTCTTCCCGCTCTCGGTGTGGAGCGGCGACTGCACCGGCGACGACGTCACGCTCTCGGTGCGCTTCTACCCCCAGGCGGGGCGCATCGATCAGGGGGCCGGCATCGCGTTCGACGTGAAGCCCGACGGCAGCTACCTCGCCGCCCGCGCCAACGCACTCGAGGACAACCTGCTCTTCTTCAAGGTGGTGCGGGGCAAGCGGTCGATCATCGACGTGGTGCGAGGCGTGAGCACCACGACCAAGGCGTGGCACACCCTGACGCTCGAGCGAAAGGGGACGGCGCTCCGGGTGCTGCTCGACGGGCAGCTCAGGCTGGAGAAGAAGCTCGACGCGGCGCCGGCGGGTCGCTGCGGGCTGTGGAGCAAGGCTGACTCGGTCGTGCTCTTCGACGACTTCACGGTCACGCGCCGGTAGACTTCGAGGCGACGGTGGGCGATCGCCGAATCCTCTACGCAACGGCGTTCCTTCGCTCGCTCGGCACGAGCCTGGTCGGCGTGTTGCTGGGGCTCTACCTGGCGAAGCTGGGCTTCGACGCCGCGCAGGTCGGCGTGGTGGTGGGCGCGGGGCTGGCCGGGGCCGCGGTGGCCGCCCTCGGCGTGACCGTGGCGGGCGATCGGCTCGGCCGGCGCCCGTCGCTGGTGGCGCTCGCGCTCGCCGGCGCCGCGGGCACCTCGCTCGTCTGCCTCTCGACGCAGCTCGGCGTCCTCGCCGTCGCCGCCTTCGCGGGCATGGTGAACGGCATGGGGCGCGATCGCGGCGCGGCGCTCGTGCTCGAGCAGGCGATCCTCCCCGCGACCGGCAGCGACGACGACCGCACGCTCGGCTTCGCCTGGTACAGCGTGCTCCAGGACGCGGGTCACGCGATGGGGGCGCTCCTGGCCGGGGCGCCTCTGGCCCTGCGGCGGTGGGGCGGCGTCGAAGAGCTCACCTCCTTCCGGCTGGTGCTGGCCGCGAACGTCGTCCTGCTCCTCGCGACGGCGGTGCTCTCCCACGCGCTCTCGCCGGCCGCCGAGTCGCCGCCTCGCTCGCGCGCGGCACGCCTCTCCCCCGAGTCGCGGCGGGCGCTCTGGAAGCTCTCCGCGCTCTTCGGCCTCGACAGCGTCGCCGGCGGGTTCCTCACGGCGTCGTTGCTGTCCTTCTTCTTCGCCCGCCGCTTCGGCGCCGAGGAGACGATCGTCGGCGCCCTGTTCTTCGGCGCGCGCGTGGCCAACGCCGCGTCTCACCTCGGCGCCGCGTGGCTCGCGAAGCGCATCGGCCTCGTCAACACCATGGTCTTCACGCACCTGCCGTCGAGCCTCCTCCTCGTCACCGTCGCGTTCGCGCCGACCTTCGCGATCGCGGCGGCGCTCTTCCTCGTGCGGGAGGGGCTGGTGGAGATGGACGTGCCGACCCGGCAGTCCTACGTAATGGCGCTGGTGAAGCCTGAAGAGCGCACCATCGCCTCGGGCGTCACCAACCTGGTGAGGCTCGGAGGGTGGGCGGTCGCCCCCGCCTTCGCCGGTGCGCTGATGCAGGGCACCTCGCTCGCCGCGCCGCTCGTCGCCGGGGCCGCGCTCAAGGTCGCCTACGACCTGGTCCTGTACGGGGCGTTTCGCAAGCACCGGCCGCCAGAGGAGCGCGTGAAGCGCTGACCCGCGCAGCGCCCGCGCGTTCGGCGTGGCGCAATGGGGCCAGACGCGGAAAGGTCTCCCCGTGAGCGCTTCACCGCAGCGTGGGCCGGTCGTCGTGGGCGTCGGGCTGGCCCTCGCCTCGGCCGTCGCCTTTGGCGGCACGCTTCCGGTGCTGGGGTGGGCGGGGCGAGGCGTGGGCGCCTTCGTCACCGCGTCGCTCCTGTACGCGGGGGCGAGCGCCGCGGCGTTGGCTCAGAGGCTCTTCATGACCGAGGCGGGGGCGGGGCTCACTCGTCGATCGGCCGGGACGGTGGTTGTGATGGCGGTCGCCGGCGCGGCGCTGGCGCCGGCCCTCCTCGCGTGGGGACTGCAGCGCACCGGCCCGGTGACCGGCGGAATCCTGCTCAACCTCGAGGCGGTGTGGACGGCGGTCCTGGCGCGCCTGGTGTTCGGCGAGTTTTTGGGCCGCCGAGTGCTCCTCGCGGTCGCGCTCATGGTGGTGGGCGGAGCCGTGCTCGTCGTCCACGACACCGGGCCGGTGGGGCTGAATGCCCTGGGGGCCGTCGCGGTCGCCGGCGCCGCGCTGGCGTGGGCCATCGACAACACCGCCTCGCGACGGCTGGCCGAGCTGCGGCCGTCGTCGGTCGTCGCGGTGAAGGGCGCGTTGGGCGCCGCGCTCACGCTGGCGTTGGCGCTGGCCTCGGGCGAGGCAATGCCCCTGGGGTGGCAGGCCGCCGTGCTGCTCGCAGCGGGGGCGACGGGCTACGGCGTGAGCCTGCGGCTGTACCTCCTCGCCCAGCGCAAGATCGGCGCCGCGAGGACGGCCTCCGTCTTCGCGCTCGCGCCGTTCATCGGCGCCGCCCTCGGGCTGTTCATCGCGCCGTCCGGGCTGAGCTCGCGCACCGGCCTCGCCGCGCTGCTCTTCGCCGCCGGAGTCTGGTTGCACCTCTCGGAGCGTCACGGTCACCGGCACCGGCACGAGCGCGTCGAGCACGAGCACCCGCACCGTCACGACGACGGGCACCACACCCACCAGCACCCGTATCCCGTCGACGGCGAGCACTCGCACCCGCATCAGCACGAGCCGCTCGATCACGCCCACGAGCACGGGTCCGACGTGCACCACCGGCACTCGCACTGAGCGCCGGTCGACGCGCGGACCCGAAATGAAGAAGGCCGCCGGGATTGCTCTCGGCGGCCTTCGTTTGCTGGGGAACTAGGATTCGAACCTAGATAGCCAGAGTCAGAGTCTGGAGTCCTAGCCGTTGGACGATTCCCCAATATTCAGGCTGTGCGGCTACTTCTTCTTCTTACCAACTGTATCCGCCGGGACAACATAGATGCGAACCTCTTCGTTCGCTTCGGAGATGTTCAGACCCTCCCACTGCGACTTTCCTGACGGATTGACGATGTGGACGGCCTTGATGCCCGGCTGGTTGAGGATGTTGCGCCGGGGGAAGTCCTTGGGCGGGTAGTTCTTGAAGTAGAACTTGAGCGTCCCTTCCCAGTCGGTGGGGGAGCGGAAGCGGTGCTCGGCCACCTTGTGCGAGCCGTCGGGCAAGAGCGCCCCGAGCTCGGTGGTCTCCGCCCAGGCCAGGGGGGCCGCGAAGAGCACGACGAGGAGGGGGACGACGCGAAACACGGGCGGCCAAGTAGGGCACCGCGCCGCTCGAGTCAAGCCCGCGCTCAGGGTCCACCCTTCATCAGGACAGGCCACGCCGAGAGCACGTCCATCCACACCGCCACCACGCCGTGAATCAGCCCGCCGTACCAGCAGCTCCGGGTGCGCAGGGCGAGCAACCCCAGGGCGATGCCGGCCACGATGGAGCCCAGGGCCTCGAGCTCCGCCTTCCCCAGGTGCATCACCGCGAACGGCGCCATCTGCGCCAGGATCGCCCCGGCCCGCCCGTAGGCCGGCAACAGCCCGTTCAGCATCCAGCCGCGGAAGAGGAACTCCCAGGCCAGGAAGTAGAGGAAGTAGCCGAGCTCGTAGAGGAGGAAGAGCTTCAGGCTGAACTCCGTCTTCCCGCCTCCGAGCTGCAAGAGGTAGGCGGCGTTCCCCGCGAGCGGGTACTGCCCCTGGAACGACGCCCAGCGGCTCGCCCAGAAGGTGAGCGGCAGCATCAGGCCCAGGAACACGCCGGTGATGGCGAGCCCTGCCTTCCAGTCTCCGAGCCCGAGGCCGTACTTGCGGTGGAAGCTGCCCCTGGTCGCCACCGAGAGGACGAGCGGCATCAGCCCGTAGATGACGATCGACGAGCCGAACCACCAGAAGTAGCCGAGCGCCGGGCGGGCGGGGTGATCGCCGATGCGGCCGCCGAGCAGCTCGTTCATGTAGCCGGTCGAGCCCTGGTAGTGCGAGACGATGAGCAGGGCGCTCGAGCCGCAGAGGATCACCGTGGGCTCTCCGCCCAGCCCCTCGAGCCAGCGCCGCGCCCGCGCGATCACTTCAGCGCCGCGTCGATGCGGAAGAGCGCCTCGTCACGCCCGAGCAGCACCAGCGTCTCGCCGATGCCCGGGCTCACCGTGCCGCCGGTCACCGCCACGCGAATGGGCTGCGCGATGGCGCCCTTCTTGGCGCCCGTCTCGGCCGCCACCGTGTCCACCACGCCGTCGAGGGGCTTCTGCGCCCACTCCAGCGTCTCCAGGTGCGCGCGGGCCTTCTGCAGCATCGCCTTGCCCTCGGAGCTGAGGTGCTTCGCCGCCGCCGCCGGGTCGATCGCCACGCCGTGCGCGAAGTAGGGCTTGGCCGCGTTGGCGATGTCCACCAGGGTCTTCGCCCGGGTGCGGAAGGCGAGCACCAGGGGCACCAGCCGCGGGTCGTCGGCGGAGACGGTGAGGCCGGCGTCGGCGAGGAAGGGCACCAGGGCCCTCACCACGTCCTTCGGCTCGCTGGTCTTCAGCCAGTGCTCGTTGAGCCAGGAGAGCTTCTCGGGGTTCCACACGCCCGAGGTGTGCCCGACGTGCGCGAAGTCGAACTTCTGGATCAGGTCCTCGAGCGTGAAGGTCTCGTCGTTGCCGTGGCTCCAGCCCAGGCGCGCCACGAAGTTGATCAGGGCATGCGGGAGAATGCCGTTCTTCTTGTGCACCATCACGTCGGCCTCGGGGTGCCGGCGCTTGGAGAGCTTCTCGCGGTCGGGCCCCAGGATGAGCGGGAAGTGCGCGAACTGCGGCGGCGACCACCCGAGGGTCTTGTAGAGCATGAGCTGCGGGAAGGTGGAGTTGATGTGCTCCTGCCCGCGGCCCACCAGGGTGATGTGCATGTCGTGGTCGTCGACCACGCAGCCGAAGTTGTAGAGAGGAATGCCGTCGGTGCGCAGCAGCACGAAGTCGTCGAGATCCTCGTAGGGCTTCTCGATGCGCCCCAGCACCTGGTCGTCGAAGCCGAAGGAGCCCGACAGCTCCGGCATCTTGAAGCGCACCACGAAGGGCCCCTCGCGTTGCTCGGTCTTGTCGCGCCAGGGGCTTCTCCACTTGAAGCCCGCCTTGCGCAGCTCGAGGAAGTCGGCGTCGGCGGCGAAGCCCTTCGACTTCGCGAACTCCACGCGCGCCGCCCGCGTCTCCTCCTCGGTGGCGTAGTCGCGGTAGGCCTTGCCCTCGGCGATGAGCTGGTTGGCGAGCTCGTGGTAGCGCGCGAGCTTCTTCATCTGGAAGTAGGGCTCGTAGGGCCCGGGCTTCCCCGGCCCCTCGTCCCAGTCGATGCCCAGCCAGGTGAGCCCGTCGAGGATCGCCTGTACCGATTCCGGCGTGCTGCGCTCCTGATCGGTGTCCTCGATGCGCAGGACGAAGGTGCCGCCGTGCCGCCGGGCGTGGAGCCAGTTGAACAGTGCGGTGCGGGCGCCGCCGATGTGGAGGTAGCCGGTGGGGGAGGGCGCGAAGCGAACGCGAGGCTTCATGGGGCGGCGGCAGTAGCAGACGGGGCGAGGGCCAGCAATCGTCGCCGCATGCCGGCCGAGTGGTCCGACGGGCACCGTCAGCCTTGCGTACGCGATGTGCGCCCAAGGGGGATTGCCGCTAGCATGCCCTCGATGACGTTCCTCCGCCGCGCGCCGTGTCTTCTCGCCGTGCTCCTCGCCGCGCCGGCCCTCGCCACCACCCTGGTCGCCCTCGACGTGGAGGGGCTCACCCGCCTCTCGGACGTAGTGGTGCGCGCCCAGGTGCTCTCGAGCCAGGCCCGCATCACCAAGGACGGCGCCCGCATCGTCACCGACTCCGAGCTCGAGGTGCTGGAGGTGCTCAAGGGCGCTCCGCCGAAGCGGCTCATCGCCATGCAGCCGGGCGGGGTGGTGGGGGAGATCGGCCAGAAGGTCGACGCCACCGCCCGCTTCGAGCCCGGGGAAGAGGTGGTGGTCTTCCTCGAGCGCCGCGGCGAGCGCTACACCGTCGCCGGCATGCAGCAGGGCCGGTGGAAGGTGGAGCGCTCGGGCGGCAAGGCCGTCGCCCGCCCCCAGACCGACGGCGACGCGCTCTACCTCGATCCCACCACCCACGCTCCGGTGCCGCGCCTGGCCGAGCCGCTCTCGCTCGACGAGCTCTTTCGAAGGGTGAAGGCCGCGCTGCCCGCGCCCGCGCCCGCCGCTCCGCCGCCGGCCGGCCTGACGCCAAAGGGCCTCGTCCCGTGACGGGCAAGCTGCTCCTGACGCTCGTGCTCTCGCAGTACGTGCGCAGCCGGGTCGACGACGCGGTGCCGAACGCCGCCTGCCTCTTCTGGCTCGAGAACAGCGTCATCGAGTACCGGCAGAACCAGGGCGGCAACCCGGAGACCGGGGACGGCGTCTTCACCGCGGCCCAGAAGTCGATCGCCACCTGGCAGGCCCAGCTCGACGTCTGCGGCAGCCTCGCCTTCCACGAGGGCCCGCGTACCGCGACCCGCACCGTCGGCTACCTGGGCAACGGCAACGACGAGAACGTGATCCTCTACCGCCAGGTGCTCTGCAGCACCAAGGTGGCGCGGTCCGACGCGTGCTGGACCAACGACGACTGCGGCTCGAAGTACGACTGCTGGGATCACTCCGAGGGCGCGATCGCCATCACCACCACCAGCTTCCACCCGACCTCCGGGCGGCTCTACGACTTCGACATCGAGCTCAACACGCCCAAGTACATCTTCAGCACCGTCGACGCGCCGGCGTGCGTGGCGCCGAACTTCAAGCCCTCGTGCGTCTCCACCGACGTGCAGAACACGCTGACCCACGAGCTCGGGCACGCCCTCGGCCTGGGCCACGTATCGAACGCGAGCTCGACCATGTACTTCCGGGCCGAGAACTCGGAGCTGTCCAAGCGCGTGCTGGACGACGGCACCAAGCAGTTCATCTGCGACGTGTACCCCAAGGGGAAGCCGTCGAAGAGCTGCGAGCTGCCGCCGGTCTCCCCGAGCCTGGGCAAGGCCCAGGGGTGCGCTTCGGTGCCCGGCGCCCTCGGGTTTTTGGGGCTGTTCGGCCTCGCGGTGGCCGCGCGGAGGCGGCGCCGTGCGTAGCGCCCTGGTCCTCGGTCTGGTCGCCTCCGCCGCTTGGGCGCAGCCCTTCCTGCGCACCATCGCCGCCGACGGGCCGCAGGGCACCATCTGCGTGGCCTGGAGCCAGCGCACCTTCGTCTACCACGTGGACAACGCCGGCAGCCTGCGCACGCCGGGCGACACGGAGTTCACCGCCATCGACGCGGCCTTCGCCAGCTGGCAGGCGGTCTCGGACTCGTGCTCCGACTTCCAGCTCACCCGCGGGCCCCGGGTGCTGAGCCCTCAGGTGGGCCTGGGCACGCAGGACACCAACGTCCTCACCTTCCGCGAGAAGCTGTGCGCCGATCTCGTGCCGCCGGGCGACCCCTGCCTCGCCGACGGCTCCTGCGCCAACGCCCACCAGTGCTGGGATCACTCCTCGGGCACCATCGGGCTCACCACCTCGACCTTCTCCACCCGCACCGGCGTGATCTTCGACTCGGACATCGAGTTCAACGCCGCGGACTTCCTCTTCACCACCATCTCCTCGCCGCCCTGCCAGCCGGGCAAGGAGGCGACGACCTGCGTGGCCACCGACGTGCAGAACACCGCCACCCACGAGATCGGCCACGTGCTGGGGCTCGACCACGTGCCCGATCCCACGAGCCTGATGGCCGCGTCCGCTCCCCTGGGGGAGACCTCCAAGCGGGTGATCGACACGGGCTCCAGGGCCGGCTTCTGTCAGATCTACCCCAAGGGCCAACCGCCCACGCCGTGCGATCAGCTCGCCTCGGTCGCCCGGCACATCAACGCCCGCAGCGTCGGAGGGCCGGGCTGCACCTGCGCCGACTCCACCGCCGCCTCGCCGCTCGTCGCCCTCGCGCTCCTCGTGCTCGCACGCCGGCGCCCGTGACGGACTCGTGACGCGCCAGCGTTGACCCGACCCCGGCCGGGTGCCACAGACCCGGGGAATGTTCGCCCCGCTCGTGTTGGCCGCCGCGCTCGCCGACGCCCCGACCGCCGCCCGCGTTCCCGAGCGGCTCCGCCCCGCTGTCCCGCTCCTTGTGGCCGAGGCGGGGCAGGGGAGTCTGCTCTTCGCCCAGGTCGAGCCTTCGCCGGTCGACGCGGGCGAGGCCTTTGTCTCCGTCCCGGACGCGGGCTCCGCGGCTTCGGCCGAAGCGGACGCCGGGGTCGAGCCCGCCGACGCCGGCGCCCCGGGCGCGAGCCCTTCCCGGGCGACTCCCGACGCCGGCGCCGAGGCCGACGAGCTCGATCCGCGCCACACCACCGTCGTCACCGCCTCGCGCACCGAGCGCAAGCTCGAGGACGTGGTGGTGCCCACCGAGGTGATCACCCGGGCGCAGATCGAGCAGCAGGGGGCGCGCGACCTGGCGCAGCTCCTCGAGCAGCACCCCGGCGTCGAGCTCGTCTACACCAACCGCGGCACCGGCATTCGCCTCCAGGGCCTCGACCCCGAGTACGTGCTGATCCTCGTCGACGGCCAGCGGGTGGCCGGCCGCAGCGGCAGCTTGACCGACATCTCCCGCTTCTCTCTGCGCGAGGTGGAGCGGGTGGAGATCACCAAGGGCCCGGCGGCCGCCCTCTACGGCGCCGACGCCATCGGCGGCGTCATCAACCTCATCACCAAAGAGCCCCAGCGCCCCTTCGAGGCCACGGTGCGCGCGGCGGGCGGCGCGATGTCCCACGCGGCCGGCTCGAGCCCCACCGGCACCGAGGCCGACCTGCGCGGCAACGTGGGCGCCAAGCTCGGCGACTTCGGCCTGCGGCTGGGCGCCGGCTACCGGCAGCGCGACGCCTTCGACTGGGATCGCAGCGACGTCGCCACCAGCGGCCCCAAGCTGCTGCGCGAGGACGTCGACCTCGACACCACCTGGAAGCCCAGCGAGCGCACCAAGGCCTGGCTGCGCGGCGCCTACGTCTTCACCGATCTCGGCGGCGTGGACATCAACGACACCGGCGCCATCTTCGATCGCTACCAGCGCACCGAGCAGGCCGACGCCTGGGCCGGCGCCCAGACCCGCCTCGAGAGCGACACCACCGTCACCCTGCGCGCGCACTACGGCTACTTCCGCGACCAGTTCCTCCTCGATCAGCGCAGCTCGCGTGCCCTCGACGACTACTCCCAGAACCGCACCCGCCTGGGCGAGGGCCTGGTGCAGGGCGACCAGAAGCTCCCCTTTGGCCACGTGCTCTCCGCCGGCGGCGAGCTCTACGTCGAGAGCCTGGTCTCGAACCGCATCGACCCGGGCAACGTCCAGCGCAACCGCTTTGGCCTCTTCCTGCAGGACACCTGGGCCACCTCCCTGGGCGCCACCCGGCTCACGCTCGAGCCCGGCTTCCGCTTCGATCAGGACTCGCAGTTCGGCGGCGCGCCGTCGCCGAGGGTGGCGCTGAAGGTCGATCCGCTCCCCTCGCTCACCGTGCGCGGCTCCTGGGGCCTCGGCTTCCGCCCGCCCACCTTCAGCGAGCTGTACCTGCAGTTCGCCAACCCGGCCATCGGCTACGTCGTCGAGGGAAACCCGGCGCTCGAGCCCGAGCGCTCCAACTCCTTCGAGCTGTCGGTCGACTGGCGGCCGCCCTACGACGGCATGCTCCTGTCGGCCAGCGCCTGGCGCACCGACACCAGAAACCTCATCAACATCACCGTCGACAAGGCGCCGAACCCCGACTCGCCCTCGGTCTTCAACTACGAGAACGTCGCCCAGGCCTACACCCAGGGCGTCGAGCTCACCGCTCGCGCCAAGCTGGTGAAGGGCACCTGGCTCGAGCTGGGCGGCATGCTCCTCGACGCCCGCGACGTGACCCGGAACCGCGCCCTGGAGGGCCGCTCGCCGGTGAAGCTCACCGCGCAGCTCACCTCCAAGTACCGCCCGCTCAGGCTCGAGGCCTTCATCCGCGGGAGCTGGTCGGCGCCCAGGCCCTACTACCTGGGCAACGGCCTGGGCTTCGCCAACGTGCTCGGCTTCGGCGCCGACAAGACCGTCTACGCCCCCGCCATCGCCGACCTCGAGCTGCAGGTGGGCTGGGCCTTCCGCGA
>JBBIOE010000127.1:0-22215 GCA_037443525.1 Archangiaceae bacterium | reverse complement strand
GCAGCCTGCGTCCTCACCATGCCTTCCGGCATGAATCCCGTGCCCGTGCGTTCGTGCTAACCAAGGCCCCCGAATGACGTCTTCGCTCGCTCCCGCCACCGTCGCGTCGTGGCTGTCCCTGTCCGAGACCGCCTACGCCCAGAACGTGGCGGCCTTCCGGGCGCTCGGAGGCGGGAAGGGAAAGCTGGGCGCGGTGCTCAAGGGCAACGCCTACGGCCACGGCTTCTTCGAGGTGCTGGGCCTGGCCCACGACCGGGTGGACTGGCTGTACGTCGTCTCTCCGGGCGAGGCGCTGGCGATTCGGGCCTGGGAGCGCGAGCAGAAGAAGGAGCGCCGGGCGGTGCTGGTGATCGGCGCCACCTCTCCGGACGAGCACGTGGCGCTGGCGAAGGAAGGCGTGGCGGTGGTGGTGGGCGACGAGAGCTTCCAGGCGGTGCCGGCGCTGCTCCGCGCCGCCCAGGTGACGCTCGAGGCCCACGTGCACGTGGAGACCGGCCTCGGCCGCGAGGGCTTCACCGCCGACCAGCTCGCCGGAAAGGCCGCCCCGCTCCTCTTGGACGCGAAGGACGTGGTGAAGGTGAAGGGCGTGATGAGCCACTTCGCCAACACCGAGGACGTGACGGAGCAGTCCTACGCGCACCAGCAGCTGGCGGCGTTCCAGCGCGGCGTGGCGGCGCTCACCTCGAAGGGCGTGCTCGGCGACGAGGTGCACGGGCACTTCGCGGCCAGCGCGGCGGCCCTGGTGCTGCCCGAGTCGCGCTTCGACGTGTTGCGCGTGGGCATCGGGCTCTACGGCCTGTGGCCGTCGACGGAGACCAGGCTGTCCGCGAAGGTGGTGCTGGGCGGGCAGTTGCCCCGGCTGGAACCGGTGCTCTCCTGGCGCTGTCCGTCGCAGGTGGTGAAGTGGCTCGAAGCAGGCAGCTACGTCGGCTACGGCTGCACCTACCGCTGCGGCGCCGCCACGCGCGTCGCGGTGCTGCCGGTCGGCTACTACGACGGCTACCCCCGGCTCGCCTCGGGGAAGGCCCACGTGCTGGTGAACGGCAAGCGCTGCCCGGTGCTGGGGCGCGTGATGATGAACCACCTCATCGTCGACGTGACCCACGCGGTGACGAGCGAGGCGCCGCTTTGGGCCACGCTGTTGGGCAAGGACGGCGACGAGCAGGTGACGGCCGAGCAGCTCGCCGGCTGGGCGCAGACGATTCCCTACGAGCTGGTGACGCGGCTCGGATCGCACCTGTCGCGGAGGATCGAGTGATCGGGATGGCCAATCGAGGGACCCGTCGATCCACCGTTCACCCTGAGCTCGTCGAAGGGTGCCGTGTTCTTCTGGCCCTCACCGTCCTCCTGTCCACCGCCGCGTTCGCGGCCCCGCGCGTGCTCCTCTTCCCCTCGGTGGGCACTCCGGAGCGGGTGGTGGTCTCGGGCCGGGTGCTCAAGCAGGTCTCCTCGGAGGGCAGCTCCACGCTGTCCAAGAACCTGCGCCGGCTCACGGCCCCCAACTGGGAGGGCGCGAACGTGGAGGTGCGCTACGGGGCCCAGTCGGTCTCGGTGGTCTCGGGGCACGACGGAGACTTCGAGGCCTCCTTCGCGGCGGACGCGGGCGTGCCCTTCGCGGTGGGCACCTTCCAGGCGGAGGCGCACGTGAAGGGCGCCGAGACCGGCGCGGCGCCGGTGGAGATCATGGCGCCCGACGCTCCGTTCTTCGTCGTCTCGGACTTCGACGACACCATCGCCGTCACCAACGTCCTGAAGACGGGGAAGATGATCCAGGCGGCCTTGCTCGAGGACGGCGACACCCAGCCGCCCGTCGAGGGCATGGCGGCGTTCTACTCGTGCCTGCGCGAGGCCTCGAAGGCGCAGCCGGCCTTCGACGTGGTGAGCGGCTCTCCGGTGCAGTACTCGGCGCGCGTCGCGGGCTTCCTCAAGAAGAACGGCTTTCCGGCGGCGGGGCTCTCCTTGCGCGACCTCGGGCCCAAGACGCTCAAGGACTACAAGCAGCCGGTGATTCGCGCGCTGCTCGAGCGCATCGCGGCGCCGGTGGTGCTCATCGGCGACTCGGGGGAGCACGATCCCGAGGTCTACGCGCAGATTCGCGCCGAGTTCCCGGGGCGGGTGAAGGCGGTCTACATCCGCAACGCGGGGCACGCGGAGAACCCGAAGCGCTTCGAGGACATGGTGCTCTTCGATCATCCGAGCCTCGCCGCTCGCGACGCCGCGGCCCACGGGCTCGCCCAGAAGGCGTGCGTGGACAAGGCGTTCCCCGAATCGAAGAAGGCCCCATGAGACTCGTCATCGCCCTTTTCGTGGTCGTCGTCGCCGTGAGCGGGTGCAAGAGCAAGGAGGCGTCGCCCACCAGCTCGCCGCCCGCGCCGAGCTCGTCGGAGAAGACCTCGCACGTGCCGCTCAAGCCCTTCGAGCCGCTGGAGCGGGTGACGAAGGGCGCGCCGGACGCGGGCAGCGAGGAGGAGCGCGAGGCCTACTTCCGCGTGGCGCCGTTCGATCCGACCGGGCCTTCGGTGCCCGAGGGGGCGGTGCTCGTGCAGGTGCATGGCGAGGCGGCGACGGTGAACGGCCAGGCCTTCGACCCGGCGGCGGTGAAGCCGGAGGTGCCGGTGGTGCTGGTGCCCGACGAGGACACCTACCTCGCCCAGGCCGCCGCGCTGTTGTCGAAGCTCGACGACGCGCACGCCGACGTGTGGCTCAAGCACCCCGACAAGCCCGTCGCCTACAAGCTGGCCTTGCGCGACGAGCCCTCCTACCAGGCGTGGATCGACGACCCGGTGCCGGGGAAGTTGAGGGTGATCCACCGCTCCGACGGCTACGAGCTGCAGACCAACCTGGGGAAGTTGCCGGGGCAGGACCCGAACGGTCCCTCGGTGCCGGTGCGCGGCGGGAAGTACGATCTGGCGACGCTGCAGCGCGGCCTGGAGAAGATTCAGAAGCGCTTCAAGGAGGCGCCCGACCTCTGCTTCGTGCCCAGCTTCGGCATGGAGCTCTCCAACGCCTCGCGCGCGATGGCCGCGAACTACGTCCGTGCCGACACGAGCTACTTCGCGCAGACCTGCCTGGTGTACCCGCGGCCGCAGGCGACCGACGCCGGGAAGTAGCAGTCCCCGTTCACCCTGAGCTCGTCGAAGGGTGCCTCGTTTCCTACTTCACCTCGATGTGCACGCTCGACGCCGCGACCCTCACCTCGCGGAGGAAGAGCAAGAGGCCGGCGACGAACGATCCCATCGCGACGATGAAGAGCGCGGCCAACAGCTCGTCGAGGTGGACGCCGACGAGGTATCCGACGAACGCCACCGCGATGAGCAGGCAGACCAGCAGCGCGGACACGGTGCAGCCGGTGAAGGCCCAGTTGATGATGCTCCGCCGGCGGAGCAGCAGCCGCGCCTCTTGGGTGATGGCGGCGTGCTTCTCCTCGGGGGCCTTCTCCAGGCGATCGGCGAGCACGCGCACGCGATCGACCACCCGGCCGAGGCGCGCGGTGAGGACCGCGAGGATGTTGCCGATCGACAGCAGCAGGAAGACCGGCGTCACCGCGAGCTGAATGACGTGCGTGATGCCCGGGGCTTGCGACGGGTCGGCCATGTCGCTGGCAAGGTGTGGACGAAGGCGCGGGGCGTCAAGGCTGGAAGCCGACGTACGTTCGCGCGGCGCGTACGGCGGCGCCGGCTCAGCGCGCCTCGATGTGGACGCTCGACGCGGCGAGGAGCACCTCGCGGAGGAAGAGCAACAGCCCGGCGACGAACGACGCCATCGCGAGGATGAAGAGCGTGGCCATCACCACCTCGAGGTGCACGTCGAGGAGGTACCCCACGAAGGCCACCGCGATCAGCACGCAGACCAACAACGCCGCCACGGTGCAGCCGATGAAGGCCCAGTTGATGATGCCGCGGCGGCGCAGCAAGAGGCGCTCCTCGTCGATGATGCCGCGGCGCTTCTCCTCGGGGGCCGTCTCCAGGCGATCGCCGAGCACGCGCACGCGATCGATGACGCGGCCCAGGCGGGTAGTCAGCACCGCGAGGATGGTGCCGATCGACGACAAGAGGAAGACCGGCGCGACCGCGAGCTGAATGACGTGCGAGATGTCGGAGGCGTTCGACGGGTCGGCCATGGCGCGGCAGGGTAGGGCCAACGTCCGGGCCGTCAAGCGGATGGTGGTTGGCGTCGTCGCGCCCCCGACTATCGTGCGCGCCTTCATGAGTGATTCACCCAAGCCAACTCGCCGCCACTGGTGGAGGAGAGCCGGACTCGTCATCCTCGCCGCGGCGTCGCTGCTCGGGCTCTGGGCCTTCGTCTGGGAACCGTCGCGGCTGACCGTCGTGGAACGCGAGCTCCCGTTACCGGGCCTGGAACCAGGGCTCGACGGGCTCCGCATCGCGGTGGTGTCCGACCTCCACATCGGTTCGCCGCACGTCGGGCTCGAGAAGCTTCAGGCCGTCGTCGACGCGATCGACGCCGAGCGCCCTGAGCTCGTCGTTCTCCTGGGAGACCTCGTGGTTCAAGGCGTGCTCGGAGGAACCTTCGTCGAGCCAGAACGCAGCGCGGTCGAGCTCTCACGATTGAAGAGTCCGCTCGGCACGGTCGCGGTCATCGGGAATCACGACGCCTGGCTCGACCGCGCGCGGGTCCGAAGTGCGTTGGAAGGGCAGGGCGTGCGCGTCCTGGAAGACGAGTGCCTGCGCCTGACCCGAGGGTCCACGCCGTTCTCCGTCTGCGGACTGCGTGACCTGTGGACCGGCAACCCCGACGTGAAGGAGACCCTGCGCGCGGTGAACGACGGCGCTCCGGTGCTGCTGCTCACCCACAACCCGGACGTCTTCCCGGACGTCCCTCCCCGCGTGACGTTGACCCTCGCGGGTCACACGCACGGAGGGCAGGTTTCTCTCCCGATCGTCGGCCGGCCAATCGTTCCCTCCCGCTTCGGCGAGCGGTTCGCCGCCGGAATCATCAGAGAGGACGGACGCACCATGTTCGTCACCACAGGCGTGGGGACGAGCATTCTTCCGGTGCGCTTTCGCGTCGTTCCCGAGGTCGCGATCGTTCGGTTGAAGCGCGCGGACTGATCGATTCGCCGCTGCTCAGATCCCCGCCGGCCCGATGCACACCGTCTTCGTCGAGTCCTTGGCGAACTGGCAGACGTACGCCGAGCTGCGGCAGTCGGTCGCCTGGCGGCAGGTCCTCATGCAGCCGGGCGCGTTCTTCCCCAGCGCGTCCTTGATGCACGTCGAGCCCGCGGGGCAGGTGGCGTCGTTGCCCAGGGTGCAGGACAGGCTGCAGTAGCCGCCCGGAGTGAAGTCGCGATTGATGCAGGTGGCGCCGGTGCCGCACTCCGCGGCAAGCGTGCAGGCGTCGCCGATGGTCGGGCCACACGCCGCGGTCAGACAGAGAACGGTCAGAGCGATCAGGGTTCGCATGGCGCCTCGCATGGTGGACTCCACTATCGGTCGAGGGGCCACGCGGGGCAAATCATCGGCGCGGCTCACCCCATCTGCGCCAGCGCCTGGTCCCCGAACGCCAGCCGCGCGATCCACGGCGGGGCGGGCAGGGCGCGCAGGGTGATCAGGTCGTCCAGCTTGGTCACGGTCTGCGGCGACAGCTTCCCGAACGACACCCCGAACCGCGCCAGCTGCAGGCTGTCCTTGGTGGAGTTCACCGCCCAGGCCACCTCGCCGTGCACCGAGAGGGGCCCCGACGCCAGCCGCACCTGCATCAGAAAGGGTGTCCCGATGGCCACGTGCGCAGGCACCGTGCTCCCCTCGACGTCGATGCCCACGCCGCCCCGCGACAGATCGTGAATGCGGTAGTTGGGCGCTCCCGGCCGGTCCTCCACCGCGCGCACCTGCACCGGCACCCGGGGGGTCTTCCGCTTCTTGTCCGCCTGCCCCACGTCGAAGATGCGCTGGATGACCGCGTCGATGCCCTGCCGGTTCTTCGGCGGCTCGTAGCGGATGTGCAGCACGTACCGCCCCGGGGCGCTCTCCGACACGCTCGCCACCACCCCCGAGACCTCCACCTTCTCCTTCACCCCCGGCGAGAGCAGCTCGAAGACGAAGCTCGTCCCCACCGCCACCTTCTTGGCGCTCTCGATGCGCACCCCGCCGCGCCCGACGCTCTTGGTCAGCTCGCCGACCAGGTTCTCCGGCGTCTTGTAGGCGACGCGCAGCCGCACCTGCTTCTTGGTTGGGCCCGACTCCACCGGAGTTCTCCTATTTCAGTGCTGCTTGAGGGGCACCAGTTTCCGCCCGTTTTTCCGCCATCAGCCGTTTCTTGACCCTGCCGGAATTGGCCCCTATTTTCGCGAAAAGTGGCAAGAAGTGGGAAAGATCGGATCAGAGTCCCACTTTAGGGTGGATCACGGCAGGGCGCGGTGGAGGCGGTCAGAGGCTGGCAGGCGGGCATGTTCCGAGGCGTCTTCGAGCACCAGATCGACGCGAAAGGGCGCACGAGCTTCCCGGCGAAGCTCCGTGAGTCCTTGGCCGCCCAGGCCCAGGGCGACGATCGGCTCATCCTCACCACCGCCCTCGATCCCTGCCTCCACGCGTACCCGGTGCGCGAGTGGGAAGCCCTGGAGCTCGCCCTCGCCCGCCGCAACCCCATGGAGCCGGGCGTCAAGTCGCTGCTCCGCCTCTATGTGGCGAGCGCGCAAGAGGTGCAGGTCGACAAGCTCGGACGCGTGCTCGTGCCTCCGACGCTGCGCGCCCACGCCAAGCTGGAGAAAGACGTGATCTGGGCGGGCATGGTGAAGGTGATCGAGCTGTGGTCGGCCGAGGGCTGGAGGAGCGCGCAGGAGGAAGCCCGCACCGCCGCCGACTCCGCCGACGTGATGCGGGTGCTGACCGAGCTCCGGGCGAGCTGAGATTTCGAGCTTCGAAAGAGGAAACGACAGTGAGCGAGCTGACGACGAACGAAGCGCTGAGCAGCGAACAGAGCCTGGAGCGGGCCGGGGCCAACGCCATGACCGTGGTCCTCGAGGGGGAGATCGGTCGCGACGAGCTGCCCGACGTCGGCGCCATGCTGGTGCGCCTGGCGGAGAAGGGGCACGTCGACCTGATCCTCGATCTCACCCACGTCACCCACCTCGACTACCGCGGAGTGAGGCCGCTGATGCGCAAGGCCGAGGAGCTCCGCGCTCTCGGCGGAGACCTCGTGCTCGCCGGCCTCACGCCCTACGTGCACGCCATCTTCCGCAGCGCCGGCGCGCACGACGCCTTCGACTTCTACGCGACCGCCGAGGAGGCGAAGCGCGGTTGGGACGGGCTCCCCATCGAGCTCGACGCGTGACGTGGCGGACTTCCTTCACCAGACCGTGCTCCTGAAGGAGACGGTGACGCTGCTCGAACCAAGAGAGGGCCGGTTGATCGTCGACGGAACACTCGGTGGAGGCGGACACGCGGAGGGCCTGCTCGAGGCCGGCGCGTCGGTGCTCGGCCTCGATCGCGATCCGGTGGCGCTCGCCGCGGCCCAAAAGCGCCTCGCGCGCTTCGGCGAGCGGTTCGAGGCCAGGCAGGGCGAGTTCCAGGACGTGGAGCGCCTCGCCGGCAGACAGGTCGACGGGCTGCTCCTCGATCTCGGCGTCTCCTCCCCGCAGCTCGACGAGCCCACCCGCGGCTTCTCTTTTCAAGCCGACGGCCCCCTCGACATGCGCATGAGCGGGGAAGGGGAGACCGCCGCCGAGCTCATCGCGCGCCTCCCGGAGACCGAGCTCGCCGACGTCCTCTACCGCTTCGGCGAAGAGCGGGCCTCGCGCCAGGTCGCGCGCTCCCTCAAGGCGAGGCTGCCCAAGACCACCTTCGAGGCCGTGGAGGCGGTGAAGGCCGCCATTCCCAAGAAGGCGTGGCCCAAGGACATTCACGTCGCCACCCGCACCTTCCAGGGCCTGCGCATCGCGGTGAACCGTGAGCTCGAGCAGCTTGAGACCGCCCTCGAGGCGCTGCCCCGCGTGCTCGCGCCCGGCGGCGTGGCGGCCATCATCAGCTTCCACTCCCTCGAGGATCGCCTGGTGAAGCACGCCTTCAAGGCGCTCGCCGGCGAGGTCGAGGACGACACGCCGAAGGGCTTGCCCGTCCCGCCCAAGGAGGGCGTCGCCCTGGTCGAGATCCTCACCAAGCGGCCCGTCACCGCCGGCGACGACGAGATGCAGCGAAATCCGCGAGCCCGCAGCGCGAAGCTCCGCGCCGTCAGGCGGCTCGACACCGGAGGGCAGTCATGAGCGTGGTCATCGAGGGGCGCCACCGCGGCGGCGTGCCCTTCTCCGTCATCTTCCTCGAGGTGCTGCCGGCGGCGGTCGCCGTGGCCCTGCTCGCGCTGGTCGGCATGGTGCACGTGTCGTCCCGGGTGCTGGTGGTCTCCACCGGGTACGAGCTCTCGCGCCTCGACGCCCAGGCCACCGAGCTGTCGCGGGAGAACAGCGCGCTCAAGCTCGAGCTCGCCACCCAGAAGTCGCCCGTGCGCCTCGAGGCGCTCGCCCGCGCCCGGCTGGCGATGGCCCCGCCGCCGATCGGCAGCGTCGTGCAAGTCAAGCCCTGAGAGGTCCATGCGCGATCTGAAGAACATGCAGGACGTCGAGGCCCCGTCGCGGTGGATGCGCGTCCGCGTCCGCCTGGTGGGCTTCGTCTTCTTCGCGTGCCTGGCCGGGCTCTTCTGGCGCGCGGTGAACCTGCAGGTTCAGCAGCAGACCCGCCTCAAGGGCATGGCCGAGGATCAGTACGTCCGCGCCATGGACATCCCCGCCAAGCGCGGTGACATCTTCGATCGCCGCGGCGTGCCGCTCGCCCAGAGCATCGACGTCGACTCGGTGTGGATCGACCCTTCCGAGCACGACGAGCTCAAGCCCGTGGCCAGGCTGCTCGCCAAGGCCTTGGGGCTCGACGCGTCCGACCTGCTCGAGCGGCTTCAGAAGGGCCACCGCTTCGCCTGGGTGAAGCGCCAGGTGACGCCCTCCGAGGTCGCGAAGGTGAAGGCGCTGGAGCTCAAGGGCATCGGCTTCGCCAAGGAGCCCCGCCGCTTCTACCCCCAGCGCGAGCTCGCCGCGCACGTCATCGGCCTCGTGGGCACCGACGATCACGGCCTCGACGGCCTGGAGCTCGCCTTCGAGGAGGAGCTCTCCGGCGATCAGGTCAAGCGCGAGGGCTACCGCGACGCCAAGGGCCGCAAGCTCCTCACCAACGGCGTCGACGACACGGCGAACCGGGCTGGCGCCACCGTGACGCTCACCATCGATCACCAGCTCCAGTACGTGACCGAGAAGGCGCTGCTCAAGGCCGTGGACGACGCCAAGGCCACCGCCGGCATGGCGGTGATGCTCGACCCCAAGAGCGGGGAGGTGCTCGCCCTCGCCAACGCGCCGCGCTTCAACCCCAACGCGCCGCAGGGCACCTCCCGGGAGGCCTTCCGAAACCGCGCCGTCACCGACACCTTCGAGCCCGGCTCCACCTTCAAGTCCTTCGTGGTCGCCGCCGCCCTGGAGAAGAAGGCCGTCACCGAGGACACCCTCCTCGACTGCGAGAACGGCGCCTGGGCCATCGGCAAGCACGTGGTGCACGACTCGCACTCCCACGGCTCCCTCACGCCGCGGCAGGTGCTGCAGGTCAGCTCCAACATCGGCGCGGCGAAGATCGGCGGCAAGCTCGGCCGCGAGAACCTGGTCGAGGCCTTCCAGAAGTTCGGCTTCGGCGAGCGGGCCGGCGTCGGCCTGCCCGGAGAAGGGAAGGGCGTGGTGCCCGTGCCCAAGGCCGAGATCAGCCTGGCCACCGAGAGCTTCGGGCAGGGCCTCACCGCCACCGCGCTCCAGATCGCCGCGGGCTACGGCGCGATCGCCAACAAGGGCGTGCTGATGAAGCCGACCCTGGTGTCGAAGGTCGTCGACGCCGACGGCGTGGTGCTGCTCGAGAACGCGCCCACCGTGGTGCGCCGGGTGGTCTCCGAGAAGACCGCCCGCACGGTGGTGTCGATGCTCGAGACCGTGGTGGAGAAGGACGGCACCGCGCCCAGGGCCCGCATGGACGAGTACCGCGTCGCCGGGAAGACCGGCACCGCGCAGAAGGCCGATCCCGTCACCCACACCTACTCCGAGAAGCGCGTGGCGAGCTTCGTCGGCATGGTGCCCGCCGAGGACCCGCGCCTGGTGGTGCTGGTGGTCATCGACGAGCCGAAGACCGACGTCTACGGCGGCCTGGTCGCCGCGCCCGCGTTCAAGGAGATCGCCGGCCAGGCCCTCGCCTACCTGGGCGTGCCGCCGTCGCGCGTGGTGCCGGCCTCGGCGGCCGCCAGCGCGCCCGACTGCCGAACCACCGCTCACCCTGAGCTCGTCGAAGGGTGCCGACCGTCGAAGACGACCGCCGTCCCCGAGGTGCCCGTCGTGGCCCTGGAGAAGGACGTGATCAGCGAGCCCGCCGTCGAGGGCGCCGTTCGCGTTCCGCAGCTCTCCGGCCTGACCGGTCGGACAGCGGTCGCCCAACTGCTAGGCGCGTCACTCTTGCCGCGCCTTGCGGGGAGCGGTCGAGTAATCGCCCAACACCCGGCGGCGGGTAGCCTCGTGGACAAGGGGAGCGCCGTCACACTGGAGCTGGCAGGGCGCTTGCCAGCATCACCCTGAGCACGGCCGCGCAGGTGCGGCCAGGAAGACACGAATGAAGCTCACCGAGTTGCTCGCAGGGATTGGCACCGAGCCTGTCGCTTCCACCAAGGCGAAGGTCGACGTGTCCGGCGTCACCGCCGACTCGCGGGCGGTGAAGCCCGGCGACTGCTTCGTCGCCGTGCCTGGCACCAAGGCCGACGGCTCCCATTTCGCCCAGGAGGCCGTCACCAAGGGCGCGGTGGTGGTGCTCGCCGAGAAGCCCATCTCCGGCCTGTCGGTACCCGTCTTCACCGTCACCAACGCCAAGACCGCGCTCGCCCTGGTCGCCGGGAACTTCTACGGCAACCCCGCCCGCGAGCTGGCGCTCCTCGGCGTCACCGGCACCAACGGGAAGACGACCACCGCCTGGCTCACCGAGTCGATCATGACCGCCGGCGGCGCCGCCACCGGCCTGCTCGGCACCATCGCGGTGCGCTTCGCCGGTCGCACCCGCGAGCCGACGCACACCACGCCCGACCCGGTGCAGCTCCACAAGACCTTCCGCGAGATGCTCGACGCCGGCGTCGACACGGTGGTGATGGAGGTCTCCAGCCACGCCCTCGCGCAGGCCCGCGTGCACGGCCTCACCTTCCGCGCCGTCGGCTTCACCAACCTCTCTCGCGACCACCTCGACTACCACAAGGACATGGAGGCCTACTTCCAGGCCAAGCGCCTGCTCTTCACCGAGGGGCTCTCTCCGGGCGGCGTCGCGGTGGTGAACGGCGACGACACGTACACCATGCGCGTGTACAGCGAGCAGCGGCAGCAGAAGCGCATGGCGTGGAAGTTCTCGCGCAACGGCAACGCGGAGATCTCCGCCGCCAACGTCGAGCTCACGCCCCAGGGCATCAAGGCCACCCTGAAGACGCCGGCCGGCGACATCCCCATCAAGTCGGCGCTCGTCGGCGCGCACAACCTCGACAACATCCTCTGCGCGGTGGGCATCGCCCTGGGCGCCGGGGCCTCGCGCCGCGACGTGCAGGACGGCGTCGAGCGTGTCACCCGCGTGCCCGGCCGCATGGAGAAGCTGGAGCACAACGGCGTGGTGGCGCTGGTCGACTACGCGCACACCGACGACGCCCTCGCCAAGGCGATCGAGTCGGCCCGCGGCGTCACCAAGGGCAAGCTGGTGGTGGTCTTCGGCTGCGGCGGCGATCGCGACGCGGGCAAGCGCCCGATGATGGGCGAGGTCGCCGCGCAGGCCGACCTGCCGATCGTCACCTCCGACAACCCGCGCAGCGAGGACCCCGACGACATCATCGCGGCCATCGTCCCCGGCCTGGAGAAGGCCGGCCTGCGCCGCATGAGCCCCGCGAAGGCCAAGACGGGTGAGAAGGGCTACCTCGTCGACGCCGACCGCGCCGCCGCGATCCAGACCGCCGTCTCGCTCTGCAAGGCGGGCGACACCGTGCTCATCGCCGGCAAGGGCCACGAGCAGACGCAGGAGCAGAGCGGCGTCAAGCAGCCCTTCGACGACCTCGCTGAAGCCAGGAAAGCCCTCGGACTGGAGAAGTGATGGCCCCGCGGTTCACCAGCGAAGAGGTCGTCCTGGCCACCGGCGCCCGGAAGAGCGGCGCCCCGGTCGCGGCCTTCGACGGCGTCACCACCGACACCCGCGCCCCGGTGAAGGGCGGGCTCTTCGTGGCGCTCGTGGGCGAGCGCTTCGACGCGCACGACTTCCTCGCCGGCGCGGTCCAGGGCGGGGCCATCGGCCTGGTGGTGCTACAGGGACGTGGTGCTATGGCTCCCGCCGGCGTGGCCGTCTTCGAGGTGCCGGACACGCAGGTCGCCTTGGGCGCGCTCGCCCGCCTCCACCGCCGTCGCTTCTCCATTCCCATCGGCGCGGTCACCGGCTCGAACGGGAAGACCACCACCAAGGAGCTGATCGGCTCGATCCTCGCCACGCGTGGCAACGCGCTCAAGACGCAGGGCAACCTGAACAACGAGATCGGCGTGCCGCTCACGCTCTTCGGGCTCGAGGCCACCCACGCCGCGGCCATCGTCGAGATGGGCATGAACCACGCGGGGGAGATCGAGCGCCTCACCGCCATCGCCGAGCCCGACGCTGGCCTCATCACCGTCGTCCAGCCCGCCCACCTGGAGGGACTGGGCAGCCTGGAGGGCGTGGCGAAGGCCAAGGGCGAGCTCTTCCGCGGGCTGTCGGCGAAGGCCACCGCGGTGGTGAACCTCGACGACCCGCGCGTCGCGGCGCAGGCGCAAGGCATCCGCGCCCGGCGGCTCACCTTCGGGCGGGCGGCCGGCGCCGACGTGCGGCTGATCGAGGTGACCCCGCTCGGCTTCGAGGGCCAGCGGCTGACGCTCGCGGCCCAGGGGAAGACGTGGAGCGTGACGCTCTTTCTCGTCGGCGCCCACAACGCCATGAACGCCACCGGGGCCTTCGCCATGGGCCTCGCCCTCGGCGTCGCGCCCGAGGACTGCGTGCGCGGGCTCGAGGCCGCCCGGGCCCACGCGCGGCGGCTCGAGATCGCGAAGCTCCCCACCGGCGTGACCGTGGTCGACGACTGCTACAACGCGAACCCCTCCTCGATGACGGCGGCGCTGGAGACGCTCGGTACGCTCGCCCAGGGCGGACGCCCCATCGCGGTGCTCGGCGACATGCTCGAGCTCGGCGCCGGCGAGGCCGAGGCTCACGCCGCCATGGGCCCCACCGCCGCCATTCACGCCCGCCGCGTCGCCTTCTTCGGGCCGCGCATGCGCGCCGCCTACGAGCGGGCCAAGGCTTCGCTGGGCGACTCGGCCGCGCACTTCGAGGACGTCGCGCCGCTCGTCGCGTGGGTGACGAAGGATCTCCACTCCGGCGACGTCGTCCTCGTCAAAGGCAGCCGCGGCATGCGCCTCGAGCGCGTCGTCGAGGGTCTTACCGGCGCGAAGCAGGGGGCCCACTGACATGCTCTACCTGCTCTACACCTGGGTGCAGAACACGGAGTGGGGGCACTTCCTCAACTTCCTCAAGTACCCCACCTTCCGCATCGTCGCCGGGGGCCTGTCGGCGCTGGTGCTGGGCATGGTCGCCGGCCCCGGCCTCATCGACCGGCTGCGCGTCATGCAGCACGGCCAGAGCAACGTCCGCGAGGACACGCCCGAGTCGCACCAGAAGAAGAAGGGCACGCCCACCCTCGGCGGGTCGCTGATCCTCCTCGGCATCTTCGTCGGCACGCTCTTGTTCGCCGACCTGCGCTCGCGGGTGGTGCTGGTCGCGCTGGTGATGACCTTCGGCTACGGCTTCACCGGCTTCCTCGACGACTGGCTCAAGCTCTCGAAGAAGAACTCCAAGGGCCTCGCCGGCCGCTACAAGATGGTCCTCCAGACCGTCTTCTACCTGGTGGGCGTCTTCGGCATCCTCTGCGACTGGACCGGCGGTGTGCCGCACCTGCTCGTCGGCACCAAGCTCATCGTCCCCTTCGTTCCGCTGCACCACGCGAACCCCGACCTGGGCTGGCTCTACGTCCTCTTCGGGTGGATCGTCGTCGTCGGCACCTCCAACGCGGTGAACATCACCGACGGCCTCGACGGCCTGGCCATCGCCCCCACCATCGTCGCCGCGCTGGTGTTCACGGTGCTCTGCTACGTGGCCGGCACCTCGCTCGAGATCGCCGACATGGTCACCGTCAACGGCGCGAGGCAGCTCACCGGCGTGCCCGTCTACCAGTACCTCGGCATCGCCAAGGTCGACGGCGGCGCCGAGCTCGCGGTCTTCTGCGCCTCCATCGTCGGCGCGGGCATCAGCTTCCTCTGGTTCAACTCCTACCCGGCCAGCGTCTTCATGGGCGACGTCGGCTCGCTGGCGCTGGGCGGCGCCCTCGGCTCGGTGGCGATGCTGTCCAAGAACGAGCTGGTGAGCGCCATCATCCACGGCGTGTTCCTCGCCGAGATCCTCTCGGTGATGATCCAGGTCGCGAGCTTCAAGCTCACCGGCAAGCGGGTCTTCAAGATGGCCCCGCTCCACCACCACTACGAGAAGGCCGGCATGTCGGAGACGAAGATCGTCATCCGCTTCTGGATCGTCTCCGTGCTCTTGGGCGCCGTCGCGCTCGCGTCGCTGAAGCTGAGGTGAACATGGGCTCGCTCCAAGGCCAGCGCTTCGTGGTCGTCGGGCTCGGCAAGAGCGGCAAGGGCGCCGTGGACCTGCTCCTCTCGCGCGGCGCCAAGGTCACCGTCATCGACGAGAAGCCGGACTCCAAAGACGCCAAGGCGCTCGAGCCCCGCGGCGTCACCGTGCACCTGGGCGGCTTTCCCCCGCGCTTCTGGGAGGGCGCCCAGGCCGTCGTCGTCTCCCCGGGCGTGCCACTCGACAAGCCCGCGCTGGTCGAGGCGAAGGCCGCCGGAGCGACGCTGTACGGCGAAGTGGAGCTCGCCTTTCGCTGCCTCCCCGAGGGCGCCGGGTCCCTGCTCGGCATCACCGGCACCAACGGCAAGAGCACCACCACCGCGCTCCTCGGCGAGCTGGTGACCCGGGCCGGGCGCGACGCGTTCGTGGGCGGCAACCTCGGGCGCGCCTTCACCGAGGCCTGCGCGCGCAAGTACGACACCCACGTCGTCGAGCTCTCCTCGTTTCAGCTCGAGGGCTTGGTCGACGCGTCCTTCCTCGGCGCCGCGATCCTGAACCTCACGCCCGATCACCTCGACCGCTACGCCTCCCACGCCGACTACGGCGCGGCCAAGGCCCGCATCTTCTCGAGGCAGCCGAAGAACGGCTTCGCGGTGGTGAACGCCGACGACGCCGACGTGGTGAAGCTCTCCCAGGCCGCGCACGTGCCGGTCTACGGCTTCACCCTCGACCAGAAGACCGACCCCAAGCGCTTCGCCGGCCTCGCGGTGGGGCAGGGCACGGCTTTTCACTTCACCTTCGGCGAGCGCGAGAGCTTCACCGTCGAGAACCGCGCGCTCCGCGGCGCCCACAACGTGCAGAACGCCATGGCGGCGGCGCTGATGGCGCGCCTGGCCGGCCTCTCCGCGGCGGAGATTCAGCAAGGCCTCGACTCGTACCCCGGCCTCGCCCACCGCATGGAGCTCGTGCGCGAGCTCGACGGCGTGGAGTACCTGAACGACTCCAAGGCCACCAACGTCGACTCGTCGCTGGTCGCGATGAAGGCGCTCGCCGGCAATGTCTGGCTGATCGCGGGCGGGAAGGGGAAGGGCGCGCCTTACGCGCCGCTGGTCGAGGCCGCGCGCGGGAAGCTCAAGGGCGTGCTCACCATCGGGAAGGACGCGCCGGCCATCGAAGCGGCCTTCGCGGGCGAGGCGCCGGTGCTGCCCTGCGGCACGTTGGAGGTGGCCGTGAAGCGCGCCCGCGAGAAGGCGACCACGGGAGACGTGGTGCTGCTCTCGCCGGCCTGCGCCTCCTACGACCAGTTCGATCACTTCGAGCACCGCGGCGACACCTTCAAGGCCTTGGTGAAGGCGCTGTGAGCACCACGAGAGGGGCACGATGACGCAGACCAAACGAATCGCCTACGACTGGCTCCTGCTGGCCGTCGTGCTCGGCCTGGTCGGCTTCGGCCTCGTGATGGTCTTCTCGGCCAGCGCGATCATGGCGCAGGAGCGCCTGGGCGACTCCTTCTACTTCCTGAAGCGCCAGGCCACCGCCGCGGGCATCGGGCTCGTGGCCATGGTCGCCGCGATGAAGATCGGCTACCGGCGCTTCGCGCGGCTGGCCTGGCCCCTCCTCGTCATCGCCGGGCTCCTCTTGGTCGCGGTGCTCATCCCCGGCGTCGGCACGGCGGCCGGCGGCGCCAAGCGGTGGATTCGCTTCCCCGGCATCTCCCTGCAGCCCGCGGAGATCGCCAAGCTCGCCTGGGTCATCTACCTCTCCTACTCGCTCGCCAAGAAGCGCGAGAAGGTGAAGAGCTTCTCCATCGGCTTCTTGCCGCACCTCCTCGTCGCCGGGCTCTTCGTCGGCCTGTGCATGCTCGAGCCCGACTTCGGCTCGTCGGTGGCGCTGCTCGTGATGATGTTCGTGCTCCTCTTCGCCGCCGGCACGCGCCTGTCGTTCCTGGTCGGCAGCGTGCTCCTCGCGATCCCCTTCGCGTACACCGCCATCGCGTCCTCCCCCTACCGCATGAAGCGCATCACCGCGTTCCTGGACCCCTGGGCCAACCGCCAGGGCTCCGGCTACCAGGTGGCGGAGTCGCTGATGTCGATCGGTTCGGGCGGGCTCTCGGGGCTGGGCCTCGGCGACGGGCGGCAGAAGCTCTTCTTCCTCCCCGAGGCGCACACCGACTTCATCTTCTCCATCATCGGAGAGGAGCTCGGGCTCCTCGGCGCCGGCCTGCTCATGCTCGTCTACGGCGTGCTCATCTGGCGGGGCCTGCGCGCGGCGCTCTCGGCCACCGAGCCCTTCGGCACCTACCTGGCCTTGGGCATCACCACCCTCATCGCGTTCCAGGCGACGGTGAACATGGCCGTGGCGATGGGCGTGGTGCCCACCAAGGGCCTCACGCTGCCCTTCATCTCCTACGGCGGCAGCTCGCTCATCGTGCTCATGGGCGCGGCGGGCCTCTTGCTCTCGGTCTCCAGCACCGCCGAGTCCGGCGCCGGGCGGCAGAGCCGCGTCGTGCGTCAGGCCAGAGAGAGCGCCTTCGACGGCGTGGGAGCGCCTGCGTGAGAGTGCTGATCGCCGGCGGCGGAACGGGTGGGCATCTCTTCCCGGGCATCGCGCTCGCGGAGGAGGTCGTCACCCGCCACCCGCAGAATGACGCCGTCTTCGTCGGCACCGATCGCGGCCTCGAGGCGCGCGTGGTGCCGCAGAACGGCTTCCCCTTCGAGGCCATCCACTCACGGGGCCTCAAGGGCATGGGCCCGCTCAAGCTCCTGGCGGGGCTCCTGACCTTGCCCTTGTCCTTCTGGGACGCCTTCAAGCTCTTGCGCCGCTTCCGCCCCGACGTGGTGGTTGGCGTCGGCGGCTACTCGTCGGGGCCGGTGGTGATGACCGCCTGGCTCCTCGGGCTGCCGACGGCCATCCAGGAACAGAACGCGCTGCCCGGCTTCACCAACCGCGTGCTGGGCCGCTTCGTCGACGCGGTCTTCATCTCCTTCGACGCCGCGCGCGCTCCCTTCGCCGCCAAGAAGGTGCACGTGCTCGGGAACCCGATTCGCAAGACGCTGCTCGAGAACTTCCTGAGGCCCAAGATCGCCCACGAGCGCTTCACGGTGCTCGTCTTCGGCGGCTCCCTCGGCGCCCGCGGCCTCAACGCCCGCATCGTCGACGCTCTCGAGCACCTCGCCGACGTGAAGGACACGCTCGCCATCACCCACCAGACCGGCAAGGCCGACCTCGCGATGGTGCAGGAGGCCTACGCCGCCAAGGGCTTCTCCGCCGACGTGCGCGAGTTCATCGAGGACATGAGCGCCGCCTACTTGAAGAGCGACCTGGTCATCTGCCGCGCCGGCGCCACCACCCTCGCCGAGCTCACCGTCTGCAAGAAGGCCTCGGTGCTGGTGCCGTTCCCCTTCGCCACCGACGATCACCAGGCCGTCAACGCCAAGGCCCTCGTCGACGCGGGCGCGGCCGTGATGTTCCGCGAGCAGGAGCTCACCGGCCAGAAGGTCGCCGAGGTGGTGAAGCAGCTCATGGCCGAGCCCGAGAAGCTCGCCTCGATGGAGAAGGCCGCCGGCAACCTGGGCCGCCCCGAGGCCGCGCGCGAGATCGCCGACGTCCTCATGGAGCTCTCCTTCGCCAGGTGGGGCCAGAAGGGCCGCGACCGCAAGGGCCCCTCGCTCCGCCCCCAGAAGTCCCCGGAGAAGGCCACGGAGAAGTCGTCATGAGCGTCACCGCCCCCATCGCCAGCCGCTTCAAGACCCGCCACGCCGCGCGCGTGCACTTCGTCGGCATCGGCGGCATCGGCATGTCCGGCATCGCCGAGGTGCTCATCAACCTGGGCTACTCGGTCTCGGGCAGCGACTTGAAGGAGTCGGAGGTCACCCGCCGCCTGGTCACCCTCGGCGCGCGCATCGCCCTGGGCCACAAGGAGGAGAACCTCGCCGACGTCGACGTGGTGGTCATCTCCAGCGCGGTGAAGAAGGACAACCCCGAGGTCGTCGCCGCGCACAAGAGGAAGATCCCCGTCATCCCGCGCGCCGAGATGCTCGCCGAGCTCATGCGGCTCAAGTACTCGGTCGCCATCGCCGGCTCCCACGGGAAGACGACCACCACCTCGATGGTCGCGACCGTGCTCGCCGCGGCGGGCCTCGATCCCACGGCCGTGGTCGGCGGCAAGGTGAACGTCCTCGGCTCCAACGCCAAGCTCGGCAAGAGCGACCTGATGGTCGTGGAGGCCGACGAGAGCGACGGCAGCTTCCTCCGCCTGCACCCGTCCATCGCGGTGGTCACCAACATCGACCCCGAGCACATGGACCACTACAAGGACCTCGACGCCTTGAAGGCCGCGTTCGTGGAGTTCACGAACCGCGTGCCGTTCTACGGCCTGAACGTCCTCTGCCTCGATCACCCCAACGTGCAGGCGATGCTGCCCCACGTCGAGAAGCGCTTCGTCACCTACGGCAGCTCGCACGCGGCGGACTACCGCCTCGAGGACGTGCGGCTCGACGGCTACTCCACGACGTTCCGCGCGTACCGGCGCGACCACCCGCTCGGAGCCTTCACCGTGCGCATGGTCGGCGCCCACAACGCGATGAACGCGCTGGCGGTGATCGCCGTCGCCGAGGAGCTGGACATCGATCTCGCCACCGTGAAGCGCGCCCTCTCGGAGTTCGGCGGCGTGCAGCGGCGCTTCACCATTCGCGGCGAGGCGAAGGGCATCACCGTGGTCGACGACTACGGCCACCACCCCGCGGAGGTCCGCGCCACCCTGGCCGGCGCGCGCAAGGCCTTCCAGCGACGCATCGTGGTCGCCTTCCAGCCGCACCGGTACACGCGCACCCACGATCTCTTCGAGGAGTTCTGCAGCGCCTTCAACGACGCCGACGTGCTCTTCCTGACCACCGTCTACGCCGCGGGCGAGGAGCCGATCCCCGGCGCCACCAGCGCGCACCTCGCCGAGGCCGTGCGCGCCTTCGGCCACCCCGACGTGACCTACGTCGAGAAGCGCGGCGAGCTCGCGGCGGCGCTGAAGACCCGCGTGCAGGCGGGGGACCTCGTCATCACCCTCGGCGCGGGCGACATCACCAACACCGGCCCTGAGCTGCTCGGCCTGCTCGAAGGCACGTGAGGGAACCATGGGACGGGAGGGTGGAGCTCAGGAGGCCTGGCCCCCGTTCGTCCCGAGCGGAGTCGAGGGACCTGCCGAACCACCGTTCACCCTGAGCCCGTCGAAGGGTGCCGAACACCGCTCCGGCCCGCACTGCTGGGAGCTCCGATGAGCTCCTCCTCCGGCCTCACCACCTGGCTCCGCCACCTGTCCGCCGGAGAAGCCCGCCAGAACGAGCCGCTCGCGCCCTGGTGCAGCGTGCGCACCGGCGGCAGCGCCCAGGTCCTCCTGAAGCCCGGGTCGGCCGATCGCCTCGTCGAGACCTTGCGCTTCGCCCGCGACGAGGGCGTTCCCCTCACCATCCTCGGCGGCGGCGCCAACACCCTGGTCGGCGATCTCGGCGTCGAGGGCCTCACCCTCAAGCTGGCCTCCGACTACTTCCCCGAGGAGGCGAAGCCCGACGCCGACGGCGCCCGCCTCACCTTGAACGCCGGCTCGGCCATCGCGCGGCTCGTCACCGTGATGAAGCAGCAGTCGCTCGTCGGCGCCGAGTTCCTCGCCGGCGTCCCCGGCACGCTCGGCGGCGCCACCGCCATGAACGCCGGCACCAAGAACGGCGAGTGCATGCGGCTGGTCGAGGCCGTCGAGCTCGCCACGCCCGACGGCCTCGGCTGGGTCGACGCGAGCCAGGTGCCCTTCACCTACCGCCACACCAGCCTGCCCTCGGGCGCCGTCGTCAGCCGCGTCCGCTTCCGGCTGGTGAAGGGCGACCTCGCCGAGTCGCAGGCCAAGATGGACGCCGACCTCTCCTACCGAAAGCGCACCCAGCCGCTCTCCCAGCCGAGCTTCGGCAGCGTCTTCACCAACCCTCCGGGCCACTTCGCCGGCGCGCTCATCGAGAAGGTCGCCTTGAAGGGCCACCGCATCGGCAACGCGCAGATCTCCACGCTCCACGCGAACTGGATCGTGAACCTCGGCGGCGCCACCTCGAACGACGTCACCTCGCTCATGGCCCTCGCGCAGGAGCGGGTCCTCGCGGAGACCGGCGTCACCCTCACTCCAGAAGTCAAACGCATCGGGAGGTTCACGTGAGCGCGCCTCCCTCCCCGCTACAGCTACATCGCTGTGGCCAAGAATTTGCCCGAGGCCGATCCCGGCTCGACGATGCAGCCCTGTTGCACGGGACGTGATCGATGCTCTTTCGGCCGAAGAAAAACCGACGCAAGGTCGACCTCGCCAAGAAGACTGGCGCGTTCAAGGCCGCCGCGCGTCAGGCCGCGCCCACCTTCCTCAAGGTCCTCTTCTCCGCGTTCCTCACCATCGCGCTCGGGTACGGCGCGCTCTTCGGCTGGCGCTGGGCCACCACCTCGCCCACCTTCGCCATCACCGACGTCATCGTCACCGGCAACACCCGCGCGACCGACGCCGAGCTCGCGCGGCTGGGCGGCGTCGAGAAGGGCATGAACCTCGTCGCCCTCGACACCTCCGCCGTCGAGCGCTCCATTCGCACCCAGCACCCGTGGGTGAAGGCCGTCGCGCTCACCCGCCGGTTCCCCACCCACCTCTCCATCGACGTGGTCGAGCACCACCCCGTCGCCACCCTCGCCCTCGGCGACCTCTACCTCGTCGGCGACGACGCCACGCTCATCAAGGGCGTGCGGCCCGGCGAGGGCATCGACCTGCCGCTCATCAGCGGCCTCGATCGCGACGAGCTCGCCTCCCACAGGGACGAGAGCCTCGCCCGCGTGCGGAGCGCGGTGGATCTGCTCGAGACCTACCAGGCCTCCGCCGCCGCGAAGAACCACCCGCTCTCCGAGCTCCACCTCACCCAAGACGGCGTCACGCTCGTGACCACCGCCGGTGAGGAGATCGTCCTCGGCGACGGCGACGTCGGCGCCAAGCTCGCCCGCCTCGCTCGCGTGCGCGCGCAGCTCCAGTCGAAGAGGGCGGTCGCCCAGGTGATTCACCTCGAGAACCGCGCGCGGCCCGGCTGGGTCGCGGTGCAGCTCGACGAGTCAGCCAGCGCGCGGCCCGTCGACAAGGGCGGCAAGACGATTTCGGCGGAACGAGCTTCAGGAACCACGGCCACGGCGACCGAGAGGAAGCCCAAGCCGCTGCAGTGACCAGGGCCTCGAGAGAGGCGCGAGGGAGGAACCATGGCGAAGCAGAAGGGCGGAGAGATCGTCGTCGGGCTCGACATCGGCACGACCAAGATCTGCGCCATCGTCGGCGAGGTGACGGACGAGGGCATCGACATCATCGGCATCGGCTCGCACCCGTCCAAGGGCTTGCGCAAGGGAGTGGTGGTCAACATCGAGGCGACCGTGCAGTCGATCCAGCGCGCCATCGACGAGGCCGAGGCCATGGCCGGCACCGAGATCACCCACGTCTACACGGGCATCGCCGGCGGCCACATCAAGAGCT
>JBBIOE010000126.1:0-22322 GCA_037443525.1 Archangiaceae bacterium | reverse complement strand
GCCCGTCCCTCCGCCGACGCTTCCGCCCGTCCCTCCGCCGACGCTTCCGCCCGTCCCTCCGCCGACGCAGGTGTGCGCGTAGTCACACACCTGCCCCGCAAGGCAGTCGGCCGTCGTCCGGCACTGACCCTGTCCGCAATCGCACCCGGCAACGAGAACGCCGACGAACAGCAGCACTGCGTACGCGCCGCGTGAGCTCATGCCCGCCCTGTAGCGCGGAAGGCCCCGAAAGCCGAGAGGGGGCGCGTTGTTACGGCTTGGCGCTCGGCCCAGCGGAATCCGGCGCGGTCTGCCCGGCCTCCTGGCGCTTTTTTCGAGCGCGCAGCATGGCCGCCGACGCGATACCGAGGATCAGGCCGCCGCCGCCGCCGACCAGCGCACCGATGTACTGCGCGTGGAGCAGCGCCTCGGCCGCCTGGCGCGCCGTATCCGCGCACACGCACAGGCCCGCGCACTGCCCGGTGGGCGCGCCGTAAGCGAGGGTGTTGTTCCACTCCAAGATCTTCGGCGCGATCAACGACACCACGCCGATCCCGGCCAGCGCTCCGATGCCGATGAAGCCCACGATCCACCGCAGGAAGGAAGCCATGGGCGCCGTCTAGCACGTGTGCGACGAGGTGGGACCTGTGCACGCGAGGTGGCGGGGGCTCCCCACGCCCGTGGTGCTGCGTCGCACCAGGTGCCAAGAGACTGTGCACTTCAACTCAAGTGCTCCACCGCGAGATCACTGAGCATTGCGTCATGAACCGACGCGAGCGGCCGCGGGCCTCGAAGGTGCACCGGGTCCACCGCATGTCGAAGCCGTCGCTCCTGCTCGCGCTCCTCCTCGGCTCCGCCGCCTGGGCCACCGGCGAGCGCATCGTCGTCGCTCCGGCCGACAACCCGCTGCGCCCCACCCTCTGCATCTCGATGAGCTGCGTGAGCGGCGGCGCGCGCGAGGCCGTGGTCACCACGCGCCCCAAGGGCCGAGGGCTGGAGCTCACCGTCACTCACGCCTCCGGCGCGGTGCGCCTCACCTACGTCGTGCCGTTGATGGCCAACGGACGGGTGTCATCGACCGAGCTGATTCACGCCGCGACGCTCGCCATCACCGCCATCGAGGGTCGCGTGACGCGGCCGGTCGCCACCGCCTCGTCCGCCGTCGCCACGAGGACCGGCTCGGCGAAGGCCGCGGGTGGCCTGAAGCGACACTCCAACGCCCTCCCGGGCGCGCTGGTGGCTCGGCGCTGAGCTGCCGCAAGTGTCGAAAAAGACACCGGGACAGTGTGAATTCACCGCCAAACCCCGCGAAAACGCACGTGGCCCCTCGCACGGGCACCCAGCGAGCCGCTATAAGGCCGCGTCATGGTCGACGAGCGACTCGACGTGAAGCTGTCGGAGCTGGGCCGGGAGTTGATGATGCGGCCGGTGGTCCCGGGCTACTCCATCGCTGACGCCTTGACGATGCGGGGTTTGGACGAGTCGGGGAAGCCGGGGCTGTTCGCGGCGGTCCTCTTGGGTCCCGAGCCGTTGCCCGAGCTGGACACGCTGACCCGCTTCCGCCAGGTGTTGACCGCGCGACTGAAGCAGCTGTCCACGGCCCTGCCGGCCTGGCCCATCGTGGTGCAGGGTACGCCCGAGCTCATCGACGGCCAGATGGTGGTCCCGGGTGGGCGCGAGTACTTCGAGCAGCTGAAGAGTGAGCTTCACGCCCGGGTGGCGCGCATGGAGCGCCTGATGCCGCCGTCGCGGCCGGTGCTGGTGCAGGCCCCGGCGACCGACGCGGCGCCTGCCAAGAAGCCGGCGAAGAGCGCGCGGGCCGTGGCCACCGGCAAGAAGGCCCTGAAGCGCAAGGCGGCTCCGCCGGCCCGTTCGGCGCGAACGGCGCGCGCGGCACGGCGGTAGGAATTCCCGAGCAGAATCCGATGAGTCGGCACGGTCCGACGGGCTCACCGGGAACGGTGGTCCGCTCGCGGTGAGCCCGTCGACGTGCGGTCCCCCCGCAGCTGTCAGATGGCTTGCCCGCCCCGCTCTCCGGTGCGGATGCGCACCGCCTCCTCCATCGGGACCACGAAGATCTTCCCGTCGCCCACCGCGCCGTTGGGCTGCGTACGCGCCCCCTTCACGATGGCGGCGATGGTCTTCTCCACGTAGGCGTCGTTGACGCACACGGTCAGCCGCAGCTTCTCCACCCGGCGGGGGCGAAGGGTCTGACCGCGGAAGTACTCCACCTCGCCCGACTGCCGGCCGTGTCCCTCCACGGTGTCGGTGGTGAGGCGGAAGTTGTCGCCCTCGTCGAGCACCTCGCGCAGCGACTCCTCCACGGCCTCGAGCCGCTCGGGACGGATGATGGCGATGATCATCTTCATGCGATGGTCTCCGGGGGGCTCGTCACGACGCCGACTCGAGGTGGTAGCCGCGCTCACCATGGACGTGGAGGTCGAGCCCGTCGCGCTCCTCCTGCTCGCCGGTGCGCAGCCCCACGGTCACGTCGAGGACCTTGGCGATGAGGTAGGTGCCCAGGCCGGCGAAGAGCATCGCCACGCCGACGCCGAGCGCCTGCTTGCCGAGTTGAGCGAAGCTCCCCTCGAGGACACCCGCCACCGGCGTGAAGCAGAAGACGCCGGTCAACAGCGCCCCCAAGATGCCGCCCACCCCGTGCACCCCGAAGGCGTCGAGGCTGTCGTCGTAGCCGAAGCGCGTCTTGGCCTGCACCGCCACGTAGCAGACCAGCGAGGCCAGGCTGCCCATCACCAGCGCCGCCCAGGGCTTCACGTGGCCGGCCGCCGGCGTGATGGCCACCAGCCCGGCGACGATGCCCGACGCGAGGCCCAGGCTGGTGAGCTTCCCGTGGTGCCAGCGCTCGAGGAGCATCCACGCCAGCCCCGCCGCCGCCGCCGCCGCCTGGGTGTTGGCGAACGCCAGCCCGGCCGCCGCGCCCGCCACCGGGGTCTCCACCGCCACCGCGCTCCCGGCATTGAAGCCGAACCAGCCGAACCACAACAGCCCCGCGCCGGTGAGCGTGAGCACCAGATTGTTGGGGAGAATGGGCAGCCCGCGGGTGACGTCGCGGCGGGGCCCGATCATCAGCGCCAGCACCAGCGCCGAGATGCCGGCGGAGATGTGCACCACCGTCCCACCCGCGAAGTCGAGCACCCCCAGCTTGAAGAGCCAGCCGTCGCTCGCCCACACCCAGTGCGCCAGGGGGCAGTAAATGAGGGTGGCCCACAGCGCGATGAAGGCCACGTAGGTCTTGAACTTCATCCGCTCGGCGACCGCGCCGGAGATGAGCGCCGGGGTGATGATGGCGAACTTCCCCTGGAACATCACGAAGACCAGCTCGGGCACGCCCTTGTCGGCATAGAGGCGCGAGGGGGCGATGCCGTTGAGCGCCACCAGGCTCGAGTCCCAGCCGACGAGGCCGCCGTGCGAGGTGCCGAAGGCCAGCGCGTAGCCGATGAGCGTCCACTGCACCCCGATGACCGCCATGGCCACGAAGCTCATCATCATCGTGGTGAGCACGTTCTTCCGGCGCACCATGCCGCCGTAGAAGAGCGCCAGCCCCGGCACCATCAGCAGCACCATCGCGGAGCTCGCCAGCATCCACGCCGTGGAGCCGGAATCGAGGGTCGGGGTCACGTCGGCAGACATGCTCGAATCATGACATGAAGAACTAAATTATCAACACTTAGCACTAAAAATAAAGAAACAATACCAAACTAGCTGAACTTTGGTTCTCAATTCATCACCAAACGCTCATGGAGAAATGCCCTTCCGGCTCGTGCCGCACGCCTGCCCGCCGGGCTAGGGTGCGCGCCCCATGAAGATGCTCCGTGTTGCCGTACCCCTTGGGTTCGCCGTGGTCTCCGCGTGCGTGACTCTGCCTCGGGCGGGTGCTCCAGCGCTGCCCGACTACAACTTCCGAATGCGCGACTTCAAGCTGCCCAACGGCCTGCGCATCATCGTGGAGGAGGATCACGGCAGCCCGCTGGTCGGCATCTTCAACGTGGTGGGGGTGGGCTCGACCGGCGATCCGAAGGGCAAGGAGGGCCTCGCGCACCTCCTCGAGCACCTCACCTTCCGCGCCAAGCACGACGGCCGCATCACCGTCTGGAACCGCCTCGACCTGTCGGGCGCGGCGACCAACAACGCCTTCACCAACTTCGACACCACCGTGTACTACGAGGTGGGTCCCAAGGAGATGCTGCCCAACCTCCTGGCGCTGGAGGGCGCGCGCATCGCCATGCCGGTGCCGGGCGTGGACGAGGCGGTGCTGAACGTGGAGCGCGAGGTGGTGCGCAACGAGCTGCGCCAGCGCGGCGAGATGGCGGTGGGCCCGGAGTTCGCCTGGCTGCAGTCGGCGGTCTTCCCCCCCGAGCACCCGTACTCGCGGCCCACCGTGGGCACCCACGAGAGCCTGTCCGCCATCACCCTCCAGGACGTGAAGGACTTCACCCAGAAGCACTACCGCCCGGAGAACATGACGCTGCTCATCATCGGCGACGTGGACCTGGCCACCATCGACAAGGTCCTCGACAAGGCGCTGCCCAAGACCCTCTACACCGTGCCCGAGGGCTTCAAGCCCACCTTTGGCTCGCGCCTGCCCAAGGTGGCCGCCGAGCCGCCGGCGCCGCCGCCCGCGCAGCTGAAGACCTACCAGGCGGTGGTGCCCACGCCCGAGCTCTACCTGGCCTGGAGCCTGCCGCGGAGCGTCGACGGCGCCGGGGTGCTCCAGCAGTTCGTCACCGCCGCCGCGCAGGGGGCCCTGTCGGAGGCGTGGCAGGGCGACTCCGACATCGTCTCCGTCCAGGTGGAGCTGGTGGACGGCGTGGAGGCGTCGATGCTGCTGGCGAGCATTCCGCTCCACAAGGGCGACCACGTGGAGAAGACCAAGGAGCTGGTGCTCGACCAGTTGGTGAAGCTGTGGTCGGGCGGAGACCTGGGCAGCGGTGAGGAGTCCGATTCGCAGGTCGAAGGGGCGATCAAGCGGGAGCGCGCCTTCGGCCAGCTGCGGAACCAGGCGGTGATGCGCATGACCGCAGGCGCCGAGGACATTCAGAATCGCGGCACGGAGCGCGCGGTGGCGACGCACTTCACCGGCGACCCGCTGGTCTACAGCCGAATGCTCAAGTCGCTGGGCGGCGTCTCGATCGGGCAGGTGCTCGCGTTTGCCGGCCAGTACCTCACCCGCGACCGTGCCCGGGCCATCGTCATCGAGCCGCTCAAGGCCGACGCGAAGGGCGCCGCCAACACCGGGCTGGGCGATCCCTCCGGCGAGGCGAACGCGGTGAAGGCCAACTACACCGCCTCGGCGGTGAAGGACCTCGGCAGGGCCAAGATGGTGGAGGGCGCCACCGAGGCGACGCTTCAGAACGGGCTGCACGTGGTGGTGGTGCCCCGGCGCGGCGGCCTGCCGGTGGTGACGCTCGCGCTGGGCATGCCGGGGGGGAAGGCCGGGTCGGACCCGCTCGCCGCGGCGGACCTCGCGGAGGAAGTCGCCCAGCCGCACGGGCACCGCTACGGCCGGCCTTCGGACTACGGCATCTTCCTCTCTGACGTGGTGGGCGACGACGTCCACGCCGTCACCTTGCAGGGCGCCATCGGGAACCTGCCCAACATGCTCGCCATCCTCTCCGAGCACGTGAAGACTCAGTACGTCGAGCCGGGCGCGGCGGTCATCTTCAGGCGGGACAACCTCGAGTATCTGCGGGAGATGGAGGCGCTCCCCGACGAGCAGGCCGACCGCGCCGGCAAGAAGGCGCTGTTCGGAGCGCACCCCTACGGGCACGTCACCTCGACCAAGGAGCTCGACGAGGTCTCGGACTCCGAGGCGGAGGGCTTCGTGAAGCGCTCCCTCTCGCCGAAGGGCGCGACGCTGGTCATCTCCGGCAACGTGGAGGCAGCGCAGGTGCTGCCTCTGGCGACGCAGTGGCTCGAGGACTGGAGCCCTCGCGGGGAGGCGCTGAAGGAGCCCGCCCGGCCGAAGCCGCCGGAGAAGGCGCGGCAGGTCATCGTCGTGCACCGGCCGGGCGCGACCCAGGTCGAGGTGCAGCTGGCGTGTCTGGGCCCCGAGCCCACGCCCAAGCAGGAGGCGGCGCAGTCGATTCTGGCGGAGCTCGTCGGCTCGACGCTCTTCATCCGCGTGCGCGAGGAGCTGGGCGCGACCTACGGCCTCCACGGCAGCGCGAGCACCCTGCGGGGCGGGGTTGGGCTGATGGAGTGGCAGGGCTCGGTGGAGAAGGCCCGCTTCACCAAGGCGCTCGGGGTGGTGAAGGACGTCCTAGAGAAGACCGCCGCCGCCGACGAGCAGGCCTTCGGCAAGGCGCGGTGGCAGATGGCGCGCCAGGCGACGATGCGCGGCGGCACGTCCCGGTCGGTGGCGCGCACGGTGCTGCGCGAGCTGATGCTCGGCCGCAACGTGAGCTCCGCGGACTACGCCATCGACACCCTGGCCGAGGTGACCCGGGACGATCTGCTCGAGGCGTGGAGCGCGTGCCAGAAGAGCCAGGTCTTCACCTTCGTCGGCGATCAGGAGACCATCGAGCAGGCGGTCAAGTCCGTGGGGTGGTGATGCCGGCGGTGCTCGTGGTGGAGGACGATCGGAACCTGCGCGACGCGCTGGCCGACAACCTGCGCGACGAGGGCTACGGGGTGCGCGTGGCGGGCACGGTGAAGGAGGCCTTCGCCGCGCTCGAGGCCGAGGCGCCCGACGTGGTGGTGCTCGACCTGATGCTCCCCGACGGGGACGGCACTCAGGTGTGCCAGGGCCTGCGGAAGAAGCGCCTCGCCTCGCGGGTGTTGATGCTCACCGCCCGCACGCTGGAGGACGACGTGGTGCGGGGCTTCGACGCCGGCGCCGACGACTACTTGGCCAAGCCCTACCGGTTGAAGGAGCTTCTGGCCCGGGTGAAGCGGCTGGCGGCACGTGCTCCGGCGGTGGCGGCGCGGCGGCACGTGCTCGGCGCCTTCACCGTCGACGAGGACGCGCGCACCGTGACGGGGCCGAAGGGACCGGTGGAGCTCACCAAGAAGGAGTTCGATCTGCTCGCCTGCCTCTTGGCGGCCGGCGACGCGGTGCTCTCGCGCGACGAGATCCTCGACCGCGCCTGGGGCGAGACGGTGATGGTCGACCCGCACACCGTGGACAACTTCATCTCCAGCCTGAAGAAGAAGCTGGCGCCGGCGAAGGGCTTCGAGCTGAAGACCGTGCGCGGGGTGGGGTTCCGGCTGGCGCGAGGGTGACGGACCGGGCCCAGCCGACGGGGAACTTCCCTCCCGGCGCGCGGCGGGGGACGATTTCACCCCGTGGCAGAGCGTTCCGACAAGCCCAAGCCGAGGGCGGCCAGCGTGCCGCGCGGCCGGGCGCCGGTGGAGGACGATGGCGACCCCGACGAGGTGGCCACCGGCCCCTCGCTCGTGCCCCAGGCGCAGGAGACGGTGAGCCTGCTCGAGCCGGTGCGCGAGTCGGCGCGGGACACCCTCGACGGTTCCGGCCCGAGCTTCGACGAGGAGGATGGGGGCGACCGCACCGGGCCCTCGAGCACCGCGGACCTCGACGGCGATGAGCCCGACGCCCAGGAGTCCATTCAGACCGCGCGGAACCTCAAGCCGCTCCCAGAGAGACGCCCGGCGCCACGGGAGAAGCCGCCGCCGCCGGTGCCCTCGCAGGAGCTCCCCGAGGTGCGCGAGCTCGACGCGCCCCCGCGCGAGCCGCCGGCGCGCCGGCCCCAGCGCAAGTCGCCGCTCGCCGGCGACGGGTTCGAGGCCGATGCCCGGGACGTACCGGCCCGCCGCGCCCGGGGGCTCGCCGGCATGTCGCAGAAGGTCCTCGAGGCCATCGGGGACCGCTCGCCGTTGAACGTGGCGGCCACGGTGGCCTCGGTGGTGCTCTTCCTCTTCGTGGCCTGGTTCCTGTGGGGGCTCCTGGCGCGCTGATGGCCATGAGGCGCCCGCTGCGCGGCGTCGTGGTCTCGACGAGGGAGCCGTGACATTCTCCCGCGCCGGTGCGCCCCCTCATCCTCGCCGTGGTGCTCGGCTCCGCGCTCGCGCGCGCGCAGACGCTCGTGCCGGTGGTCACCGACGCCCAGGGGCTGACCGAGCCCGCAGCCCGGAAGCTCCTCCGCGCCGCCGACGCCGCGCTCAAGGCCTCGACCAGCCTGACGGTGGGCGAGGCCCCGCCGCCGCGCCGGGGCGGCTCGAGGCGCTGCGACGAGGCCTGCGCCCAGGCCATCGCCTCCGACGCCGAGGCGCAGGGGCTGGTGCTCCTCGAGCTCAAGGCCCTCGACGCCAGGGCGGACAAGGTCGCCGTCGAGGCGTCCCTCTTCCTGGACGGGGAGAAGCACGCCGCGAAGCACGCGGAAGGGCCCCTCGAAGCCGCGGAGAGCTGGCTCAAGCCCATGCTGGAGGCGACGCTCCCGGGCTGGGCGCGGAAGGGCTTCGGCGCGCTGGCGGTGGTGGCCGAGCCGGGCAGCGTGGTGAAGGTCGACGGACGGGTGCAGAAGCTCGAGCGGGGCGAGGCGGTGTCCCTGACCGCCGGCACCCACCAGGTCGACACCGTGTTCCCCTCGGGCCACGCGCTGCTCCAGCGGGTCGAGGTGCGCGAGGGCGCGCGCGCGCGGCTCGAGGCCACTCCGCTCGACCTGGGCCTCACCCAGGACGTGGCGCCGGCGACGGGCGCCTTGCGGGTGACGAGCTACGCGGTGTGGATGACGGGCGCCGCGGCCCTCGCCGGCGGGCTCCTGGCGGGGGCGCTGGCGAAGAACACCGCGGCGGGCCTGACGCCCTGCCGGCCCGACACCCGCGACTGCGCCTCGCTCGACGTCGTGCTGGAGAAGAACCGCCAGGCGCAGTCGTACGTCACCACCGGCAACGTGCTCCTGGGCGTGGGCGCGGGGCTCGCGGCCGTGGGCGCGGGCCTGTTCGTCATCGACGTCACCCAGCCGTGAGCCCCCTCGCCAAGGCCGTGGCCGATCGCGTCGCGCCGTGCGGCCCACCGCTCAAGACAGGCTGCGTCGAGGACCTCGGCCGAACCGATCGCATTCCGGAGACTCGCCGGCCCTCGACAGCGCTCGGGCTGAACGGAGTCGCCCTTTCAGTCTACCCGCTCAGCGTGAACGGCGCACGGCCGACGCCAGCGCTCACCGCCGTGGTACGCGCGGCGCTCGTGGGCGCGCTGGCGCTCGCCGCCTCGGGCTGCCTCTCGCCCTGGGACGTGGGCGGGCCCTTCGCCTGCTCCACCGACGGCACCTGCCCAAAGAGCTTCACCTGCGACGACGGGGTGTGCTGCAAGCCCGACGGAGTGCCGGCCTGCCCGACGCGGCCGAACGCGCAAGGCCTGTGCGCCGACGGCGCGGCGCCGAAGAACGTGTACGAGGACAAGGACGGCGACGGCTTCGGCAACCCCAACGTGGTGCGCCGGGTCTGCAAGACGCCGCTCACCGGCACCTTCGTCGCCGAAGGCACCGACTGCGACGACGCCACCGCGCAGATTCACCCCGGCGCCGACGAGCTCTGCAACGGGCGCGACGACAACTGCGACGGGCGGCTCGACGAGGGGCTTCCCGACCTGAAGACGTTCTACAAGGACGACGACGGCGACGGCTTCGGCGCCACCGCCTCGGGCGTCCAGGCGTGCCAGGCGCCGCCGGGCATGGTGCAGACGCCCGGCGATTGCGACCCCTTCGACCCGGCCAAGCACCCCGGCGCCGACGAGCTGTGCAACGGCCTCGACGACGACTGCGACGGCAGCACCGACGAGGCGCCGCTGGCCGACGTGCAGAACCCCGGCGACGCCGTGCTGCGGTTCCCCTGCGACACCGGGAAGAAGGGCGTGTGCTCCGCGGGCGAGTACCGCTGCACGGCGGGCCGGCGCGCCTGCGAGGAGCGGCAACCGGCCCTGGCGCTCGACGCCTGCAACGGCCTCGACGACACCTGCGACGGGCGCGTCGACGAGCAGCCCGACTGCGGCGGGCCACCGACCTTCCTCAACGCGCCGGGGGTGAGCACCGGGGCGTTCAAGCTCACCGACACCACCCAGCTCGCCACCCGCTGCCAGAAGGGGCTGGGGGGAACGGCGGAGGTCGCGACCGCCGGCGGCACCTGGTCGGGCACCGGGAGCGGGTACCACGTCTGGTACGCGGAGGCGCCGGCGGGGAAGCCGTGGGACCTCTCGCGGCAGGACCTGAAGCTGAAGCTCACCTGGACCGACACCTTCACGCCGGTGACGCTCACCAAAGGCGCTTTCGGAGATCCGGCCGCGGGCGACGCCTACAACCCGGTGGTCTACCTCTGCGGCGCGGTGGACCAGGACCTCATCCGCTATCGCATTCGGCTCCCCGCCGACGCCTTCAAGGTCAACGACACCAGCTTCGCGGCGACCTTCCCGCTCCCGGCGACCAGCGGCCCGTACCTGGTGGGCGTCGGGAGCGGCTTCGACACCGCGCGCGTCCGGCGCATCGAGCTGGTCGTCTACTCGACCACCTCCTTCACCATCACCCTGGCCGGCTCCACGGGGTTCGTCCCATGAGGCGGGCGCTCCTTCTGGCGGTGGCGCTGTCCTCCGCCTCGTGCCTCAAGGTCTGGGACGTGGGCGGGCCCTTCGCCTGCGCGGACGACGGCAACTGCCAGGGCGGGCTCACCTGCGACGACGGGGTGTGCTGCCAGCCGGGCGGCTCGCCGGCGTGCCCGACGCTGGCGGTGGAGGGCGCCTGCCCCGGCGGCGCCTCGCCGGTCACCTACTTCCGCGACACCGACGGCGACGGCTTCGGCGACGCGACCAAGGGGCGCGGCTTCTGCGGCCAGCCGAGGAAAGAAGCGTGGGTGCTCGACGCCACCGACTGCGACGATCGCGACGGCACGGTGAACCCGCGCGCCACCGAGCGCTGCAACGGCGTCGACGACAACTGCAACGGCGAGCTCGACGAGGGCACGCCGCGCACCGCCTTCTACCGGGACGACGACGGCGACGGCTTCGGCGAGGACTGTGCGACGTGCGCGGTCGCGGCCTGCGCCCGGCCCAAGGGCTACGCGGCCCGCGGCGGCGATTGCAGCCCGCGCGACGCCACCGTCTTCCCTGGCGCGCCCGAGCGCTGCAACAACGTCGACGACAACTGCAACGGGCAGAGGGACGACCCCCCCTTCCTCGACGTGGAGAGCCCGGGCTTCGACGGCGGCACCTTCGCCTGCCTCACCGGCCAGCCGGGGGCCTGCTCGGCGGGCGGGCTGCAGTGCGTCTTCTCGGCGGCGAGCAACCGCTTCGAGACGGTCTGCGTCCCGAGGGTGGCGCCCTCCACCGACGTGTGCGGCGACGGCGTCGACCAGGACTGCGACGGCGCCGCCGACGACGCGCCCGGCTGCGGAGGGCCCCTCTCGCTCACCCGGGTGACCGGCGGCCGGAGCGCGGCCCTGGCGCTCACCCTCGCCGACACCATCGCCGACTCGAAGCTCCCGGCGCGCTGCCTGCGCCGCGAGGCCAGCGCGGCGCCGATGGCCTGGCTCAGCCCGAGCTGGATCGGCAACGACGCCCTCAAGCACGTCTGGTTCGTGGAAGCCCCCGCCGGGACGTTCTGGGACCTCTCCAAGAGCGGGGCCACGCTGCACCTCGACTTCGCGCACACCGAGGTGGGCGGCACGGGCGCGGTGCAGCCGAACCCGCCCTGGGGCGACGGCTCGTGGTTCAAGAGCCCGGTCATCACCCTGTGCGGCGAGAAGGAGGCGGACTACCGGCGCTGGGTGCCGCCCGCCTCGGGCATCATGAGCGCGGCGTCGCCCTTCGTGGTCGACGTGCCGCTCTCGGCAGCGCCGGCGCAGTGGACGGTGGAGGGCCAGGGCTCCGGCTTCGACCTCTCCCGCGTGCGGGCGCTGGAGCTGACCGTGTCCCCGGTACAGGCGAGCGCGTCCTCGCCGGTGACCTTCCGCATCAGCTTCAGCGCCGACGCCGGCTTCCGCTAACCCCCAGAGGTCACGGCCGCCAGGTGTAGGTGAGCTTCGCCACCAGCTTCTGCTCCGGCGGCGCGGGCGTGGGCGAGGGCACCGCGTTCCTGGTGTCGGTGAAGACGACGTAGAGGAAGGAGAGCGGCGCCAGCTCCCAGGCCAGCCGCGCGTTGGCGATGGTGACGTCGCCGGCGGTGTCGCGCTGGAAGCTGCCGATGAGCTGCAGGCGGGGGCTGAGCGCCAGCCGGGCCTCGCCGAGCACGAGGTGGGTCTCCGCGCCGCCTCGCTGCACGTCCTGCCCCTCGAAGTGGTTGTACTGGTAGCTCAGCGCCAGCGCGACGTGGGGAATGGGGTGCAGGGCGAAGCGCGCGTTCACGTGTCGCCAGTCGGCCCGGTAGTACTTGCCCACCGCGGCGAAGAGACCTCCGGCCACGGCTCGGCTGGTCTCGGAGAAGGCGCCCACCGTGTAGCTGTCGGCCTGGTACTCCCCCGGCGGCACGTTCACCCCCGGCACCGGCCCGAAGGCGTCGGTGAGGGACTGCCAGGTCCGGTCGACGCCCACGAAGAAGCGGTCGCCGCCCTTGAGCTTGAGGACGAGGGGGTTCACGGTGAGATCGGCCTCCTCGAACCGGGCGTCGGTGGCGCCCCAGATGGCGTAGTGGCTGACCTCGGTGTTGAGGGAGCGCAGCCAGCCCGGCAGCCACGTCGGGCGGTAGTCCGTCCACCAGTACATCGAGGTGGCGAGGCAGTCGCCGCGGGCCACGAAGCCGGACTGCGCCTCGTAGCCGGGGCTGACGAAGCCGCCGTTCACGGTGAAGTAGCCGAAGCCGCCCTGGGCCGAGGCGCCGACGAAGCCGGCGGCCCCGAAGCGCGCCCCCTTCCCGCTGTCGGGCGCGGTGCTCGAGCCGGAGAGGAAGCTCGAGACGCTGAAGGGCCCGACGCGCCAGAGGCCGTCGAGGGTGGGCACGACGTTGGTATGGCCCTGGGCGCCGAGCTTCTCGAAGTCGTGCCGCGCCACCAGAAGCCCGCCCAGGCGGCTCTCCTCGCCGAAGTTGTGGCTGTAGCGGGCCACCCCGAAGAGCGCGTCCGGCTCGCCGTCGCCTTCGCCGGTCTTCACCACGAGCGCGCCGAGGCTGCGGGCGTCGGTGCGCGAGACGAAGCGCGCACCAGCCTCGATGGGCACCGGCGCACCGCTCGCGGACAGGCCGATGGCGCGGGAGAAGAAGGGCGAGAGCCAGCCGGTGGCGCCGGCCTCGAACACGCCCGAGCTCTCGAGGAAGAACTGGCGCTGCTCGGGGAGGAGGATGTTGAAGCGCCCCAGGTTGACGACGCGGCGATCGACGTCGGTCTCGGCGAAGTCGGTGTTGACGGTCAGGTCGAGCACCGAGCTGGCGGACGTCTTCCAGGTCAGCTCGCCGCCGGCGGCCGGGCTCACCGAGGCGGCGCCATGGCCCACGCGGTCGGCGCGGACGATGCCGTAGGGCCGCAGCTGTACGTCGAGGGCGCCGGGCCTGGGCACCACGAACCCCGAGAGCGTGCCGGCGTAGGACATGCGGAAGAGGGAGTAGCCGCGGGGGAAGGGCGCCCAGCTCGACTCCTCGCCGAGGCGCTTGGCGCGGCGACCGGCGTTGAAGCCGAAGCTCGTCGAGCCCTCGCGGGTGCGCAGGGACTTCCACGGAATGGCGAGCTCGACCGACCAGCCCCTCGCGTCGCGGGAGACGGCGCTGCGCCAGACGGTGTCCCAGCGGTTCTCGACCAGGGCGTCGTCGACGACCTGCAGGTCCTTCTGCGCGCCGTAGGGGTTGACGAAGAAGCCGAAGGCGTTGCGGCCGTCGCCGAGCGTGTCGAGGGTGATGCCGAAGGCGTCGGAGCCCTCGAGGTCGAAGTCGCGGGCGAGGTCCGACTGCTGGATGCCGGCGGGGCCGAGCGGATCGTCGCAGCGGGCGGCGACGTAGAGCGCTTCGTCGTCGAAGAGCACCCAGACCCGCGTGGCGAGCGTCGCCGGCTTCCCCTCGTCGGGCTCCACCTGGACGAAGTCGGAAAGCGGCGTGGCGGCGGCCCACTCGCCGTCTTCGAGCGTCCCGTCGATGGCGGGCGGCTTCGCGGCCGGCGCCGCGGTGCCGTGGCGACGGGCGGACGCCGGGGGCTGGGCCCACGCGAGCGCGCCACAGACGGCCACCCCGAGGGCGAGTCCGCGCGACAGGTGGGCCATCGTCCTTTTCCTAGCAGCCGGCGAGACCGGTCGCGCTCGATTCGATTGCGCGTCCCGTGGCGCGTGCTCTCATGCGCCCGTGACTCCCGCGCCCTTCGACCTCGTTCTCCACGGCGGCACCTGCCTCACGCCCTCGGGGCGCCAGCGGGTGGACGTCGGCGTGCGCGGCGGGCGCATCGCGGCCTTGGGCGAGCTGGGCGCGGCGGCGGCGGCCCAGCGCGTCGACGTCACCGGGCTCCACGTGCTGCCCGGGGTCATCGACCCCCAGGTGCACTTCCGCGAGCCGGGGCTCACCCACAAGGAGGACCTCGGCAGCGGCAGCGCCTCGGCGGCCCTCGGCGGAGTGACGGCCTTCTTCGAGATGCCGAACACCTCCCCGCCCACCGACTCGGCGGCGGCGTTGGCCTGGAAGGTCGCCCGCGCGCGCGAGACGTCGTGGGTCGATTTCGCCTTCTTCGCCGGCGCCACCAAGCAGAACGTGGGCGAGCTCGCCGCGCTGGAGCGCCTCGAGGGCTGCGCCGGCATCAAGGTCTTCCTGGGCAGCTCCACCGGCACCCTCCTGGTGGACGACGAGGCCTCCATCGAGGCGGTGCTCGGGCACGGCGCGCGCCGCATCGCCTGCCACTCCGAGGACGAGGCGCGGCTCAAGGCCCGCCGCCCGCTCGCCGAGAAGGGCTCGGTGCACGCCCACCCCGAGTGGCGCGACGAGGAGTGCGCGGTGCTCTCCACCCGCCGCCTGCTCGCGCTGGCGCGGAAGACCGGCCGCCGCGTTCACGTGCTGCACGTCACCGCCGCCGGAGAGCTGCCGCTTTTGGAGGCCGCCCGCGACGTGGCCACCTTCGAGACCTCGCCGCAGCACCTCACCCTCGCCGCGCCCGACTGCTACGACCGCCTGGGCACGCTGGCGCAGATGAACCCGCCGATTCGCGAGGCGCGCCACCGGGACGCGTTGTGGGAAGCGGTGAAGAACGGCCTGGTCGACGTGCTCGGCTCGGACCACGCGCCGCACACCCTGGAGGAGAAGGCCAGGCCGTACCCGTCGAGCCCCTCGGGCATGCCGGGGGTGCAGACCCTGGTGCCGGTGATGCTCACCCACGTGGCGGCGGGGCGGCTTTCCCTGGAGCGCTTCGTGGACCTCACCTCGTCGGGCGTGGCGCGGGTGTTCGGGCTCCCCACCAAGGGGCGGCTCGCGGTGGGCAGCGACGCCGACTTCACCGTGGTGGACCTCCAGGCGAAGTGGACCATCACCACGGCGTGGTCGAAGAGCAAGTGCGGCTGGACGCCCTTCGACGGCTTCGAGGCCACGGGGAAGCCGGTGGCCACGGTGGTGCGGGGGAGCGTGGTGATGCGCGACGGCCAGTTGGTGGGCTCTCCGCGGGGCGCGCCGGTGTCGTTCGGGCCGCTGAACCGGTGACGCTTCGCGCGGGCTGAGCCCGCAACGACGAAGGCCGGGGCCCCTGAAAGAGGGACGCCCGGCCTTGGGTACCACGAGCGAGCTTCGCTTTAGAGGTCGCCGGCGGCGCGCAGCTCGGCCACCACGCGGTCGATGCCGCGCTTGTTCACGATGCGCAGGCCGTGAGCGGACAGGCGCAGGGTGACCCACTTCTTCTCGCTCGCCACCCAGAAACGGTGCTTCTGGAGGTTGGGGACCGAGCGGGTCTTCGACTTGTTGTTGGCGTGGCTGACGTTGTTGCCAACCATCGGGCGCTTGCCCGTCACCTGACAGACGCGGGACATGATGTTCTCTCTTTCCTTACCAGCTCGCCTTGACGACGCCGGTGAGCTCGCCGCGCAACGCCTTCTCGCGGAACTGAATGCGGGACAGCCCGAACTTGCGCAGGTTGCCGCGAGGACGCCCGGTCAGCAGGCAGCGGTTGACGACGCGAATGGGGTTCGAGTCGCGGGGCAGCTTGCCCAGCTTGAGCTGCGCAGCGGCGCGCTCCTCGCCCGAGGTCTTGGGGTTCTTGATGATCGCCTTGAGGTCGAGGCGGCGCTGGCGGTACTTCGCCGACAGGGCCTTGCGGCGGTTGTTCTTGAGGATGGAGCTGGTCTTCGCCATGAGTTCTTCCCTTGCAGCTTTGAAAAAGGACGGCCTCTCTACTCACACTGGGGCTCTGCGATCAAGCTCGTCCTCGTTTTCGCGGGGGATCATTTGCAATTCCGCGGCGAATCGGCCAAGAGGGCCTCCCTTTTCGAGCGTTACCGATCTTTTTTGGAGCAACCATGGGTCTGAAGAGCTTCATCGAGTCCAAGGGCATCACCCCCAAGCACGTCGTCATCACCAGCCGCCGCCTCGAGGCCAAAGACGAGACCGGCCGCGCGCTGCTCATGAAGCGGGCCGCCAAGCGCCGCGACAAGGAGCTGGCGACCAAGAAGTACGCGGAGCTGGAGATTGGCAAGCCGGCCACCTCGGGCCGTGGCATCTCCGAGCAGACCGTGGCGCTGGCGCTGGCCGACAAGCCGCTCGCCCGCAAGGCGCGCGCCAAGGTGTTCCGCGCGGTGAACGCCATCCTGACCAAGAAGGGCCAGCCGGCCGCCGACATGAAGACCATCTTCGGCGACGTGGCGATGAAGAAGGGCGCCTCGGCCAAGGCCGAGAAGAAGGCGTAACGCCCAGGCCGTTCGCCGTACCCCCAGAGGCCCCGGGACTTCGCGAGAGTGCGAGGCCGGGGCCTCGGTGTTTTCACCGCTCGCGTCAGCGCTCGGCGGCCTCGATGAGGTCGACGTACTGATTGCTTGGGTCGCCCGCGTCGGTGCCGTCGAGCCAGCGGAAGGCGAAGCCATCGAAGTCCGGTCGGGCGTCGTCGGCGAACATCCACGGTGCCGAGCTGAGCGCGCCGACGCTCCGGGCGCACTCGAGCCACGCCGCGTAGTCGGCGCGGCGCTCCGCGAGCGGGCGGCCGGCGCTCTTCAGGCCGAACTCGGCCAGCACCAGCGGCTTGCCGAGCGCGCGCGCCGCGGCGGCATGTTCGGCGATCCACCGCCGTCCGGCCTCCTCGAGGCTCAGGTCTTCGAAGCCCCAGCTCTCCGGGTACAGGTGCGCGGAGGCGAAGTCGATGGAGGGCGAGGCGCTATCGAGCCGGAAGCTCTGGGAGGCGGAGAAGAGCCAGCCGGGGGCGGCGGCGCGCCAGAAGCTCTCGGCGAAGCCCTGGCGGTCGTGCTCGAAGCCTTCCTCGCCGGTGCCGACGAGCGCGTGGGGAGCGGCCGCCTTCACCCCGGCAGCGACGCGATCGATCCACGCGCGCAGGAGCTTCCCGTCGTCGCCGAGCTGCTCGCCGCGCGGCTCGTTGAGCAGCTCGAAGCCGAAGACGGCGGGGTGCTCGCCGGTGACGAGGCCGTCGAAGGTGTTGGTGCGCGCGAGGAGCCGCCGGGCGTTCTCCTCGAAGTGCGAGATGACCGCGTCGTCGGTGTAGAAGCGCCCGTCGCCCTCCACCGGGGAGGGCAGCCCCGCCCAGGCCACGTACTGCCTCGCGCCGCCATAGGCGTTCCAGTGGTTGCCGAGTGACAGGAGCAGCCGGACACCGTGGGCGTTCGCGCGGGTGAGCACGAGGTCGAAGCCCTCGAGCGCGGTCTCGTCGTAGCCGAGCTTCGTCACCTGCATCGCCGAGTCGCCGGCCTTGGCCGGGTCGTCGTTGAAGCCGTTGGTGCGCAGGAGCGTGGCCCCCATGCGCGCAGCCTTCGAGAGCACCTCCTCCAGCACCGGGCAGGGGGTGAGGCCCTTGCGCAGGCAGCGCGTCGCCTCCTCCTGGAGGAAGTACGCGTTGAGCGCGACATGGGGAGCGGCGGTGGTGGAGGGCAGGGGCTCCACCTTCGGGCACAGGCCGCCGTCGGGCGCGCCGGGCGAGGGGCCGCAGCCGAGGACGAGCACAGCCCAGGTGACGATGAACGCGAGCCGCACGAGCCCTCCCGCCGCGGGCGCATGGTACTCGACGGGGCGCCTCGGGGTGCTCAGGAGGGCCTCGACCGACCGGCACCGCGCTTCCTCTCCTGACTCGAGGAGCAAGGGAGCTCCGTCGCTGACAAGAAGTCGGCGCGAGCCCGGCCGTCACGGACACGCTGGCCTGGTCGTGCCCGCCATCGCGTCTCTTCGCTGGGAGACGGCTCGCGGCACACGCGCTGCAACCTCGGGCCGTGAACCCGTCACTCGGAGGTCCGCCTGCGTTTTGGTCGCGCTCGCCGCCGTCGCGGCATGACGCTCATCGAGATCGTCATCGTCGTCGCCATCATGGCCCTGCTCATGGGCTCGGTCGCCATGTACGCCATCGCCCAGTACGGCGAAGCGCAGCGGAAGACCGCGCGCATGGACGTGCAGAACCTGATGAACGCGCTCGACCTGTACCGCGTCGCCCGGGGCCGCTACCCCGACGAGAGCGGGGGGCTCGCGCTGCTCGTCGAGGCGCGCGCCATCAAGGCGCTGCCCAAGGACCCCTGGAGCGCGCCGTACGTCTACCGCCTCGTGGGCGGCCAGCCGCTGGTGAAGAGCTACGGCAAGGACGGCGCGGAGGGCGGCCTCGACGAGAACGCCGACAGCTCCAGCGCGGCCCCCGGCGACTGAGCTACTGCAGAATGCAGCCGCGCTTGTCGTCGATGAACTTCGCCTTCGCCGACCAGCTGATCAGCGAGCTGGCCTCGACGGTCTTGGCGTCCCTGTCCACCGAGAAGCGGGCGATGTCCGGAGAGGCCTTGGTCCAGGCGCGGCAGTAGTCCTCGCTCATGTTCATCACGAAGATGCACGAGCACGTCATGCGCGCGGCGTTGCCCACCACCAGCACGAGGTCGTTGTTCGCGTAGAGCACGTCGCCGTCGCTGGCCGTGCAGCTGGAGAGGGCCAACAGAGCGCCAAGCGCGAGGAGCTTCTTCATTGGGCCACCGCCATGGCGAGCTTGAGGAAGGTGTTGGAGTCGAGCCCCTTGCCGGACTCGCGGTCGTCGCCGGTGCGCACCACCACCAGGTCGAGCGAGGGGATGACGTAGATTCGCTGTCCCCAGTGCCCCAGCGCCGCGAAGGCGTCCGCGGGCACGTCGGCCCACGGCTTCTCCTTCTGTTGCTGTGGCCAGGGCTGGTTGAGCCACCACATGTAGCCGGAGAGCGCGTCCTCGGTCTTCGGCGCGGTGGTGAGGAAGACGTTGGAGGGCGTCGTCGAGTCCTTCACCCAGCCCTCGGGCAACAGGCGCTGGCCGTCCCAGCAGCCGTCATGGAGGAAGAGGTAGCCGAACTTCGCGAACTCGCGCGGCGTGGCGTAGACCATCGAGCCTCCCAGCGGCGTGCCCTTCACGTCCTCCTCGAAGGCGACGCTCATGCCCATCGGGTCGAACATCACCTTCCAGAACGGGAACTCCTCGCCGGGCAGCTGCTTCGCCAGCGCGCGCTTGGCCACCGCCGAGAGCAGCTCGGCGTCGCCGGTGGAGTACTTCCACTGCGTGCCGGGGTCGTGGGCGAACTTGGTGCTGAGCACGTGCTTGAGCTGATCCGCGTGGCCGACCCCGAAGAGCATCGAGATGACGCTGCTCACCTGGTACTGCTTGCCCTCGTACTCCTCCTGCCAGGCGAGGCCGGTGGCGAAGGTGAGGTTGTCCCGCACCTTGATTCTGCAGACGTCGCCCGAGTACTCGGTGAGGTAGGTGCAGATGGAGTCGTCGAGCGCCAGCGCGTTCCTCTGCACCGAAGTGCCGATGAGCGCCGAGGAGAAGCTCTTCGCCACCGACCACGACAGGTGCTTGTTCGACGCGGTGAAGCCGGGCCCGTACTTCTCGTAGATGAGCGTGCCGCCCTTGACGATGACCACGCCGTCGGTGCGGATGCCCTTGCGCTCCGCGTCCTTGCCGGTGCGCGTGAAGGCGTAGTCCTCGAGCGCGGCGATCTCCTTGGCCTTGGCGGTCTGGGTCGCCTCCACCTGGGAGGGCCAGCCCTCGTTGCCGGGGTAGGCGACGCCGGAGGGGCAGGGACCGGCGAGGGCGAGCGGCGCCGAGAGCAGCGCGGCGGCGGCGAGCAGTCGGGCGAGCAGGCGGGGCTCCATCAGAAGGCCACCTGGGCGAAGGGGACCACGCGGGTCTCCAAGACGCCCGGCACGAAGGAGGGCACGGCCGCGACGGCCGGCGCCTTGGTCTCGAACAGGTGCATCACGCCGACCGAGGTGCCGCCGAGCAGGAGCCCGTCGACGACGCTGAAGAGCACGAGCCTCAAGGGCACGCCCACCGAGAGGCCGAGCGAGCCCCCCACCACCAGCGCCACGATGTTCACCAGCGAGGTCAGCCAGAACGCGGCGCCGAAGTGGTAACGCCCCGGGTCGGTGAGCTGCCCGTGGGCGTACGCGAAGAAGGTCACGATGGCCGGCGCGAGGAAGCCCATCACCAACAGCGCCGGGAGCCCGGAGAGCAACAGCGACGCCAGGTCCGAGCCGGCGATGGTGAGCGGCAGCCCGCCCAGGAAGGAGGCGAACATGATGCTCGTGGGCACGGCCAGCATGCCGATGCCCGAGGCGACCAGGAAGTGCGTCGTCCCGGAGAGCCGGTGCGCTTCCGCGGCGGAGGCCACCGAGGGGGTGGTGGCCGGCGCGGGCGCGGCGGCTCCGGCCACCGGCGCGTCGTCGGGAGCGAGCAGGTGTACCGAGCTCGCCTGGGCGGGAATCGCCCAAAGGCACAGCGCGAGGAACAGCGAAGGTCGAAGCATCGAGGGCCCCTCTCCAAGGAGGTGCCCTCTCTAGCCCGCGTGGCGAATCAGGTCATCTGCAGCCAGGAGAACCACACCGGGTGGTTGGTTTTGTACCACTCGAGCACCCGGCGAATGAGCGCCTGCTTGTCCTTCGGCAGCACCTTCTCGTCCACGCGGTCCCAGTGCACGCGAATGGAGTCGCCGTCGTACTCCAGCGCCTGCGAGACCAGGGTCTGCAGCTCGTTGCGAATGCGCCCCGAGTCGGAGACCTTCACCGCGCGCGTCGTCCAGTCGGCGCCGGACATGAAGCGCACCAAGAGGGGGCTGAAGACCAGCCGCATCTCGTCGAGGCTGTCCTTGAGGCGGAAGGTGAAGTGGATGACCGACGAGGCCTTGCGGGTGGCGAGCCGGGTGGTGACGCGGTAGCGGCCGCCGCCCAGCTCCTCGATGCCCTTGGTGCCGGTGTAGGGGTCGTCGCAGATGTAGCCGTCGCAGGCGAGCACCCGCCACAGCTTCTCCGGGAGGAAGTCGTCGGGGCGCAGCACCCGGTGCGCGAGCGGAATGTTCGACTGCTCGGCGTCCTTGATGGCGGTCTTGGTGCGTTGGACCAGCTCGGGCGTGAAGGCGTCTTTGCCCACCAGGTCCGCGAGCCGCTTCTCGAAGTCCGGAGCATCGGGCGCGAGCTTCATCAGCTCGTAGTCCTTCTCGTAGGAGAGGTGGAAGGTGGGCGAGAGCACCGTCATCGTCGAGTCGAGGTCGAGCACCTCGGACAAGGAGCCGGCCTGCATCGCCTCGGCGGTGGCCGCGTAGCCGTCGCAGAGGAAGACGTGGGTGGCGCCGGCCTCGTCCTTCCAGCTCTTGACCAAGAAGCTCGGGGCGTAGGTGCCGGAGTCGGTGAAGACCGGCAGCCCGGAGGGGGCCTTCCAGCCGTCCTCGACCAGGTGCACGCCGAGCGCGTTCCACTCGGCCCACAGCGCGCCCAGGCGGGTGACGCGGCTCTTCCCGGAGAGCGTCCAGACGTGCACGTGCTCGCGCTTGATGCCGGGGTAGGTCTCCTCGACGAGCTCGAGCAGGCGCTTCCTCGGCGTGGCCCAGTCGAGGATGACGCTGTTCTTCGCCGCGGTCTGCGCCACCTTGCGCGGGACGGTGAGGCTGCCGAAGTAGGCCTCGTAGGGCCGGGTCACGGTGAGCGGCGAGTCGAACAGGTGCAAGACCGCCATCGGGCCGGTGGCCTTGCCCTCGGCGAAGCGCGAGGTGTTCTCCAGCGTGTCGACGGCCGCGCCCCAGACGGTGATGTTCTGCTTGCGCAAGGCCTCGTAGAAGTCGCTCCAGCGGTGCTGGGGGTCGTTCAACATCTGGCGGATCAGGGTGTCGACGGTGTGCGCGACGGTCGGCCGAGCGTAGACGCGCCCGAAGCCCAGGAGCGGGTTCGCGCCCATCTCCGGCGTCTCACCGGCCTTGGGCATGAGCCCCTCGCCGAGGCACACCATGATGGCGTGGTTCTCGGGGAGGGTGCGCGTCAGGTGCCACAGGCCCTCGCTCATGACGT
>JBBIOE010000125.1:0-22466 GCA_037443525.1 Archangiaceae bacterium | reverse complement strand
GACGCACCAACGGCAATCAACCAGGCGGGGGCTGATGTGTGGTCACCCGACGACGCACCATCCACGTCGCTGCGATAGCCGTGATCGCCGCAGCCAAACCGCTCGCCCCGAGGAGGATGAGGACACCCAACGCTTCGAGACTTGCCCCGCTGAAGACCCGCTCCCCACCGATCCAAGCGACCAGCAGTGCGAAGTAGACCGCGGTCCCCAAAGCGAATGCGAGCAGGCTGAAAACCGCGATGTTGCCTCCACGGAGGGCCCACCTGGCAGCGAGGACCGCCACGAGCGAAAGGGTCGCGATGACGAGCACGGCCCCAAGGTAGCACTGGTCGCGGGTTTCCGCCGACCCGAACCCCTTGCGGTCTCGAAGGGTGCCGCGTTCCCCTTCGCTCGTGGTACGAGCGCGCGAGGAGATTCGACCGTGGCCCACGCGCTCCCCGTCGCCTTCACCTCGGCGCTGCACACCAGCTTCCCCTCGGACTTCGTCAGCGGCGAGGAGGCCGACCTCGCCACCTACGGCCGCGACTGGACCAAGGTGTACGCGCCCGCGCCCTCGCTGCTGGTGCGTCCGCGCACCACCGCCGAGGTCTCGCGCTTCCTCAGCCTCTGCTCCGAGCACGGCGTGGCGGTGGTCCCCTCAGGCGGGCGCACCGGCCTCGCCGGCGGCGCGGTGGCCAAGAGCGGCGAGGTGGTGCTCTCGCTCGAGCGCATGCGCGCCCTCGGGCCCGTCGACACGCTGGGCCTGACGGTCACCGTCGAAGCCGGCGCCGTCACCGAGGCCGTGCACGCCCACTGCGCCCAGGAGGGACTCACCTGGCCGGTGGAGTTCGCCTCCAAGGGCTCGAGCCAGGTGGGCGGCAACATCTCCACCAACGCCGGCGGGGTGCGCGTCATTCGCTACGGGCTCACCCGCCAGTGGGTGCTCGGCCTCACTGTGGTCACCATGAGCGGCGAGGTGCTCGAGCTCAACGGGGCCCTGGAGAAGAACAACACCGGCGTCGACCTGCGCCAGCTCTTCATCGGCAGCGAGGGCATCTTGGGCGTCATCACGGGCGCGACGCTCAAGCTCACCAGGCTGCCCCAGAAGGTGCACGTCTTCCTCTTCGCGGTGGACAGCCTCTCCGCGGTCTTGAAGCTCTTCGCCGAGGCGCGCCAGGGGCCCTTCACGGTGATGGCCTACGAGTTCTTCACCGCCGAGTGCTCGGCGCGGCTCGAGAAGCACCGCTCCCTTCGCCCGCCCTTCGAGGCGCCGTCGTCCCACTACGTCCTCTTGGAGGTGGAGGCCGCCGAGGACGAGACCCTCGATGCCTGGCTCGGCTCGCTCTTCGAGAAGGGGCTGGTGCAGGACGGCACCAAGGCCGCCGACGAGGCGCAGGCCAAGCACCTGTGGACCCTGCGCGAGGGCATCAGCGAGTCGCTCTCCGCCACCGGCATGCCGCACAAGAACGACATCGCCCTGCCCATCGCCCGGCTGGAGGCCTTCTGCGGAGAGCTCGAGGCGCTGCTCGCGAAGCGCTACCAGGGCTTCGAGCTGTGCCTCTTCGGCCACATCGGCGACGGCAACCTGCACGTGAACATCATGAAGCCCGACGCGCTGGCCAAGGACGCCTTCCTCGCCAAGACCCACGAGCTCGACGCCGACATGTTCGAGCTGGTGCGCAAGCACAAGGGCAGCGTCTCCGCCGAGCACGGCATCGGGCTGCTCAAGCGGGAGTGGCTCGGGCACTCGCGCTCTCCCGCGGAGATCGCGCTGATGAAGGAGCTCAAGAAGACGCTCGACCCGAAGGGGCTCTTGAACCCCGGCAAGGTGCTGGGGCCCTGAAGAACTCGGCACCCTTCGACTCCGCTCAGGGTGAACGGCTCGCCTACAGATTGAGCACCAGGTACCTGAGCACCTTCGACACGTCGTCAGTCGGCTGCGCGATGTTGTGGAACGAGGTGTAGATGACCAGCCCGCCGCGCTGGCGCCCGGGCGTCAGCTTGAAGCGCGTGGCGAGCGGCACCTGGGCGACCGTCTTCCCCGCGGTGTTGCAGGTGGCGTCGGTGGTCGAGCACTCCTTCGCCGAGGGCGCGGTGATGAGCACGTCGACGCCCGCCCCCACGCTCTGGATGAGGCCCCAGTTCCGCGAGATGGCGCCGGCCTGCGCGGGGTAGGCGATCGAGAGCGTGCTCTTGCCCACGAAGGCCGCCAGCGCCTGATCGGTCACCGTGGCGCTCACCGTCTGGGGCGCGTAGCCCACCAGCGTCGTCGCCTTGAACGGGCTGGCGATGGCGGTGGTGCCAGTGTGCGCGAAGTTCAGCTTCCCCGGGAAGCCCACCACCGGGAACACCATCGCCCAGTCGCTCGAGTAGAGCGAGCCGCCGCCGGTGACGTAGGCCTCGAGGTTCGACGCGATGGCCGCCGCGTTGGGGCCGAGATCGATGACCGAGCCGCTCTTCTTCGCCGCCGCGCAGTCGATGAACACGATGGTGTACTTCTTCAGCGCGTCGAGGTTCGCCAGCAGCGTCCCGCCGCCGGTCGCCGCGGTCCACTCGGCCGGATCGCCGGAGTAGCTGTCGAACTTCAGCCCCAGCCCGGTGAGCAGGGTCTCGATGTGGTCGCCCGCGCCGGAGATGACCGCGAAGGTCGCCGCCTTCTGCGCCACGCACAGCTGGTTGTCGGGGATGGCGGTGGTCTGGTGGGCCGTCACCGTGACGGGGATCTCCTGGGTGAAGGCCCCCAGCTCCGCGTGCACCGCCTGCGGGCCGGTAGGCACCGCGTCGAGCGAGAAGCTGCCGTCCGCGCCGCTGGGCGCCGCCACCAGGAAGGGGTCGCCGTGGCAGTCGCTCCCCGAGACGTAGACCTGCGCCCCGTTCACCCAGGTCTGCTGATCGGGCGCGCACACCCTCCCGGTGATGGTGCCCACCGGGCAGTCGCCCGGGTAGTCGCTGTCGGGCGGGACCCCGGCGTCGAGATCGACGGGGTGCACCAGCCTCGTCGTGCCGCACTGGCAGGCGGAGAGGGAGAAGAGGCAGGCGGCGAAGAGCGGCAGCGTGGAGCGAATGGACATCGGGCGGTGCTCGTGGCGACAGGCTCGGCCGGCCCGCGACTCAAGGCGGACCTTGGCACCCTTCGCCCTCGCGCACCACCCGCCGTCAGAGCCCGTGAAGATCCCCCCGGACCGAGCCCGACCGCTGAGGTGCGAGCCGCCCAAGGAGGAAGCCCGAAGAAATACCTCGCTGGTATCTCAAGGGCTTCCGACGACGGCCGGCGAAGCAGATCGGCGGTCCGGCGACGGGAGGGGGGATCTTCACCGGCTCTCAGCCCAACGCGCGCGCCTTGATCGTGGTCGGCATCTTGAGCATCGCCTCCGACACCTGGGCCGCGACGTCCTGATCGACGTCGATGATCAGGTAGCCGATCTCCGGGTTGGTGGAGAGCAGCTGCGCGTGGATGTTGGCGTTCGCGTCGCCGATGATGCCGTTCACCTGCCGCAGCACGCCGGGCACGTTCTGGTGCACGTGCGCCACGCGCCAGGTGCCGGGCGAGGGCGCCAGCTCGCAGTGCGGGAAGTTCACCGAGCCGGTGGAGGCGCCGGACTGGGTGTACTTGATGAGGCTCACCGCCACCTCGCGGCCGATGGCCTCCTGCGCCTCGAGCGTCGAGCCGCCGATGTGCGGGGTGAGGATGACGTTGGAAAGCCCCTGGAGCGGCGTCTTGAAGCCGTGGCTCTCGTTGCCCTCCGGCTCCTCCGGGTACACGTCGATGGCCGCACCGGCGAGGTGCCCGCTCTTGAGCGCCTGGGCCAGCGCCTCCAGATCGACCACCGTGCCGCGGCTGGCGTTGATGAGGTGCGCGCCCCGCTTCATGCGCGAGAGCTGCGCGGCGCCCATCATGCCCTTGGTCTGCAAGGTCTCCGGCACGTGCAGGGTGACGAAGTCCGCCTTCTCGAGCAGCGCGTCCAGGGTCGGCATCGGCGTGTTGTTGCTGAGCGGCAGCTTGCTCGCCACGTCGTAGTAGACGACCTTCATGCCGAAGAACTCGGCGAGCACGCCGATCTGGCTGCCGATGTGCCCGTAGCCCACGATGCCGATGGTCTTCCCGCGCACCTCGTGGGCGCCGGTGGCCACCTTCTTCCAGTCGCCTCTGTGCATCTGCATCACGCGATCGCCCAGGTGCCGCGACAGCCCGATGACCTCCGCCATCACCAGCTCGGCGACGCTGCGGGTGTTGGAGAACGGCGCGTTGAAGACGCACACGCCCTTCTTCATCGCCTCCTCCAGCGCGATCTGGTTGGTGCCGATGCAGAAGGCGCCCACCGCGACGAGCGAGCTCGCCTCCTTCGAGTCCAAGACCCGCTTCGTCACGTTGGTCTTGGAGCGGATGCCGAGCAGGTGCACCCCCTCCAGCGCCTTGATGAGGTCGTCTTCCTTGAGCGCGGCGTTCACCCGCTTCACCGTGAACCCGGCCTCCTTCAGCGCCTGTTCGGCCACGACGTGGATGTTCTCGAGCAGCAGGACGGTGTACGGGCTGGCCATGATGACCGCCCCTCTAGGCTTCGCGGGGCGCCCTGTCCATGCGTCACGAACCTGGCGGTCGGGTCCCTTGGGCCGCAGCACGTAGGCGCCCCGCAATTCACGCGGGCGGACGAAGCGCCCGGCCGTACGAACCGGTAGAGTCCACGTACGGCCTTCGCCCGGGTGGGACCGAAGACCACACGCCTCCATGCCCTTCGCCCTCGACGACAAGCTCGTGCTGCGCGTGGGCGAGGCGCTGGAGAACCTGGAGCGGCCGGGCGCGATCGCCGCCGCGGTGGAGCTCTTGCGGACCGGGCTGTTCGCCGAGGCCCTCGAGCTCGCGCGCGCCGACGCCCAGGGCGCCTGGCCACAGAGCGCCAGGGACGCCCTCCCGGCCCCGGGGCTCGTCTGGCCCCAGCCGGGCGCGTGGGCCTTCCCGCTGCGCCGCCGGGGCACCGTCGTCGCCGTGCTGGTGGGCCGGGGCGGCGCGCCGGCCGAGGGCGCCAAAGGAGTGGAGGTGGTCCTCTCCCTCGTCGGTCAGCTCTTCGGCGCCGCGCTGGAGCTCGCCGCGTCGGCCCACGGCGGCGACTCGCTCGACCGGGAGACCGCCCTCGATCGCCACCGCCTCGGGGTGGAGATCTCCCAAGAGGGCTTCTTCGACTTCGACGTCACCCTCGGCGAGGGCGCCGTCACGCCCAGGCTGCTCGCGCTCTTCGACCTGCCGGCCACGCCCGCCGCGCCCCGCCTCGCCGCGCTCGCCGCCTGCGTGCACTCCGAGGACGCCGCGCGCTGGGCCGCGCTCTTCGACGGCAGCCACCGCGGCACGCCCCACGAGACCCTGGTCCGCATTCGCCACGCCGGCGGAGGCTTTCGCTGGCTCAGGGTGCGCGCGCTCTCGGTGTGGAGCGCTTCCGGCGCGACGCACCGGGTCGTCGGCTCGGCCCTCGACGTCACGACGCACCAGACCACCCTCGCGCACCTGGAGCGCCAGCGCAGCGAGCTGCAGAACTACGCCCTCCAGGCGGTGGAGCTCTCGGAGTTCGTCACCCGCCTCATCCACGCCCAGGACGTGGAGGAGGTCGAGGTGCTGGGCGCGGTGACGCTCTCCTCGATGCTCGGCTTCGAGCAGACCGCCTTCGTGCTCAAGAAGGACGACGGGAGCCTGGTGCTCCAGACGCCCGGCGCCTCGGTCAAGAGCCGGGCGCTCTCCGCCGAGGAGGCTCACGTCCTCGAGCCCGTCTTCAAGCGCCACGCCTCCTTCATGGAGCTGGAGGCGGCGGCGATGCCCGAGCCGCTCAGGAGCCAGCTCTCGTCGCTGCGCCTCCCCCACGCCACGGCCTTCGCGCTCGACGCCGGCGCCGAGGTGGCCGGCGTGGCGTTGGGGGTCACGCAGCAGCGAGCCCGCCCCCTCACCGACGAGTCGAAGATGCTCGCGGTGCAGGTGTGCGTGATGCTGGCGGTGAGCATGGACCGCCTGCGCGACCAGGCGCTCATCGCCGCCAGCCGGCGCCAGCTCGGGGAAGCGCACGGCCTCGCCCGCCTGGGCGCCTGGACCTACCAGGTGGCCTCCGGGCGCCTCGACTGGTCGAGCGAGCTGCGCGCGCTCTACGGCGCGAGCTCCGCCAAGGACTCCATTCCCTTGACCGCCCTCGCCGCGCACCTGCACCCCGGCGACGTGGACCACGCGCTGGCGCAGTTCGAGACCGCGGTCTCCTCCCGCGCGCCGCACCGCTGGCGCCACCGGGTGCTCAAGCCCGACGGCGCGGTGGCGCACCTGGAGAACGTGGCGGAGTGCGAGCGCGACGAGCACGGCGAGCCGGTGCGGGTGCGCGGCGCCAGCCGGGACATCACCGAGTCGGTGGTGACGATGCAGAAGCTCGAGGCCGCCCTCGAGCAGGCCCGCCGCTACCAGACGATGTTCATGCTCTCGTCGAGCCTGCAGAGCCTGCTCGACTTCCAGGGCTCGTTCGCGGTGGTCTCGCCGATGTGGACCACCCTGCTCGGCTGGAGCGCGGCGGAGCTGGTGGGCCGGCGGGTCTCGGAGTTCGTGCACCCCGACGACGCCGCGCGCGTCCGGGCCACCACCCGGCAGACCATCCGCTCGGGGGACCCGGCGAGCCTCACCGCCCGCTTCGCCACCCGCGGGGGCACCTTCCGCTGGCTGGTGCTCACCCTCACCCCGGACCCGGAGCGCCAGCTCGTCTACGGCGTCGGCCAGGACATCACCACCCTCAAGGTGGCCGAGGAGCGCCTGCGCCGGAACGAGGAGCTGCTCCGCCAGACCGGCCAGCTGGCGCGGGTGTGCGGCTGGGAGCGCACCGTGCCCGGCAACGCCGTCGTCTGGTCCGAGGAGCTGTACCGCATCGTGGGGATTCCGGCGCGGCCGAGCCTCTCGGTGAGGGAGTCCCTGGAGCTGGTGCCCAAGGAGGCGCGCGCGTTGGTCGAGGAGGTGGTGGCGCGCTGCACCTCGCACGGCCTGCCCTTCGACCTCGAGGCGCCCGTGCTGCGCCCCGACGGCCAGCCGCTGTGGATGCGCATCATGGGCCAGGCGGAGCAGCGCGAGGGCCGGGTGGTGCGCGTGTTCGGCGCGGCCCAGGACGTGACCAAGGAGCGCCTGGCGCGCGAGGAGGCGCTCGCCGCCTCCCGGGCCAAGTCGCAGTTCCTCGCCAACATGAGCCACGAGGTGCGCACGCCCCTCAACGGCATTCTCGGCATGACGCAGCTCGCGCTCGACGCCGAGCCCTCTACCGAGCAGCGCGAGTACCTCGACTCGGTGAAGACCTCGGGCGAGAACCTGCTCTCCATCGTCAACGACATCCTCGACCTCTCGAAGATCGAGTCCGGCAAGCTCGAGCTCGAGGCGGTGGCCTTCGACCTGAGGCGCACGGTCTTCGACGCGGTCCGGAACCAGGCCGTGCGCGCGCACGCCAAGGGCCTCGAGCTGGTGGTGGACATCGGGCCAGACGTCCCGCGGCACGTCGTCGGAGACCCCTTGCGCTTCGGCCAGGTCCTCACCAACCTGGTGGGCAACGCCATCAAGTTCACCGCCGCCGGCGAGGTGACGGTCTCGGCGCGGCGCGGCGCCTCGGAGTCCGAGCTCACGGTGTCGGTGAAGGACACCGGGGTGGGCGTGCCCGAGAGCCGGCGCGAGGCCATCTTCGACGCCTTCACCCAGGCCGACGGCGCCACCAACCGGCGCTTCGGCGGCACGGGCCTGGGCCTGACCATCAGCCGTGAGCTGGTGGAGCGCATGGGCGGCCGGCTCTGGGTCGAGGGCGCGGTGGAGGTGGGGAGCCTGTTCCACTTCACCGCCCGCCTCGCCCCCGCGCCGGTGCAGCCCACGAGGCAGACGCTGGAGCTGCCCGTGGGCCTCAAGGTGTTCCTGGTCGACGACAACCGCGCGGCGCGCGAGGCGCTGACCTCGGTGATGAGGCAGGCGGGCGTGGAGGTGCGGGCCTTCTCCAGCGGGAAGGAGCTGCTCTCGGAGCTGTGGAGCTCGCCGGAGGCGGGCCAGGGCGTCACCGCCGTGCTCGTCGATCAACGCATGCCGAAGGCCAGCGGCGTCGACGTGTGCGAGGCGCTCTGCACGAGCGACCCCACCGCGCGCCTCCCCAGGCTGTTGATGCTCGACACGGTGGACCGCCCCGGCGCGGAGGACCTCAAGCGCGCGCAGGTGGAGCGCTGCCTCACCAAGCCCATCGCCCCCAGCGAGCTCTTCGACGCGCTCCAGAGCGCGGCGGCGAAGGAGGCCTCGCTGCCGAGGACGACCACCACGCCCCTGCCGCGGCGCTCGCCGTCGAACCTCAAGGTGCTGCTCGCCGAGGACAACCCGGTGAACGCGCGGCTCGCGGTGCGCCTGCTCGAGAAGCTCGGGGCGCAGGTGCGCCACGCCAGCAACGGCCGCGAGGCCCTGGAGGCGCTGGAGCGCGCCGCCGCCGACGTCATCTTGATGGACATTCAGATGCCCGAGCTCGACGGGCTGGAGACGACCCGGCTCATTCGCGCCAAGGAAGCCCAGACCGGCGGGCACGTGCCCATCGTGGCCCTCACCGCCAACGCCATGAAGGGCGACGACGCCCAGTGCTACCAGGCGGGCATGGACGGCTACCTGACCAAGCCGCTCGATCGCGAGCTGCTCAAGGCCGAGCTGGAGCGCTTCACAGTAACTCCTTCGAGAACAGGTGCGGCAGCAGCTCACCCACCGTCCACTGCGCTTCCTGACCCTTGAGGGTGCGGCTGCGAATCACCGTGGCGGCCGGGGCGTGCTCCGCCAGCACCTGCCGGCACATGCCGCACGGCGGAGTGGGCTTGTCGCTGTCCACCATGAGGGCGACGGCGGCCGGCGTCTTGCCGCTCACCACCACCGCGCCGATGGCGTTGCGCTCCGCGCACACCGTGAGGCCGTAGCTGGCGTTCTCCACGTTGCAGCCCGCCACGATGCTCCCGTCGGTGCAGGCGATGGCCGCGCCGACGTGAAACCGCGAGTACGGAGCGTAGGCGGCAGTGCGCGCCTTCTCGGCGGCGGCGAACATCGCTTCCCAGGGGACATCCATGGCCCTGCATCCTTCCACAGCCCGGGCCGGTGCCCAGCTTTCTTGCCTCTGGTAGACCGCCCCAATGCCCATCGACGCGTACGAGAAGGTGGCCCTCATCACCGGCGGGAGCCGGGGGGTCGGCAGGGCGCTGTCGCTACGGCTCGCCAGGCGGGGCTTCCACATCGTCTCCACCTACCGCCGCGACGCCGAGTCGGCGAAGGCCCTCGAGGCCGAGGTCGGCGCCCTGGGGAGGAAGTGCCGCACCCTGGTCGCGGACCAGCTCGAGCCGGAGAGCCTGGTGAAGGCCGTCGCCCAGGTGAAGGAGGAGCTCGGCCACCTGGACGTCTTCGTCGCCAACGCCGCCTCCACCCGCTTCGCGCCGTTGATGGACACCCAGGCGCACCAGATGGACAAGACCTTCAACGTGACGGTGAAGTCCTTCCTCCTCGCCACCCAGGCGGTCGCGCCGCTGATGTCGGGCCGGAAGGGCGCCATCGTCGCGGTCAGCGGCATGGACTCGCGCATTCCCCTGCCCTTCCACGGGCTGCTCGGGGCGATGAAGGCCGCGATGGAGACCTTGGTGCGCTACCTCTCGGTGGAGCTCGCGCCCGACGGCATTCGCGTCAACGCGGTGAACCCCGGCGCCATCGACACCGACTCGTCGCGCTTCTACGTCGGCAGCAAGTGGGAGAGCATCGAGGCGAAGCTCAAGGAGCTGATCCCGGTGGGCCACGTCGCGCCGCCCGACGAGATCGCCGCCGCCATCGAGTGGCTGTGCCTGCCGGAGAGCGGCTACGTCAACGGCACCACCCTCAACGTCGACGGCGGCATCGAGAACGCGTACCAGATGTGGATCTCCCAGCACCTGGCGTGAGCGGCGGGGCTCACCACTTCGCCTCGTCCGTCCGCCACACCGGCAGCACCCCGAGCTCGGCGTCGAAGGCGGGGTGCCGCTCGAAGAAGAAACGCAAGCGCGCGTCGGGGTTCTTCTTGAACGTCTCGTCCTCGAGCTTCTTCTCGAACGCGGCCTTCACCGAAGGGTCCTCGAGCATCTTCCGCGCGGCGGCCTCGGCGACGTAGTCCTCCATGTACTCCTTCTGCTCGAGGTGGGCGTTGAAGAGCCCCCACGAGGCGAGCGAGTCGGGGCCCAAGGGCTCGAGCAGGTGGAGCACCAGCGAGGCGTGCGGCTGGGCGATGGGCACGAAGAGGCTCTGGGCGGGAACGTCGCGCTCCTCCTCCTGCCAGGCGCCCTGGAGCTGCACCACCATGTGCCCCTCGAAGGGCTGCGGGCGGAAGCGCGGGTCGACGGCGTGGAAGCGCTCCACTCGGGCCTTCGCTCGCCCCGCCTTCACCCGCGCGCTCAGGAGCCCGTGGGCCTTCAGCTTCGCCGCCACGAGGTCGGCCCACTGCGGCGGCACGAGGTAGCCGCCCTTTGGCGCCGTCGCCGTCACCACCGGCACCAGCTCGTCCGCGAACGGCACCGTCCACACCTGAGGCTTGGTGTCGTCGTAGTGAATCCACTTCTTCCCCGACACCGTCGAGGGCTCGATGGTGTACGCGTAGCCGAGGAAGTCGATGGGGCGGGTGGCCTTGCCGTGATCGTAGGCGAGCACGACGCTCTGCCCCGCGCGCTGGAGCTCGAGCGCGTCGGCCTCCTGCGCCGCCTTGAGCCACCGTGGCCCGTCGGCCATCGCCTGCCGCACCAGGGCCCGGCACACGTCGGCGGTCGTCTTCACCCGCGTCGCGTAGTCCTTCCAGGAGTGCGTCTCGACCAGGACGCCGAAGCGCCCGTTGGCGGCCCAGTAGGCGTGCGCGAAGCGCGGCGGAGGCCAGCCGGTGGTGAACCCCGACGTGGGATCGTCCTCGGTCACGAACGACGGGTAGAAGTCGACGGGGTGGTGCCCCTCCTGCTCGAGCTCGGCGAAGAGCGCCACGTGGAGCGCCCGGCCCAGCGCCTTGAGGGCCTGAGGCCCCTGCTGGCACGGCTCGAAGGTGACCGAGACGTCGTGCTGGAACTTGGCCCCGTCGGTGACGTGCAGGTCGGCCAGGAGCACCGGGTCCCACGCGCGCAAGAGCTTGAGCTCGGCCTGCATCTCGGGCGCGTCGGCCTTCAAGTAGTCGCGGTTCAGGTTCAGGTTCTGCGAGGTCACCCGCCAGCCCATCTCCTTGGGGCCCACCTGGTTGGGGCGGTTGTTGGCGCCGAAGCGCTCGTGGCCGTCGACGTTCAACACCGGCACCAGCACCACCGTCACCTTCGCCAGCGCGCCCGGCACGAGCTTGTCCTCGAGCAGCTCCTTCAAGAGCAGGAAGCCGGCGTCCTTGCCGTCGATCTCCCCGGCGTGAATGCCGCCCTGGAAGAAGAGCACCGGGCGCTTCTTCCTCCTCGCCTCGTCGGGCGTGAGCGCGCCGTCGGCGGACGCGACGAAGGCCAGCATCGGCAGGCCGAGCGGCGTCACGCCGAAGCGCTCGCAGCGCACCTTCGAGGGCCAGGCCTTGGGCCAGGCCGCGCACAGGGCCTCCACCTCGGCGTAGCGGCCGGTCTCGGTGAAGGCGCTCTTCTCGGCCACGGTGGACGAAGGAGCCATCGGCGCCGCGGCGAACACCGCCATCAGGAAGACGGTCATCCGAGCGCTCTTAGCAGGCCCCCAATCAGGGCGCCTCGCCGCCTGGTGCTCAACGCGAGCTGCTCGCGCTCCGGCGAAGTCGGCGCGGCGGTCGTCGATGACACCAGCTACTCAACACGAGACTATCGGCCGGCGAGGCAATCGAGCCTTCCGCGAGAACCCAGGGGAAGCCTCATGAACGGCAGCTTGATCGGCACGGCGGCGATCGCGACGATCGTCCCGCTCGTCCTGACGTGGTTGTTGAACAGCCGGACGAGCGCCACCGTGCGCGGCGACGGCACCGCGGTCCTGGCCTACCCGGGAGCGTGGAGGGGCTTCGTGTACGTCTTCGCGCTGGTCCCACCGGCGATCGCCGTACTGGCCGCCCTGTCACCGCCCAAGTCGGGAGAGGCGTGGATTCCCGGCGCAATGGCGCTCGGCTTCGCGGCCCTCGTCGCCCCGCTCGGATGGGAGGTGTTCCGGTTTCGGCTCGAGGCGGGTCCCACCGGCATCGTGAGCTTCTCGCCGTGGCTGGGGCGGCGAGAGATGCTCTGGGCCGACGTGGTCGCGATGGACTTCAACCCGGCGATGATGTGGTACGCAATTCAGGGCCGCACCGGAGCCACCATTCGCGTCTCTCACTACGCGTCGGGCGTCGGGGAGCTCAAGGCGATGATGGCGAAGCGTGGTGTTCGGGTGCCCGTGTTGCCCGCGGGCGTCTAGCGCGGCCGCTGGTCCTCGCGCCGCGGCTCGTGACGCTCGACCCCAGCTCGTCCCCTCCGGCGTGCGGGAGCGCGCCCCCGACACTGGCGGCACTCGCGTGGGCGACAAAGCCGGTCAAGACGGAGCTGCCCGCTGCGGCCCTCGAGGCGATGCACGCTCTGGCTGAGGCGCCGCGCGCCGTGCGGTCGAGCCTGACGCGGCGAGCATCGGGCGCACACCCCGGGAGCCGCGCTGCCGGCGCAGTGACCCGAACTCTGAATCGGTTGGCGAAATCGGGACGGCAGGCGTCCCATTTTCACCAAACGATGTCAGACGCCGGAGGTCTCTTCGTGGCGGGCGCGCCGCGGCCCTGCACGGCTTCGCTCGCCTTCACGCCGGACCGTTCGAGCTTCCGGTGTGCCTCGACCTTGCGCCTGCCGGCGCCGGCCGTGGTGCACCGACTCGGCATTCTCCCCTGGCGTGAGCTGGTCTGGAGCGAGGGCCGCCGTGACCTCCGCGACGCGAACCCTTGTCGCTCTCAACTCGCCAGAGGACGGGCAGACGTAGCGCGCGAGCGTGGACGAGGCGCTGCGGCGTCGTTGGACTCCGCTCGACCGACCGCTTCGCGTCGTCGTGCCCCAGCTCGCCCCTACCTCCGCTCCACCCGCCGCGAGTCGTAGAGCCGCAGCTGCGCGAACACGGTGAAGGGCGTGGCGCCGAACTGGGTGAAGAGCATGGTGCCCTCGAGGCCGCGCCCCCAGGCCATGTAGGCCCCGGCCTCCACCGAGGCGCGCTCGGAGAAGTCCCACACCACCGCCGGCGCCGCGAGGCCCGAGCCGTCGGAGGGATCGACGAGCCCGGTCAGCGAGACGCGGGCGTCGTCGGAGACGTCGGTGCTCGCCACCACCGCCGCCGCGTGCTGCCCGAGGATCTGCATGTCGCCCCGCGACAGCCGGGTGAGGAAGTCTCCGCCGCCGAGCGTCGTCAGGTCCGCCGGCGGGTTCAGCCCGAAGCCGCTGTAGTGGTACTCGACCACCACGTTCAGCCCGCGCCAGAGCCGGAAGTCGTAGGAGACGCCGGCCACGCCCTTCCACACCCACGGCCCCGGGCCCTTCGGTCGGAAGGCCGCCACCTCGCCGTGCACCTCCGCGCCCTTCACCGCGCCGGAGCTGGAGAGCCCGACGAAGCCGTCGCCGGCCCGCCAGCCGCCGAGCAGCTCCACGTCGACGAGGCCGAAGTAGCCCCGCGCCCGCCCCACCGCCGCCGACGCGTCCCACGTCGAGGAGCGCACCAGCGTGCCGTCGATCGAGATCTTGTCCGTCAGCCGCACGTCGACCCGGGCCGCGTCGAGGCCGCGCCGCCACTCGCGATCGATCTGCAGCGGGGTGAAGGGAGAGAAGACGTCGACCGCCGAGAAGAGCACCCCACGCCCGAAGCCGATGGCCTGCCGCCCGACGACGAGGTGCACGCGCGAGACGGTGAGATCGACCGCCAGCCGATCGAGCTGGTGCACGCCGGCGTAGGCGCCGCCGCCGAAGGTCCACTCCAGCGGCGTCCACCGCCAGACGCCCACCGGCGCCGTCACGCCCAGCCCGGGCACGAAGAAGCCCGACTCCGTCTCCAGCTGCACGTTGACGTCGTAGGCCGCCTCCAGTGACAGCCAGTCGAGGAGCTGGGCGCGGGGCTCGAAGCGCAGCCGCCAGGCGGTCACCGCGCCGTCCCTTGGGCCGGGCGCGCTGCCGCGCTGCTGGGTGACGAGGCCGGTGCTCTTGAGCGCGCTCCGCAGCTCGAAGGGCGGTCCGTCGCCCTCGCCGTCGCCGGCCGCGAGCACCAGCGCCAAGACCCAGGCGGTCACGGTGGAGGCCCCGGGCGGTCCTCGTCCTTCGCCACCTTCCCGTCCACCAGCGTCACCACCCGCGCCGCGTGCTCCACCACCCGGGCGTCGTGGGTGGAGAACACGAAGGTCATGTGCAGCTCCTCGCGAAGCCCGCGCATCAGGTGCATCAGGACCTCCGCGTTCTCGCCGTCGAGGTTGGCGGTCGGCTCGTCGGCGAGCACCACCGGCGGCCGCGAGGCGATGGCCCGGGCCACCGCCACCCGCTGCTGCTGCCCGCCCGACATCTGCGGCGGCCGGCGGTCCATCAGCGCCCCGAGGCCCACCTGCTCCAGCACCTGCGTGGCGAGCTTCCTCCGCTCCGCCCCGACGCCCTGCAGCTCGAGCACGAACTCCACGTTCTCCCGCGCGGTGAGCACGGGGATGAGGTTGTAGGCCTGGAACACGAAGCCGATACGGTGGAGCCTCAGGTCGGCGCGCGCCGAGCGGCTCAGGCGCACCACGTCGTGGCCGAGCACGGTGATGCGGCCCGCCGTCGGCACGTCGAGCGCCCCGATGAGGTTGAGCAGGGTCGTCTTCCCGCTCCCGGAAGGGCCCACCAGCGCGATGAAGTCGCCCTGCCGCACGGTGAAGTCCACGCCGCGCAGCGCGGGCACGTCGAGCTCGCCCGCGTGGAAGGTCTTGGTCACGCCCGCGCACTGCACCAGGGGCTCGCTCATGCCGCGCTCCTCAGGGCGCTCGCCGGGTCGGTGCGCGCCGCGTAGATGGCCGGGTAGATGGAACCGACGAGCGTCGCCGCCACCGCCAGCTCGAGGGTGTAGGGCACCATCCACCAGCCCATCCGCGCGCGGAGGATGGGGTCCATGATCACGCCCTCGAAGGTCATGTTGCTGGAGAAGAGCGCCGACAGGTTCAGCCCGTGCGTGGAGAGGTAGACGAGCGCCGGCAGGCCGATGGCGAAGCCCACCCCGGCGCCGACCAGGCCGAGCGCCAGCGCCTCCAGCATCAGCTGCGTCACCAGGCGCCAGGGCTTCATGCCGATGGCGGCGAGCACCGCGAACTCCTTCCGGCGCTCCAGGGCCGCGGTGAGCTGCGCGCTGGCCACGCCGAGCAGCACCACCAGGATCACCACTCCGCCCATGAGCCGGGAGGTCGCCGCGTCCTGCTGGAGGTGCCGCGCCAGCTCGACCGAGACCTGGTTCCACCGGAGCACCTCGTTCGTCCCGGCCACGGCCTGCACCTGGGGCTGCATGCGGTCCACCGCGGCGAAGTCGTCGAGCATGATCGCTATCTCGGCGATGCCCGGCTTGCCGGTGAGCGCGCTGGCCGTCGCCAGCGGCACCTGGGCGAGGGCGAGGTCCATCGTGCGGCTCCCCGAGCCCACCACGCCGACCACGGTGAGCAGCGCGCTCTCCATGCCCCCGTCGGCCTGCACCACCGTCACCACCAGCTGATCGTCGACGTCCACGGTGAGCTGCTCGGCCAGCGCGCTGCCCAGCACCACCACGGCGCCGTCGCCCGGCGCGAGGTAGCGGCCCTTCACCACCCGCCGCACCGGGCGGAAGCTCTGCTGCTCGACCTTCGGATCGACGCCCACCAGCTCCACGCCCGCCACGTGGGTGCCCATCGCCAAGAGGCCCTGCACGCGCACCCGCGGCGCGGCGACGGCGACGCCCTTCAGGGCCCGCACCCGCGCCAGCACGGCCTCGCCGCCTTCGAGCCGGGTCTTGTCACTCCGCAGCGGCAGCCACCCCACCGGGCCCACCCGCAAGTCGCCCGGGCCGCTCTCGGCCGCGAGGCGCGAGTAGACCTCGGTCACCGACTCGCGGAAGCCGGTGAACACCAGCGCCACCGCGCAGCCGATGCCCACCCCCAGCGCCGAGAGCACCGTGCGGCGCGTGTTGCGCCCCAGGTTCCGCACCGCCAGCCGCAGGGTCGAGGCGATCACGTGCGCACCGCGTCGGCCGGCTCGAGCCGCGCCGCCCGCAAGGCCGGCCAGAGCGCCGCCACCAGTGAGGTGATGAACACCGCCACCGCCCCGCGCCAGAGCCCCGCCGGGTCGAGGCGCGGGTACATCACCATCGAGATCTTCATGCCCATGTAGCTCACCTCGGCCCCGCCGCCGCCCGGGGCCAGCTTGGACAGATCGAGCCCCGAGCTCCCCCACCAGGTCACCAGCGCCGCGCCGACCGCGGCGCCGACCACCAGCCCGAGGAGCCCGAGCACCACGCTCTCGGCGACGACCAGCCCGACGATGCGCCGCGGCCGCGCGCCCAGCGCCAAGAGCATGCCGAGCTCGTGGGTGCGCTCGAAGGTCGACATCACCATGGTGTTGGCCGCGCTGGTGGCGGCCGCCACGAAGACCAGCGCCATCACCACCAGCTCGTAGGCCCAGAGGAAGTCGATGAGGGCCGCGAACTCGGGCGCCAGCTCGCGCCACGAGAGCACCTCCTCGCCGGCGAGGGCCGGGAGCGTCGCCAACCGCGCGGCGAGCTCGGGCGCGGCGAGCGGATCGCCGCCCGTCACCACCAGCTCGTGCGCGGCGTCGCTGACCACCAGCAACTCCGAGGCGTCGGCGAAGGGCATGATCACCCCGTAGCGATCGACGGTCTCCACGCCGGTCTCCACCACCGCCGCCACGGTGACCAGGCCCGACGCCACCGAGCCGTCGGCGGCCTGCCCCACCAGCGCGAGCTGATCGCCCGGCTTGGCGACCAGCGCCCGAGCGAGCCCGACGCCGAGCAGCACCTCGCCCGCCCCCGGCGACCGGGAGAGCTCCGTCAGCTCGAGCAGCCCGGTCTTGCGCTCGGCCTCGGCGTCGACGCCGACGATGGTGGCCACCTCGCCCTCGTCGGAGCGGGCGATGAGCGTGGGGGCCCACAGCCGCGGGGTGACGCTGGTGACGCCGGGCGCGGCGCGAATGGCGTCGAGCCGCGCGGCCAGCGAGCCGAGCAGGCGATCGGTGGCGTGGTCGTCCCTCCACTTCGGCGCGTGCACCTGAACGTGGCCCACCACCGGGCCGGTCATGGTGCGCAGCATCTGGTCGAAGTAGCCGGCGAAGAGGCCCTGGTAGAAAACCAGCACCAGCTCGGCGATGGCGGTGGCCCCCAGCGCGAGCGCGGTGCGGCGGCGGTTCCGGCCCAGGTTGCGCCAGGCGATGCGCAGGGTGCTCGCGACGGCCATCAGCGCCCCCGCTCGAGCCGGGAGAGGCTGAAGGTGTCCTCGGGGAGTGGAGCGTCGAACTGCACCTCGAGGTAGCGCATCTCGGTCTTCTGGCCCTCGGTGTCGGCGGGCACCAACGCCATGTGGGTGGGGAGCCTCCGCCCGCCCAGCACCTTCACCTCGTCGAAGGTCATGGTGCGCGCCAGCCGCCCCTTGCGATCGAAGGAGCGCTCCACCGTGGGCAGCAGCTCGTCGTCGACCTCCAGCTCGAGCTTCTGCCAGCGGCCCACCACGCCGGGCTTCACGGTGCCGACCAGGAGCCAGCCCTTGCCGTCCTTGGTGCGCCCGGCCAGGGTGGTCACGAAGTCGTCCCGGTACGACGACTCCTTCACCAGATCGTCGTTGGTGAAGTCGGTGCCCATCCAGCTGCCCAGCATCATCGAGGGCGGCACCCGAATGGTGCGCGCGACCTTGGGCAGGTAGTTCCAGAGGTTGTCGCCCACCCGCAGCGTGGCGATGCCGGCCTCGCGCGCCGGGGCCTCGATGACGATGAGCGCGTCGGTGGTGCCCCGCGTCCACGCCTTGATGCGCATGGTGCGGCTGGTGCGCGGAGAGGTGACCGCGATGTCCATGCGGGCGACGCTGGTCTTCGAGCGGTAGAGGTAGTCCATCCGCCGCATCACCTCGTCGGCGTCGGGCGCCTTGGGCAGCGCGGGCGCAGGCCCCTGCGAGACGGCCAGAACCGCCAGCACCACTCCCGCGGCCCGTGCCCACTCCACGCTGGCAGCGGGCAGCACGCCACGTGCCACGCACGGCCTTCGCGGCCGCGACCCGGCGAGAGGGACGCGCGCGTCGCCCGTACGCACCGGCGCACCGCAACCCTTTCGGCCTCGCGCCCCCATTCGCACTTCCTGCGGCGCGGCCACCCGAGGCGCATCGGGTGCTGCCTCATCGGCGCCGTCATTGCATCGCCGCCGCCGCATGTCCTTCGACCCCAGCCAGGGCACCGTGGAGCTCGCGCCCTCGCGCGACGAGCGCTTCGTGGCGCCGAACCTGGGCGACTGGGCGCAGGCGTGGAGGAGCTTCTCCTGGGAGGCGGCCCGGCGCGGGTTGGAGGGCCTCCCCGGGGGCGGTCTCAACATCGCCCACGAAGCGGTGGACCGGCACCTGGCGCGCCGGGGCGGGCACACCGCGATGCGCTTCCTCTCCGCCACCGGCGCGCGGCGCGACGTGAGCTACGCCGAGCTCTTGTCGCTGACCTCCCGCTTCGCCGACGCCCTCGCCACCCTGGGCGTGGCCCGGGGCGACGCCGTCTTCTGCCTCACCGGCCGCGTCCCGGAGCTCTACGTCGCCGCGCTGGGGACGCTGCGGCGCGGGGCGGTCTTCTGCCCACTCTTCTCCGCCTTCGGGCCCGAGCCGGTGCGCGCCCGCCTGTCGTTGGGCAAAGGCGTGGCCCTGGTCACCACGCCCGCGCTGTACGAGCGGAAGGTGCGCCCGATTCGCGCCGCGCTCCCGGCGCTGCGCCACGTGCTGCTGGTGCGGGAGGCGGGCGACGGCGCGCCGCTGCCCGAGGGCACGCTGGACCTGAACGCCCTGCTCGCGCGCGCCTCCACCGTCCGAGCGGTGGAGGCCACCCGCCCCGAAGATCCGGCGCTGCTCCACTTCACCTCCGGCACCACCGGCACGCCCAAGGGGGCGCTCCACTGCCACCGGGCAGTGCTGCAGCACCACGTCACCGGCGCCCTGGCCCTCGATCTCCACCCCGACGACGTCTTCTGGTGCACCGCCGACCCCGGCTGGGTCACCGGCACCAGCTACGGCATCGTCTCGCCGCTCACCCATGGCGCCACCCTGCTCGTCGACGAGGCGGAGTTCGACGGCGAGCGCTGGTACCGCCTGCTCCAGGAGGAGGCGGTGACGGTCTGGTACACCGCCCCCACCGCGGTGCGCATGCTGATGAAGCTCGGCGACGAGCTGCCCCGGCAGTTCGACCTCTCCCGCCTGCGCTTCATCGCCTCCGTCGGAGAGCCGCTCAACCCCGAGGCGGTGACCTGGTCGGCGCGGGTGCTCGGGCGCACCATCCACGACAACTGGTGGCAGACCGAGACGGGCGGAATCATGATCGCCAACTTCCGCTCGATGGCCGTGCGCCCGGGCTCGATGGGCAAGCCCATGCCGGGCGTCGAGGCCGGCCTGGTCACCCGCCTCCCCGACGGGAGCGTCAAGGAGGTCACCGCGCCGGACACCGTGGGCGAGCTGGCGCTGCGGCCCGGCTGGCCCTCGATGTTCGTCGCCTACTTGAACGAGCCCGCGCGCTACCAGAAGTGCTTCGCGGGCGGCTGGTACCTCACCGGCGACCTCGCCCGCAAAGACGCCGACGGCTACTACTGGTTCGTCGGCCGCTCCGACGACGTCATCAAGTCCAGCGGGCACCTCATCGGCCCCTTCGAGGTGGAGAGCGTGCTGCTCGAGCACCCGGCGGTGGCGGAGGCCGCGGTCATCGGCGTGCCCGACCCGATGGCCGGCGAGCTGGTGAAGGCCTTCGTCTCGCTCAAGCCGGGCATGGCGGCGGACGCGGCCTTGGAGAAGGCGCTGCTCGCCCACGCGCGCAAGCGGCTGGGCGTGGCGGTGGCGCCGAAGCTCTTGGCCATCGTGCCCGCCCTGCCCCGCACCCGCAGCGGCAAGCTGATGCGCCGGCTGCTCAAGGCCCGCGAGCTCGGCCTGCCCGAGGGCGACCTCTCCACCCTGGAGTCGCCGGCGTGACGGCGCTCGATCGCGAGAGCGCGCGGCGCTTCCTGCGCGACCTCGTGCGGGTGCGGCGCTTCGAGGAGCGCTGCGCCGAGCTCTACTCAGCGGGCAAGATTCGCGGCTTCCTTCACCTCTACATCGGCGAGGAGGCCGTCTCCGCCGGGGTGATGCCGCGCCTCTTGCCCACCGACGCGGTGGTGTCGACCTACCGGGAGCACGGCCACGCGCTGGTGCGGGGCCTCTCCGCGCGCAGCCTGATGGCCGAGATGTTCGGCAAGAAGGCCGGCTGCTGCCGGGGCCGGGGCGGCTCGATGCACCTGTTCGACGCCTCCCTGCGCTTCTACGGCGGCAACGCCATCGTCGCCGGGCACCTGCCGCTGGCGGTGGGCCTGGGGCTCGCCGACGCGTACACCGGCAAGCGGCGGGTCACCGCCTGCTTCTTCGGCGACGGGGCGGTGGCGGAGGGCGAGTTTCACGAGGCGATGAACCTGGCGTCGCTGTGGCGGCTGCCGGTGCTCTTCATCTGCGAGAACAACCTCTACGCCATGGGCACCGCGCTCGCCCGCCACCAGGCGATGACCGACCTGGCGAAGAAGGCCGAGGGCTACGCGATGACCGCCGCCGTGGCCGACGGCATGGACGTGGAGGTGGTGGCCGCCGCCGCCGACCGGGCCCTCACCTTCGTGCGCGAGGGGCTGGGGCCCTACTTCCTCGAGCTGAAGACCTACCGCTTCCGCGCCCACTCGATGTTCGACCCCGGGCTCTACCGCCCCAAGGACGAGGTGGCGCTCTGGGAGCTGAAGGATCCGCTCGCCATCTTCAGCGCCCGCGCCAAGGCCGTGGGGGCGTTGACCGACGCCGACCTGGTGGAGCTGGAGCGCGAGGTCAAAGCCGAGCTCGACGACGCGGTGGCCTTCGCCGAGGCGGCGCCGGTGGAGCCGGTGGAGGAGCTCGGCTGGCGCGTCACCCTCGGGGAGCGCGCCTCATGAAGACGACCTACCGGGAGGCGCTCAAGCAGGCCCACCGCGAGGCCCTGAAGAAGGACCCGCGCGTCTTCCTCATGGGCGAGGACGTGGGCCGCTACGGCGGCGCCTACGCGGTGAGCCTTGGGCTGCTCGAGGAGTTCGGCCCGGAGCGCGTTCGCGACACGCCCCTGAGCGAGGCGGGCTTCGTCGGCGCCGGCATCGGCGCGGCGCTGGGGGGCCTGAGGCCCATCGTCGAGGTGATGACGGTGAACTTCTCGCTCCTCGCCGCCGACCAGCTCATCAACAGCGCCGCCCTGCTGCTGCACATGTCCGGCGGGCAGCTCAACGTGCCCCTGGTGGTGCGCATGGCGACCGGCGCCGGCCGTCAGCTCGCCGCCCAGCACTCGCACTCCTTCGAGAACTTCTTCGCCTCGGTGCCGGGCTTGAGGGTGGTCGCGCCAGCCACGCTGGAGGACGCGCGCGGCATGCTGTGGACGGCGCTCCTGGACCCCGACCCGGTGCTGCTCTTCGAGAACGCGCTCCTCTACAACCTGGAGGGCGAGCTCGCCGACGACGCCGGGCCGGTGGACCTGGACACCGCGCGGGTGCGCCGGCCGGGGAAGGACGTCTCGCTGGTCACCTACGGCGGCTCGTTGGGCAAGACGCTGAAGGCCGCGGAGGACCTGGCGAAGCAAGGCATCGACGCCGAGGTGCTCGACCTGCGCAGCCTGAGGCCCCTCGACGACGCCGCGATCGTGGCCACCGTGACCAAGACCCACCGGCTGGTGGTGGTGGACGAGGCCTGGAAGAGCGGCTCGTTGGCCGGGGAGATCATCGCGAGGGTGATGGAGAAGGCCTTCTTCGAGCTCGACGCGGCGCCGGCGCGGGTGTGCACCGAGGAGGTGCCGATTCCCTACGCCCGGGCGCAGGAGCTGGCGGCGCTGCCGAGCGTGGAGAAGATCGTCGCCGCCGCCGGGCGGGTGGTGCGCGGCCATGGCTGAGTTCCGAATGCCCGCGCTGGGCGCGGACATGGAGTCGGGCACCCTGGTCGCCTGGAAGGTGAAGCCGGGCGACCGGGTGAAGCGCGGCGATCTGGTCGCCACGGTGGAGACGGTGAAGGGCGCCATCGAGGTGGAGATCTTCGTCGACGGCGTCGTCGACGAGCTCCTGGTGACGCCGGGGACGGTGGTGCCGGTGGGCGGGCCGATGGCTCGACTCCGGGCCGACGCAGAGCGCCCAGTCGCGCCCGCGCCTGGGCCGCCGCCGGTGGCGCCTCCTCCGCGGCGAGCGCCGGACGTGGCCGGGCCGGAGGTGTTCCGCGCGACGCCGCTCGCCCCGCCACTGCCGCCGCCGACGCGCGCGCCGGACGTCGCCGGGCCCGAGGCGTTTCGCGCCCAGCCGGCGGCACCGCCAATTCCCT
>JBBIOE010000124.1:0-22506 GCA_037443525.1 Archangiaceae bacterium | reverse complement strand
AGAAGAAGATCATGCCGCACTTCCACCTGCCGGTGCAGTGCGGCTCCGACGAGGTCTTGAAGCGCATGAAGCGCGACTACACCGCGGTGCAGTACCTGGAGCGGCTGGACAAGCTCCGCGCGGCGCGGCCCGACATCGCCGTCACCACCGACATCATCGTGGGCTTCCCCGGCGAGACGGACGAGGACTTCGAGAAGACCATGCAGCTCGCCGAGCGCGTGCGCTACGACGGCCAGTTCGCCTTCGTCTTCTCGCCCCGCCCGAAGACCATCGCGGGCCTCAAGGAAGAGGAGTGGGGGCCGGTGCCGCACGAGGTGAAGGTCGCCCGCCTGGAGCGCCTCAACGCCCTGCAGAAGAAGGTCAGCGTCGAGCTGATGAGCCAGCACGTGGGCAAGACGGTGGAGGTGCTGGTGGAAGGCCCCTCGCGCACCGACCCCACCCGCCGCTTCGGCCGCACGCCGCACAACCGGGTGGTGAACTTCGACGGCGACGCGCCGGTGGGCGCGCTGGTGCTGGTGCAGGTGAGGACCGCGAGCCAGTCGTCGCTCTCCGGGACGCAGGGCCAGTTGCTCTCGCTGCCGGCGGTGGAGATCCCCGAAGTTCCCCAAGTCCCCGAGGTCTGCGTCGCGTAGAGTCCGGGGACACGTTCCCCGGAGGTCGTTCATGAAGCGCCTCGCCGTCGTCGCCGCCGTGGTCTTCGCCGTCGCCCTGGGCTTCGTCGCCAGCCCCGCCAACGCCGGGGGCGGTTTCAACAAGGGCAACTGCACCTTCAACGGGAAGAAGCTCTACGGGAGGATCCAGGAGGTCACGATCTTCCCCGACGTGAAGGTGAAGGTCGTCCCCTCGCTCGCGGACGTGAAGGTGAAGAAGGTCACCGGCTTCGCCAACACGTGTGGCAGGTGGCAAATGGTGACGTCGTTCGCGGACACCAGGGTGCAGTTCGTGACGATCTTCCCGGACGTTACGATTGAGTACGTGAACCCGTCACCGGGCGCGAACTGAGCCCGTGTCCGCGCTGTTCCTGGCGGCGCTCCTCGCCGCGACCGACGCGCCGCGCCCCACCGTGGCGGTCCTCTATTTCGACAACAACACCGGCCAGGCCGACTTCGACGTCCTGAAGAAGGGCCTCGCCGACATGATGATCACCGACCTCGTCTCGTGGGACGGGGTGCAGGTGGTGGAGCGCGAGAAGCTCGAGGCGGTGCGCTCCGAGATCTCGCTGGCGCAGGGAAAGGCCTTCGACGCGTCGACGGCCGCGAGGGTGGGGAAGCTCCTCGGCGCGCAGTACCTCGTGCGAGGTGAGCTCGCGCTCTCGGGCGCCACGCTGCGCCTCGACGCCAAGCTGATGAAGGTCGAGCGCGCGGAGCTGGTCGTCGCCGCCACGGCGCAGGGCCCCAAGGACGAAATCTACGCGCTCGAGCAGGAGCTCGTGGGCAAGCTCGCCGGAGGCATCGACGCCAAGCTCGCCAAGGACAGCGGGCGGCGGCGCGCGAGGGTGCCCGATCTCGACGCCCTGGTCGCGTACTCCAAGGCCGTCGATCTGTCGGACCAGGGGAAGCTCGACGAGGCGCAGAAGGCCTTCCAGGAGCTGGTGTCGAAGAAGCCCACCTTCCTGATGGCCCGGGAGAGGAAGGAGGCGATGGTGAAGCGGCTCCTCGAGGCGCAGCAGCGCCGGAAGGACTCGATCACCGAGTCGGCGCTGGCGGTGGGCCGGATGGCGGAGGAGACGCTGAAGAAGGCGATGCCCTCGGAGGAGAAGGAGCAGCGCCGGTACCTCGCGATGCGGTGGCTGAAGGGCGCGTTCCTGGTTCGCTCGCTCAAGGCGCACCTGTCGAGCCGCGACCAGAGCTTCCGCGTGGTGCTGAAGGGGCACGAGGCCGCCGCGCTCGCGGGAATGCGCGCCTGGCTGGAGAACACGCGCCGGTTCCAGGACGAGCAGCGGCAGTGGAAGGCGAACAAGGGCAGCGGCTCGGACCCGGGGTTGGACGCCGAGACGAAACGGCTCGTCGAGGACGCCAACTTCGGCGCGCCGGAGATCGATCGCGACGGCGCCGACACCGTCGAGCGCTTCGTGCTGCAAGGCCGCGCGCGGGACGGAGAGTCGAACTTCACCATCGCGCCGCCGCTGGGTGAGCTCGACGAGAAGGAGCAGAAGGGCCAGCTCGAGGTGCTCGAGGCCCGGGTGGCGAAGGCCGCGGAGCAGTTCAAGCAGCCCGACGGTCAGCGCGCGGCGTACGAGGGGACGAGCCAGCTCGAGCTGCTCGCCGAGTGGCACCTCGCGCACGAGCGCGTGGACGACGCCATCGGTGCCTACCAGCGCATCCTCGACCAGTTTCCGGGGAGCCACCGCTCGACCTGGGTGGAGGGCCGCATCAAGGAGATGCTGGAGGGCCGCAGCCACGACATCACCACCCGCGAGCGCTGGGCCAAGGCGCTCAAGGGCTGCGACGACATGGACATCCGCGTGGGCAGCGATGTGTCGCACCGCTCCGTCGCGCGGCAGGGCCTGGCGGGCGTGCAGACCTTCATCGGCGACCTGGAGAAGGCCTGCCTCGGCAAGCCCCGCACCGAGAGCGCCATCGCGATGGTGTACTCGCACATGGCCAGCGTGGCGGCGACCCACGAGGACTGCGACACCACCAGGGCGCTGATGCAGAAGTACCTCTCGCTCGGCGGCAGCTTCTCGGACCTGCAGGGTTACTCGAAGAACTACTACCCCTGGTGTGATCTCTCCGCGCTCAAACCCGAGCTGCTCCCGTCGCGGGTGCGGGTGATCGCGGCCGGCCCGCAGATGGGCGGCCCCGAGGCGCACGCCCTGCGCCAGGCCATCGCCGACGTCCTCAAGGTCGAGATCCCCGCGCGCGGAGTGAGCCTGGAGGACGACAACGTCAGTCGCGGGGACACCCGCGCCATCCTGGTGCACGTCGAGGTCGCGAAAGACAAGACGGTGACGGTCGGGCTGACGCTGATGAAGCACGACGACGAGCCCGGCGCCGAGTCCGAGGTCGAGTCGAAGGGCGGGGTGATCGCGATTGAGCCGCTGGTCGAGCCGGTGCTCGAGGTGCTCCGGAGGGGCGAGACCGCCCTCAAGCGCCAGCCGCACCCGACCGTGTCCGTCGACCTGCTCGGGCGTGTCGCGGAGGCGATCCTGCTCGAGGAGCGCCACAAGCCGGACGAGGCCCGGGCGGCCTACGAGGCGTTGCTGAAGTCGTCGCCGGGTTTCGTGCCGGCCCAGCGGCGGTTGGAGCGGCTGGAGAAGGGACGCTGAGGCACTGACCGCTGGCGCGCCGGGCCGAAGGGCAGGGTAGATTCCTCCGCCGTGCCGCGCCTCCTGCTTGCCCTCGCCGTGCTCGCCGGCAGCGTCGTCTTCGCGCAGGCCGACGCCGGCACCCGCCCGCGCCCGACCGTCGCCGTTCTCTACTTCGACGTCCCGGAGAAGCCCGAGGAGCTGGCGGTCTTCAAGAAGGGCCTCGCGCAGATGCTGATCACCGATCTGGTCGCCGACGAGCGGCTGCAGGTGGTCGAGCGCGCCCGGCTCGAGGAGGTGCTCACCGAGCTCAGGCTCTCGGCCTCGAGCCACGTCGACCCGGCCTCCGCGCAGCGCATGGGGAAGCTCCTCGGCGCGCGCTACCAGGTGATGGGCAGCATCGTGCCGATGCCCAAGGGCACGCTCTTCTTCGAGACGCGGCTGGTCGAAGTCGAGACCGGCAAGACGGTGCGGGCCGTGCGCGCGACCGCTCAGCCGGACGACGTGTTCGACGCCGAGCAGAAGACCGCCAAGGCGCTGGTGGAGCAGATCGTCGCCGCCGACGCGCTCGCGCCGCGAGCGCAGACCGCCTCGCCCAAGGCTCCGAAGAAGCTCAAGTACGCCTCGGCGGTGAAGTACGCGAAGGCCCTCGACGCCGGCGATCACCAGGACCCCGCCACCAAGAGGGCGCTCCTCGCCGAGGTGGTGAAGGAAGAGCCCGACTTCATCTTGGCGCGCGTCGACCTCTTGAACCTCACCCAGTGAACGACGAGCTCGACAGCACGCGCGCCTCGCAGCCGCGCATCGTCCCCGCCGGCCGGCCGCCGGTGCCGGTGCTCGAGACGATCGCCTTCGGCCTCGGCGGCCTCGTCCTCGGCGCGGGGCTGGTCACCGCCGCGCTCCAGCTCCGGCCCAAACCGGCGGCTCCCGTGCCCGCGCCTGCTACGGCCCCCGCCCGCACATCCTTCGCCGCGCTCGACGCCGTCTACGCCGCCTGGAAGGAGCCGCCGCCGCCGCCCGCCTGCCGCCGCGCGGTGGACGCCGACAAGCTCGCCACCGTGGCCACCGATCGCGCCGCGCTCGGCCTCCTCGATCCGCCCGGGCCCGAGGCCGCCTACCTCCTCGCCCGCGCCACCTTCGCCGAGCTCAAGTCCGAGAGCCCGGCTCTCTCCATCGCCCTGGCCTGCCCGGGCTTCGCCGCCGCCGAGCACCTGGCCGGGAACCTCGCCCTGGCCGCGAACCAGCCCGCCGAGGCCCAGCGGCACTTCACCGCCGCGGTGAGGGCTGCGCCACGCTTCCTCGAGGCCCGCGCCAAGCTCGCCGGCCTCCTCGCGCAGCAGGGGCAGCTCGACGAGGCCCTGGTGCAGACCGAGGCCATCACCACGGCCGACGCCTCCTTCGCCGCCGGCTGGCTCATCCGCTCCGGCATCGAGGGCAAGCAGGGCAAGACCGAGGCCTCCCACCTGCACCTCTGCCGGGCCGCCACCCTCGGCAACGCCCAGGCCCAGAGCCTCGCCGCCCAGCTCCACCTGGCCTGCGGCAGGCCCGGGTCCCCCTGAACCTCAGCCTGGAGAAAACGCGAAAGCCCCTCCCGGGCGTGCTATGGCAGCAGGGAATGGACGCGGCGTCGGCACTGCGTGCGAGCCCCTTGCTGAAGGAGTTCACCGAGACCGGCATCGGTCTGGTGGCGGGCGTCTGCACGCCTCGCAGCTACCCCGCGGGCTCGCCGGTCTTCGTCGAGAACATGGTCTCCGACTCTCTGCTGATCATCGCCGAGGGGCAGGTCAAGCTCACCACCAAGAACGGCGGCGGGCAGGAGGTGACCTTGGGCGAGGTCGGCCCCGGCGACTGGCTCGGCGAGCTCTCCCTCGTCACCACCGGGCAGCGGCTGTGCAGCGCCACCGCCAAGTCCGCGGTGACGGCCTTCGAGCTGCGCCAGGCCGACTTCCAGAAGCTGATGGCCGCGCGTCCCCAGGCCTGCGTGAAGCTGCTCATGGCCATCTGCGCCAACTTCGCCGACAAGGTGGTGGCCAACCGCGAGGCCGTGAAGTCCCTCGCCGCCAAGCTGTAACCCCCCGCCGTCCGGGGCCCATCGGCCCTTGAAGCCCTCTCTCGGGTGGAGTACCCCACGCCAATGCACTTGCGCCGTCTGGTGTTGCCCTGCCTCTTGCTCGCCGCGCCCGCGTTCGCGGCTTCGCAGGGCGACTGGTTCGCGAGCCTCTACACGGGCGACGGCGTGGAGCTCCGCAGCGACGAGCGAATCTTCACGCTCTTCGCGGTCTTCAACGCGCTGGGCTTCGATCAGGGCCCGCAGACGCGCTCCGAGCCGGTGCCGAAGATCGTCTACCACCCGGTGCGCCAGCTGGTCCGCGGCCGGGTCATCGGCGGCGAGGCCTCGGTGCGAGAGGCCGCCGACGCCTTCTTCGACAAGCACCAGGCCTCCCTGCGCCGCTACCTCGCGTGGGCGGTGCAGGCCGGCCAGCCGCCCTTCAAGGAGGGCCCCAAGGCCAAGGATCTGCAGGAGCTGAAGGGCTTCGAGCAGGTGCTCGCCAAGGCGTGGACCGGGTGGAAGCTCGACGAGCTCTTCGGCCAGGTGCAGCCCGACTACCGCAAGGCGATCAAGGCGTACCTGCCGGTGATCGACGGCCCGTTGGCCAAGGCCCGAAAGATCCTCGGGACGCCGGAGACTCAGGAGGCACTCCTGGTGGTGAACCTGCTCGACGCGCAGGATCAGGTGCGCGCGGTGCTGGGCGAGGGCGGCGAGGCCTACCTCGTGGTCGGCCCGTCGAGCGCGCCCAACGTCGAGGGGCTGCTGCGCGAGTTCGCGCGGCTCTCCATCGAGCCGGTGGTGGCGAAGAAGATCTCGCAGTGGGCGGGCGGCGCGACGATCTTGCGCGAGGCGCAGGTCTCCGGCGTCACCGACCAGACCGTTCAGGACTACGCCACCTCGCTGCTGTGCCTGGCAGTGACCCTCAAGGCCCTCGACGCCCCGGACGCCCAGTGGGAGGCGGCGGCCAACAAGGGCTACTTCGGCGTCAGGGACGTCTCCAAGATGTTCGACGACGGAAAGCCACTCGATACGTGGGTCCTCGACGCCATGCAGAAGGTCGAGACCCGGCGGCCGGCCAAGAAGTAGTCATCGCTCGTGGAAGACTTTCTCTACAACCTCATCAGCGGTGTGAACGGGGGGTTCTCGTACGCGATCGTCTTCACGATCCTGATCGTCTGCGGGCTCGGGGTGCCGCTGCCGGAAGACGTGTCGCTGATCCTCGGCGGCTTCCTGGTGCACGAGCAGAAGGCGCAGCTGCTGTTCATGATGATCACGGGCTACGCGGGCATCATCGTCGGCGACTCGATCATCTTCGGCATGGGGCGGCGCTTCGGCTCGAAGGTCGGCACCCAGCCCGGCTTCTTCCAGCGCATCATCTCGCCGGCGAAGCGGGCGCGGGTGGAGCGGCTCTTCAAGCGCCACGGTGAGAAGATCATCATGCTGGCGCGCTTCCTCCCGGGCGTGCGTAGCGTCACCTACTTCACCGCCGGCTCGGTCGGCATGAAGTACTCGCACTTCATCTTCTTCGACTCCATCGCCGCGCTGGCGTCGGCGCCGATCTTCGTCTTCCTCGGGTACAAGTTCGGCGGCGAGCTCGAGTACCTGCTCCAGCAGGTCCGCAAGGGCCAGCGTGGCGTGTTGCTCGCCATCGTGGTGATCGGAGTGCTGGGCTTCCTCTTCAGTCGGTGGCGCGCCAAGCGGGAACGGGCGGCCAACGAGGCTGCCCTGCGCGAGAAGCAGGCCGAGGAGACCCTCGCGCCCCAGGGCGCGCCGGCGTCCGATCGGGCGGGCTCCTAGCGAGCGGGCGGGCGGCTCAGCCCAAACGGCGCCTCGCTCCCGCCCACGCTTCCCTTGCACCGCCTCCCCGACGTCACTATTGGGGTCGGCAGGCAATTGGAGGCCCCCCGCGTGAACGTTCAGCAAGAGTCGGTCTTGAAGGCCCTGTCCACCGTGATGGACCCCGACCTCAACGTGGACATCGTGAAGGCGGGCTTCGTGAAGAACGTGGCCATCGACGGCGGCTCCGTCTCCTTCAAGATCGAGCTCACCACGCCCGCCTGCCCGGTGAAGGACAAGCTCCACGCCGAGGCCGAGGCGGCGGTGAAGAAGCTCTCCGGCGTCACCAGCGTCACGGTGGAGATGACCTCGAAGGTGCGCGCGCCGCAGGCCGTGTCGAAGGACGGTTACCTGCCCGGCGTGCAGAACGTGATCCTGGTCGGCGCGGGGAAGGGCGGCGTGGGCAAGAGCACCGTGGCGCTGAACGTGGCCTGCGCGCTCTCCAAGCTCGGCGCCTCGGTGGGCCTGCTCGACGCGGACTTCTACGGCCCGTCGCTGCCCACCATGTCGGGCCTCGACAAGCGCCCCGTCTCCGAGGACGGCAAGACCCTGCAGCCGCTCGAGGCGCACGGCCTCAAGCTGATGTCGATCGGCTTCCTCATCGAGGCCGACCAGGCGCTCATCTGGCGCGGGCCGATGCTGCAGGGCGCGCTGTTGCAGCTGGTGCGCGACGTGGCGTGGGGCGCGCTCGACTACCTGGTGGTGGACCTGCCGCCCGGCACCGGCGACGTGCCCCTCACCATCGCGCAGCAGATCAAGGCCTCGGGCGCGGTGCTGGTCACGACCCCGCAAGACGTGGCGCTCGCCGACGTGGTCCGCGCGAAGCAGATGTTCGACAAGCTCAACATTCCCGTGCTGGGCATCGTGGAGAACATGTCGCAGTTCATCTGCCCGCACTGCCAGAAGAGCACTCCGATCTTCGACAACGGCGGCGGCAAGAAGGCCGGGGAGATGATGGGCATCACCTTCCTCGGCGACGTGCCGCTGGAGCTCGAGATCCGCAAGGGCAGCGACGTGGGCCTCCCGGTGGTGGTGGGTCGCCCCGACTCGCCCGAGGCCAAGGCCTTCACCGAGGTCGCCCGCCAGGCCGCCGCCTCCGTGTCCCGGCTCACCCTCTTCCAGAAGGGGCCGGCGATTCGGCTGCCGACGCTGTGAGAGTAGAGTGACGCCCCATGGCTCCTGACGATCCGGTTCCCGACGATCCCTTCGCCGGCCACGAAGGCCCGGTCAGCGACGAGGAGAAGGAGCACGCCTCGAGCTTCGTGCCCGAGTTCGTCCGCCGCATGGCGTGGGCGGGCCTGGGCGCGGTGTTCATGTCGGAGGAGGGCATTCGCCGCCTCGCCGGCCAGCTCAAGCTGCCGAAGGAGGCCCTGGGCGTGTTGCTCGCCCAGGCCGAGAAGACCAAGGACGACGTCGGCCGCATCGTCAGCGAGGAGGTGCGGAAGTTCCTCGCCTCCGACAAGCTCCGCGACGAGCTGATGAAGATGATCGCGGGCATGACCATCGAGGTGAAGGCCGAGGTGAAGCTGGTCCCCGATCGCGTCCGCGACGAGGCGCCTTCGCTGTTGCCCAAGGTGAAGTTCAGCGAGCTGCGCACCACGTACGCGAACGAGAAGAAGAAGAAGGGCGCGAAGCGAGACGCGGACGAGTGAAGCGTCGCTGGCCGTTGCTCTTGCTGGCGGTGCTCGGGATCGTGCTGTGGCGCAGTGGGTTCGGCGTGCTGCCGATGGACCGGGAGATCGTCTGGCAGCTCCCGATCTCCTACGCCGAGGTGCGCGAGGTCGACCTGCAGGTGTGGGACGGCGAGGCGCTGCTCAAGCGCGACCGGCGGCGCTTCGAGCACGGCGTCTTCGAGGAGCTGCGCACCACCGTCCCCCTGGTTCGCGGCACCAAGCGCTTCATGGCGGCCGTCGAGCTCGTGGACGGCGGCACCCCGGGGTGGACGGTGGAGCGCGACCCCGGCGACGAGCGCACCCTGGTGATGCGGCCGCGCTGAGCGTTCCCTCCCGCTCACCCTGAGCGCAGTCGAAGGGTGCCGAATTCCTCCGCGCTGCATTAGAAGCCCCGGCGGAGGCAGCCCATGGCATTCGAGAACATCACCCTCGAGCTCGACGGTGCGATCGCGGTCCTCACCATCAACCGGCCGAAGGCGCTCAACGCGCTGAACACCAAGACGCTGGAGGAGCTGCAGGTGGCGCTCGATCAGCTGCGCCTCAACCGGGACCTGCGCGCGCTCATCCTCACCGGCGCGGGCGAGAAGGCCTTCGTCGCCGGGGCGGACATCGCCGAGCTGTCGGCGCTGCACCCGACCAGGGCGCTGTTGTTCTCGCAGCTCGGCCACCGGGTGATGGCCACCCTCGAGGTGCTGCCGGTCGCCACCATCGCGGCGGTCAACGGCTTTGCGCTCGGCGGCGGCTGCGAGCTGGCCCTGGCCTGCGACCTCATCTACGCGAGCGAGAAAGCGAAGCTCGGGCTGCCCGAGGTGAGCCTGGCGGTGATCCCCGGCTTCGGGGGAACGCAGCGGCTCACCCGCATTCTCGGGCGCATGCGCGCCAAGGAGCTCATCTTCACCGGCGACGCCATCGATGCCCACCACGCCAAGGAGCTGGGGCTGGTGCTCGACGTGCGCGCTCCCGCCGAGCTGATGCCGCACTGCCGTAAGGTCGCCGCCGCCATCGCCAGCCGCGGGCCGCTCGCCGTCGCCCAGGCCAAGCGCGTCATCGAGGCCGGCGCCGACCTGCCGCTCAAGGACGCCAACGAGCTGGAGCGTCAGGCCTTCGCGCTGCTCTTCGGCTCCGCCGATCAGAAGGAGGGCATGAAGGCCTTCCTGGAGAAGCGCGCGGCGAAGTTCACGGGTGATTGAGCGTCACCACCGCCGCCTGCAGCTCCTCGCGCTGCATCGCCCGGGTGAGCTGGAAGGTGTCCCAGAGGGCGAGCAGGGGGGCAGCGGAGAGGAAGAGCAGATCGATCACGTGATCGATCGAGCCGTCGAGCACGAGTGACTCGGTCAGGCCCGCCACCACCAGGAGCAGGCTCCCCAGGGTCCCCAGCCAGGCCGCCGACACGCTCGGGCCGATGGCGAGCCGCAGCCCGCACGCGAGCGGCAAGAGCCACCCGACCACGCCCAGCGTCGCCAGGTTCTCCACCGCGCGCGGGCCGCGGGTCATCACCGTCAAGGTGACGCTGCCCACGGCGAAGGCCGGCACCAGGAGGAGCTTCCAGGCGACGCCGCGCGCGAGCTTCGGCAACCTGGCGCGGGAGACGGCCAGCCCGCAGTCGGCGCAGAGACCCGGGAGCATGGGATCGGCGCACTCGTGACAGTGGAAGCGACCGCAGCGGCTGCAGACGGCCTCGGCGGTCTTCTTCGGGTGGAGGGCGCAGTGGCACCCGTCGTCGGTCTGGAACCAGCCGTCGAACGGATCGCTCATCGGAGGCACCGACACCCGAGAGAGGCCACGGGTTCCCTGAAGCTTCAACCAGCGGGCCACGCTGGCTGGAGTGAGGTGGGACAAGGGGCCACCGCGACGTATCGCCCCGAGACATCTCGGCGGCTTCCCCGTAGCCTCGCACGATGTCCTCGGACGGACCGTTCGCCGCGCTCTCCCGCCGCCGGCTCCTGAGGCTCGCGCTCGGTGCGGGCGGAGTGATCGCCTCCGGTGTCGGTGGCGTGCTGGCGCTCCGAGGAACGGCCCAAAGCGTCGAGGGCCTGCGCTGCCTCTCGAACCACGAGTACCGCACCTTCTCCGCGCTGGCCGTGGCCGCCTTCCCCGAGGGAGAGGTCTTCCCGAAGGGCGCGGGCACGCTCGACCTCGCCCGCGCGTTCGACGCCTACCTCGCCGACGAGCCCGAGTGGGCCCAGAGCGAGGCGAAGGCGGCGCTGGCGCTCCTGGAGCTGGGCTGTCTGGCCGGGGGCCCCCGCTTCGCGACCTTCAGCCACCTCACCCCGGGCGAGCGGCTGGCGGTGCTCGACGCCTGGTCTGCCAGCTCCAGCGAGGTTCGGCGCCAGGTGGCGCTCGGCTTCAAGAAGTTCCTGGCGCTCGTCTACTACGATCAACCGAGCGTCTGGCCCGAGCTCGCCTACGAAGGCCCGCTGATCCGCGCCGAGCCCTGAGTCACCCCGCCTTGCGCGCCAGCCGGCGCAGCTCGAACACCGACGGCACCACCTGGAGCGGCGGCCTCGGTGGGGTAGTCCGCGCGGTATTCCCGAGGCGCAGGGCAAGCAGCACCGGGACCAGCCACGCGATGGTGAAGGGGAGCGCCGGCGACAGATCGGTCCCGCTCATCGCGCTCCGCCAGGCCACCATCGCCGCGAGCGCCGCGCCCATGCAGATCGCGAAGGTGAGGGTGACGACCGCGAGCACGTCTCCGCTCGGCCGCCGCCGCAAGAGCAACACCCCGGTGGCGAGCCCGAGGGGCACCACCAACCCCAGATCGAGGGTGTGGGCGACGTGCGCCATCGCGGCCTCCCCGGCGAGCGCCCCGAAGACGCCGTCCGCCAGGCTCGACGCGATGCCCCACAGCCACGCCGACCCGAGCAGCAGGGCGAAAGCGATGCTGAACGCCGCGATGCCCTTCCGCGGCGCCTCTTCCCCCAGAAGCCACGGCACGAAGTCGACGTCGAGCGTGCGGCCGATCATCACCGTCGCCGGAATCGCGGTGGCGAAGATCACCACGTACGCCAGGTAGAGCGCGCTGTAGGGCGGGCTCATCGCCAGCTCGAGGTAGGTGTAGGCCAGGTACACGAGCCCGCCCATCGCGACCATCCGCGCGTGCTGGGCGTGCTTGGGGGGCTCCGAGAGGCAGAACAAGACCAGGGGCACCGCGACCGCGAGGGTGATGGCGCTCCACCCCCGGGTGTCCGCGCCCAGGTCCGAGAGCAGGCGCCCCCACGGCGCCGTGGAGGGGCCGTCCCACAGCAGCGTCAGCACCGAGGCGCCAAACGCGGTGAGCGCCGCGGTCATCCCCAGGAGCCAGGCGGACACGGGAAGGGGTCGCATGGCCGCGGGTGAATGGAAGAACCGCGCCGGCCGCCGCCGACGCTCGCCGAACGAAGACGCCGCAGGGCCTGCGCGGTACCTCCCTCGCCCGGGCAGGAACGCACCCCGCGCACGCACACCGTGCACGCGTAGGGACTCCACCGGAGGAATCGACGTCGCCCCCTCGACCTCGGCCCGATTTTTGGCCAGGGTGGGGCCCGCAATTGGGGGGCCTCGGCCCACACACATCGGAGGAGATCCATGGCGAAGCGAGCAGCGAAGCGTGGTGGCAAGGCGAAGCGTCCGGCGGCGAAGCGCGTGGTTGCAAAGCGGGCGGTCGCGAAGAAGACGGTGTCGAAGAAGGCGGTGGCGAAGGCCGCGGCGCCCAAGGCGCCTCCCGCTCCGAAGTGGAAGCCCAAGTGCCTGCAGTCGGCGCTGGTGAACCTCTCGGTGAAGAACTGCGAGGGCGCCGTTGCCTGGTGGAAGACGGTGTTCGGCGCCTCGGTGACGCACCCGCCCGCGCTGGCGCCCGACGGCAAGAGCATCTGGCACGTCGAGATCAAGATCGACGACACGACGCTCTTCGCCAACGACGTGATGCCCGGCACGCAGCCGAGCAAGACCCAGATGTTCCTCTACGTGCCCGACGTGGACGCGACGTTCGCGAAGGCCGTCGAGGCGGGCGCCACCGTGAGCATGCCGCTCGACGACATGTTCTGGGGCGACCGCAGCGGGCAGGTGACCGATCCCTTCGGCGTCTCGTGGTCCTTGGCCACGAAGGTCGAGGACCTCACGCAGGAGGAGATGACCAAGCGCGGCCAGGAGTTCGCGGCGAAGATGGCCGCGGCCGGTGGACCGCCTCCGCAGCCGACGGACTCCCAGGCCCCGACCGCGCAGGCGTGAGGGCAGCGTTCGGCAGGCTCGATTCATGAGCGGGCTGGTCGACGCCTCGGCGGCGCCGCAGGCCGACCGCACGGTGGAGGTCTGCATCGTCGGCTCGGGCTGCGGCGGCGCCACCGCCGCCTGGGAGCTCGCCCAGGCCGGCAAGGAGGTGCTCGTGCTCGAGGAGGGTGGGGACTACACCGGCCCTCGCCTCACCCAGCGCGACGGCGCCATGTACGACCAGCTCTACATGGATCGCGGCGGGCGCATGACGAAGGATCGCTCCATCGCGATCTTGCAGGGGCGGGTGGTCGGCGGAGGCGGGGTGATCAACGCCTCCGACGTGGTGCCGCTCTCCGACGAGGTGTTGCGGCACTGGCAGACGAAGTTCGGGCTCACCGACTTCTCGCCCCAGGCCCTCGACGACGCCCGAGCCCAGGCGCTCACCGACCTGTCCGCGAACGTGCCCACCGAGGGGCAGGTGAACCTCAACAACCGGCTCCTGAGGAAGGGCGCCGAGGCGCTCGGGTGGAAGGGCGAGCTGATGCACCACAACCGCGTCGACTGCGCGGGCGTGGGCGCGTGCCTCATCGGCTGCCCGCTCGATCGGAAGAAGAACCCCCGCTTCGTGGCCCTGCCGAGCGCGATGACCGCCGGGGCGACGGTGCTCTCCCGGGCGCGGGTGGTGCGCATCGAGGGCGGAGACCAGGAGCTCAAGACGCTGCAGTGCCGCCGCCTCGACGCGAAGGGCTACCGCGAGCTCGACGGCTTCACGGTGAGGGCGAAGGTCGTGATCCTCGCCGCCAACGCGGTGGGCTCGGCGGCGCTGCTGCTCAGGTCGGGCCTGGGCAACGCGAACGTCGGCGCGCAGGTGTCGTTGCAGCCGCAGCTGCCGGTGACGGCGCGCTTCGACGAGGAGGTGCGCTTCCACCGCGGCATTCCCCAGTCCTTCGCGGTGACCGAGTTCGAGAAGAAGGTCGACCCGGAGCGCGGGCTGTGGGGCTTCCGCCTCGAGGCCATCGCCGGGACGCCGGGCATCGTCGGCTCGTTGCTGCCGCAGCTCGGGGCCCTGGGCCAGCGCCGCATGAAGGACTACACCCACCAGGCGGCCTGCCTCGTGCTGATGCCCGACCTGCCGCACGGGAGAATCCGCGTCGAGGCGAACGGGCGGCTGCACGTCGACTACGCGCTCGACGACGAGCAGCGGGCGCGAGCCCGGGAGGGCGCCAAGGCCGCCGCGCGCGCGTACCTGGCGGCCGGGGCGCGCGAGGTCTTCGTTCCGGTGGCGCCGCCCATCTGCATCACCAGCGAGAAGGACCTGGCCCGGCTCGACGCGTTCCCATTCGACTCCGCGACGGCGCCGTTCCTCTCGGCGCACCAGCAGGGCACCGTGCGCTTTTCGGGCAACGAGAAGGACGGCGGCGCCCGGCCCGACGGCCTCGTCTTCGGGACCCGGGGCGTCTACGTGTTCGACTCCTCGGGCTTCCCGTCCAGCGCCTCCAGCCACACCATGGCGCCGATCCTGGCGGTCTCTCGTTTTCTCTCGAAGAAGCTGCTCTCTCACTGGCCGTAGGCGGGGCACCGGAGCGCTTTCCCGAATGGCGGCCTCTTGCTAATCGGCCTGTCATGAACTTCGAGCTCACCGACATCCAGCGCGACATCCAGAAGCTGTGCCGTGACTTCGCGGCCAAGGAGCTCATCCCCAACGCGAAGAAGTGGGACGAGAACCACGAGTGGCCGGCGGAGGCGGTGAAGAAGCTCGCCGAGCTCGGCCTGCTCGCGGTGGCCGTGCCGACGGAGTGGGGCGGCGCCGGCCTGGACAACGTCTGCTACGCGCTGGCGATGGAGGAGATCAGCCGCGGCTGCGCCTCCACCGGCGTGATCATGTCGGTGAACAACTCGCTCTACTGCGACCCGATCATGAAGTTCGGCACCGACGCGCAGAAGAAGAAGTGGCTCGAGCCCTTCGCGCGCGGAGAGAAGCTGGGCTGCTTCGGGTTGACCGAGCCGCAGGCCGGCAGCGACGCGGCGGCGCAGGAGACGGTCGCGGTGAAGAAGGGCGATCGCTACGTCATCAACGGCTCGAAGAACTGGATCACCAACGGCCCCAAGGCCGACGCGATCGTGCTCTTCACGATGACCAACAAGGCGGCGGGCCACAAAGGCATCACGCCCTTCATCGTGCCGACCAACACCAAGGGCTTCCGCCGCCAGCCGCCCGACAAGAAGATGGGCATCACCGCGGCGCACAGCTGCACCATGTACTTCGAGGACATGGAGGTGCCGGTCGAGAACCTGCTCGGCAAGGAGGGCGAGGGGTTCAAGGTCGCCATGAGCACGCTCGACGGTGGCCGCATCGGCATCGCGTCGCAGGCGCTGGGCATCGCGCGCGCGGCGATGGAGGAGGCCGTTCGCTACACCGGCGAGCGCAAGACCTTCGGCAGGCTCATCCGCGAGCACCAGGCGATTCAGTTCATGGTGGCGGACATGGCGACGGAGATCGACGCGGCCCGCCTGCTCATCCACCGCGCGGCGCTGCTCAAGGACAAGGGCGTGCGCCACAGCCAGGAGAGCGCGATGGCGAAGCTGTACGCCTCGGAGATGGCCTCGCGCGTCGCCAACAAGGCGCTGCAGATCTTCGGCGGCATGGGCTACTCGAAGGAGCTCGACGCCGAGCGCCACGTGCGCGACGCCCGCATCACCGAGATCTACGAAGGCACCAGCGAGATTCAGCGCATCGTCATCTCCGCCAACCTGCTCAAGGACTGAACATGATCGCCGCCACGCTTCTGTCTCTCGCGCTCGCCGCGGATCCGTCTCCCGGCACGATGAAGGGCCTGCTCAAGGACGCCGCCGCCGCCTCGACCGAGGACGGAGGGGTGGCCCTGCAGAACGGCCTCGACGTCTCGAAGATGCGCTTCGGCCCCGACTCGGTGAAGCAGATCGTGCTCTCCTACCTGCCGCAGATTCAGTCCTGCCACGAGGAGACGATGGCCGGGACGAAGAAGGTCGTGGAGGGGAAGCTGAACACCCACTTCGTGATCTCTCCCGACGGCATCGTGAAGGGCGCGCGCATCGAGAAGAAGGGCACGACCCTGAAGGACCCGCGGCTGCACGACTGCGTGGTGGCGGTGCTCTCGACGATGACCTTCCCCAAGCCCAGCGACGGGAAGGATCAGCCCATCGACTTCCCGTTCAACCTGAAGGCCCAGAAGTAGGGGAGCCGGGCGCGTGGACTACGAGCTCACCGAGACGCAAACCCTGATTCGCGACACGGCGCGGCGCTTCGCGAAGGACGTGGTCGCTCCGAGGGCCCGCGACACCGATCGCCTGGAGCGCTTCCCCGCGGACGTGTACCGGCAGATGGGCGAGCTGGGGCTGCTCGGCGTGAACGTGCCGACCGAGCTCGGCGGCGCCGGCGCGGGCGCGGTCTCCTACTCGCTGGCGGTGATGGAGATCGCCGCCGCCTGCGCCTCGACCTCGGTGGGCATGGCCGTCACCAACATGTGCGGCGAGCTGATCAACGCCTTCGGCACCGACGCTCAAAAGAAGAAATACGTGACACGGCTCGCCAGCGGCGAGGCCGTCGCGGGGGCATTCGCGCTCTCGGAGCCCCACAGCGGGTCCGACGCGGCCGCGCTCCGCACCAGCGCGGTGAAGAAGGGCGGCGCCTGGGTGCTCAACGGCACCAAGCAGTGGATCACCTCCGGCGCGCAGGCGGGCGTCATGGTGGTCTGGGCGCGCACCTCGGGCACGTCGGGCACCAAGGGGCTGTCCTGCTTCATCGTCGAGGGAGGGACGAAGGGCCTCATCGTCGGCCGGCACGAAGACAAGATGGGCCTGCGCGGGTCCAGCACCGTGCCGCTGACCTTCGAGGGCTGCGAGATCCCCGAGGAGAACCTGCTCGGCGCCGAGGGCGACGGCTTCCGGCTCGCCATGACGGCGCTCGACGGAGGGCGCATCGGCATCGCGTCGCAAGCCTGCGGCGTGGGGCGGGCGGCCATCGAGGCTTCGGTACGCTACGTGAAGGATCGCAAGGCCTTCGGCCAGCCGATCGGCGACTTCCAGGCCCTGCGCTTCATGCTCGCGGACATGACGACGCAGCAGCAGGCGGCGGAGCTGCTCACGCTCAGGGCGGCGGCGCGGAAGGAAGCGAAGCAGCCGTTCACCCGCGAGGCGTCGATGGCCAAGCTCTTCGCGTCGGAGATGTCGAACCGCGTCTGCGACAAGGCGGTGCAGCTCCACGGCGGGTACGGGTACATCGACGAGTTCCCGGTCGAGCGGTACCTGCGCGACGCGCGCGTGCAGACCATCTACGAAGGCACCAGCGAGATTCAGCGGGTGGTGATCGCCCGCGAGACGCTGAAAGCCCTCGGGTAAGGGCAGGGGAGTCCCATGAGAGCATCGGTCGTCGTCGTGGTGTGTGCCGCGCTGCTTTCGGCGTGTGGCCCCAAGTACCGGCCGACGCCGGATGCCGGCGAGGAGCTCGACGCGGGCGCCGAGGTCGATGCCGGCAGGCCGCGCGGGGAGGATCCGCCGAAGGGGTGGTCGACGGCGGTGGAGCTGCCCGCGGGCGCCGTCCCCTCGACGAAGCTGGGCGTGTCCGCGTCGGCGGTGGCCGATCGGTACGGCCAGCCGATGATCGCGGGGCTGTACGTCGATCCCAACGGAGACGGGACGAACACCGACACCCGCGTCTTCTTCTCGCGCTGGGACGGGGTGGCGAAGGCGTTCACCGCGCAGGCGCAGGTGGAGGTGGTGGGCGAGGTGGCGCTCGACGCGCCGCACCGGCAGGTCAGCCTCGCGCGCGACGACGTGACCGGGCAGATCGCCATCGCCTACGTGAAGGGCTCCGCGGCGATTCGCCTCGCCACCAGCGACGACGAGGGCGCGAACTTCTCGCTGCTCAACGTGGCCATCGGCGCGAGCGGGAGCCTCACGGATCCGTCGGTGGCGGTTCGCGCGGGGGTCGCGCACGTCGCGTGGATCGACGGGGCGACGGTCAACTACGCCACCCGCACCGGCACCGGGGCGTTCGCCGCGCAGGAGGTGCCTCTGCCGGCCAACACGGCGCTGCCGACCACGGGCAACGTGACGCTCTCGCTCGACTCGGCCGGTCACGCCGGGGTGGCGTTCTTCGTCACGCCGTCGACCGGGCCGGGGCCCGAGCTGGTGTTCTGGAGGCCGGGCGCGAGCGCGGCGGCGATCGTCGTGAGCCCCTCGGCGGTGACCACGGGGCAGAGCCCGCTGCAGTCGGTGTCGCTGACCTTCGCGGGAGAGCTGCCGCGGGTGGCGTTCCACCTGCGGCTGACTGATCCGCTCCCCGCCGCCGACAGCACGCCGGAGCTGTACTTCGCCGCGGCGTCGGACTCCGCGGGGACGACCTGGGCGGCGCCGGTCGCCGTGCCGCGCAACGGAGACGCGGTGAAGTTCAACTCCACCGGGAAGTACCAGGCGCTGGTCGTCGAGGACTCCGGCAAGGTCTCCATCGCGGCGAACTTCATGAGCAACGGCACCCCGGGCGCGCTCTGCGGCGGGCCGAAGCTGGCGCGCTCGGACAGCGGAGCGTCGTTCGCCACCTGCGCCCCGGCGGCGAGCCCCTACGCCTTCGCCGGCGAGTTCATCTCGGCCTGGGCCCACGCGCCCGGGAAGCTCACGCTGGTGTTCTTCTACGACACGAGGACCAACCCATCGGCGAAGGCCGGCGTGGAGCTGTGGCGGGAGCCCTGAGGCGCGAAGCAGGCCGCGGCTGGAGTGGTCCCTCTGGCCGAGTTCAGCGTCGGCGCCTGGTCGGATCGAGCCACCCGAAGAGGCGTTCTTCCAGCCATGCCGGCAGACCACCTTCCTCCAAGACCTCCTGAATTCTTCGCCTCGTTCCCTGCAACGCCGCGTCCGGCGATGACCTGAAGACCCCAGAATCGAGGACACGCCGGAGTGAGTCCACGTGCTCGGTCTGGCCTGGAAGGCGACGGAGGAACGTGAGCTCGGCCCGCCAGCACGCCCGCTCGCATCGCTCGTTCGTCTGGTCCCTCACGCCAAGCCGCCCCAAGCGGGCGTGCATCGCCTCGTGGACGATCGTGCCCGCCACGCGCTCAGGCGACGTCGAATCATTTGCGACCCACGGCTGGTGCAGGCCGCACGTGCCGTCAGCGGACCACCACTGGCCGATGGCATTCTGCGCCAGCGAACCGATCCACAGCTGCCGGACATCACGCGACAAGTGCGCGAACCGCCGAGGTGAGTGTGCGGCGATGAGGTCGAGCCCCGACGTCACCTTCCCGAAGCAGAGCTCCGCCATCGCAGGCTCGTGACGAACCAGAAACAGGCCGACCCGGACGCCGCGGTGCACCCGCCAGTCGGACCATCGGTAGACGATGCGATCGAGCGCACGCCCGGCGAGCCGCCAGATCCCGGAGAGGCGTAACGCAGCGCGATCGCGCGCGGTGCTCACCACTGAGGCACCCGCTGATGAGGCGCGAGTCTCTTCAGCAACGGCGGACGGAAGAGACCAGCCCTGCCGTCCCGATCGCTCGCGAGCGCCGGCGCGGCGGAGCCCACGAGCACAACGAACGACACGGCCTCCAGGCTACGCATGTCACCCCCGCCTTCCGCGGTTCAAGTCGGCGGCCTGGCCCCGGCCTCCGTCGCCTTGGTGCCCGCGCCTCGGGCAACTCCCCTCCGAGACCAGCGAGCCGCCTCGCCGCATCTCGCGCAACGAGTGCTCGCAATCCCTCTTCGATGAGCTCCGACTTCGAGAGAGCTGGGTGAGTCCATCGGCCGGCTGAGGGTGGTGCGAACGCGCGCCATCTGTTCGGAGGCTACTTCTTCTTCGCCTTCTCCACCGGCGGGGCAGGGAAGTTCACCGCCAGCGTCCGCTTCGCCAGCGTGCGGAACCGCTCGTTCGAGCCCTTCTCGGCGACCTGGGTGAGCGCATCCTTCACCTCCGGCGTCTTCACCTGCGAGAGCGACCAGAGCATCTCCGCCGCCACTTCCTCGCGGCCGAACTCGGCGTCGATCGCCACGTCGCGCACCAGCTCCGCCCACTCCTTCGAGCGCGCCAGCGTCGGGTTGTGGAAGATGCCGCCGACGACGCGGGTCGACAGCTCGTCGTCGCCCGCCGCCGCCTTCAGGGCGTCCTTCATCACCGGCACGATGTCCGCCGAGGGGAAGGCGCTCAGCGCAGCCGCCGTCCGCCGGAAGTAGATGCCGCCGCGGCCCTTCTGGGTGAGCATCGCCGAGCGCAGGGTGGTCAGCGCCGCCGCGTTCCCGATGCGCGAGACGCCGGTCGCGAACCCGCCCAGGAGGTTGATGTCGATCTCCTTCTTCGAGAGCTCGTCGAGCAGGTACTTCTGACCGTCCTCGTGGCCCGAGCGGCCGAGCGCGCCCATCGCCGCCCGACGCACCATGATGTAGCCGGCCGGATCCTCGTTCAGTCCCTCCGGCCGCTTCGACAGCGCGAACAGCACCGGGCCGAGCTCCTTCGGCAGCACCTTGAAGCGCGTCTCCGCCAGCCGGTTCAGCACCGCCTCGCGCACCCACGGCGACGGGTCCTTCTGCAAGACGTCCATCAGCGCGCCCATCGCCGCGTCGGTCGGCTTCGTCTCGGCCTTGGGCTCGTCGCTGATCAGCTCCCCCGCGAGGGTGAGCACCGCCAGCAGCCGCCAGGTCGGGTCGGGATCGTGCCGGGCCGCGTCCACCCACTGCTCCTCGGGCACCGTGGGCGCGTTCACCTGCACCAGCGCCATGAAGTCCTTGTTCCAGTTCACCCACTGCGGCGCGCCGGGCACGTCGACGGAGAGCGTCACCTCGGGCTTGTCGACCAGCACCGTCACCTCCTTGGTGAACGTCGGCTCGAGCTCGCGGTGCAGCACCACCGGCAGCTTGAACACCCACGGGCCCTTCTCGCCGGCCACCGAGGGCTGCTGGCGAATCGTCAGCGTCGCCTTGCCGCCGCCGTAGGACACCGAGGGGTAGATCACCGGCGTACCCTTCTTGGTGAGCCACGAGTCCTTGAAGGACCTGAGCTCCTTCTCCTTCTTGGTGGTGTCGAAGAGCACCTTGAAGAAGTCGTCGCTGGTCGCCACGCCGAACGCGTACTTCTCGAGATACGCCTTCATCACCTTCTTCAGCTCGGGCGTGGTGATCCAGTGCTCGAGCATGCGCAGGACCGCCGCGCCCTTCATGTAGGCCACGTCGTCGAAGGTGTCTTCGGTCGCCAGCTCACCCTTCGACACCAGGGCCCGCGCGTGCGGCCCGCTGTCCTGCTCGAAGGACTCGCTGAGCGCCGTCGCCGCGCGCCACACGTTCACGTACTCGGCGTCGAGTTGATCGACCATGCCCGCCGCGCCGAGCCAGGTGGCGAAGCCCTCGTTCAGCCACAGCTCGCTCCACGACTTGCAGGTCACCAGGTTCCCGAACCACTGATGGGCGATCTCGTGCGCGAGGATGCCGACGATGCGCGGCCGCGCCGTCTGCTCGTTCCGGTGATCCACGAGCAGCGTCGACTCGCGCACGAAGATGAGCGACGTGTTCTCCATACCCGACTGGTAGAAGCGCGGCACCGCCACCACGTCGAGCTTGCCGAACGGGTACTTCGCGCCGGCGAGCGCGCCCTCGATGTTGAAGAGCGGCTTCAACACGTCCACCGCGATGTACGCGCGGTCCTTCTTCCCCGGCGCCACCCACACCGTCGCGGGCAGATCGGGCGACGCCTCCACGCCCTCGAACACCCCGATGGCCAGCGCCACCAGGTACGTCGACTGCGGCTGCTCCATCGCCCAGTGCACGCGACGCAGGTTCTTCCCGGCGTCCGCGAAGGCCTCGTCCTTCACCTTCTTGCCGTTCGACAGCACCGTGTACCGGCCGTCGACGATCGCGTGCACCTCGGTGATCGCCTTGTCCGCAGGGTCGTCGTTGCAGGGGAAGAGCCTCTGCGCGTGGGTCGGCTCGAAGTCGGTGAAGTACGAGGGCAGGGCCTTCGCGTCGTCGGGGTCGGTCACCGTGAAGAAGCCCTCCTGCGCGGTGCTCGCCTTGCCGGCGCAGGCGATCTCCACCGAGGCCTCCTTGCCCGGCGCGAGCGGCTTCTTCGGCGTGATGGTGAGCGTGCCCACGCCCTTCGCGTCGTCGTCACGGGTCTTGAACTCCGCCGCCTCGCCGTCGACCTTCACAGCCGACACCGCGAGGTGGAAGGCGTCGAGCTCGAGCTGCTTCATCGCCGCCGTCGGCTTCAGCGCGATCGTCACCCCGTTGGTGAAGCTGCCGTCGTCCTCGAGGCGGAGGTTCAACGTGTAGCGCACCACGTCGAGAGGCCGGCTCTTTGCAACGGGAGCAGCGCCGAGCGACACGGTCAACAGCAGGGGAGCGATGATCATGGCGGGCGCACGGTATGCGATCAGTTCCGACCTTTCATCGGCTAATGTCCGCCCGCCGATGACCCTGAGCCACCAGCTCCATGAGCTCGTCGAAAGCACCAACGAGCTGGTGTCGCAGCACGTGCGCCTCGCGAAGCTCGAGCT
>JBBIOE010000123.1:0-22601 GCA_037443525.1 Archangiaceae bacterium | reverse complement strand
GTCGCATGAACGAGCCCTTCGGGAACACGCTCGGGCTCAAGGCGTCGGAGCTCAAGCACCTCAAGAACACCTGGCGCCGCCGCGTCTCGCCCCACGAGATCGTGAGCCCGGAGCTCGCGCGCCACCTCACCGAATTCTCGGCCGAGACGCACCGCCAGGCCGGGGTGCTGCTCAACCGGAAGGGCGAGGTGGAGGCGGTCATCGTCGGCGACGCCTCGAAGCTCGAGCTGCCCGACGTCGGCCGCGCCCGCGCCGGCCAGGTGCGCCTCCGCGGCCTGCGCCTCGTGCACACCCACCTCAAGTCCGAGCCGCTCACCCGCGACGACTTGACCGACCTGGCGCTGTTGCGCCTCGACGCGGTGGCCGCCGTCGGCGTGCAGGCGGACGGGCTCCCCGGCGTGCTGCACTGGGCCCACCTGCTCCCCGAGAACGAAGGCAACGAGCTCTGGCGCACCGAGACCTTGCCCAACGTCCACGGCGAGCAGCCGGACTTCGCCGCCACCGTCGCCTCGCTGGAGGACGAGCTCGCCCGCGAGGCCCGCGCCCGCCACGTCGGCGACCGCGAGCGCGCGGTGCTGGTCGCGGTGTGCCTCGACGGCAAGCGCGCCGCGTCCGAGGCCTCGCTGCTCGAGCTCAAGGAGCTCGCCCGCACCGCCGGCGTCGAGGTGGTGGACGCGATCCTCCAGGTCCGTCGCGAGGCCGACCCGCGCTACCTGCTCGGCAAGGGCAAGCTCGAGGAGCTGAACCTGCGCTCGATGCAGCGCCTCGCTTCCTTGCTCGTCTTCGACAAGGACCTCACCCCCAGCCAGGCGCGGCACATCGGCGAGGAGACGAGCCTCAAGGTGCTCGATCGCACTCAGCTCATCCTCGACATCTTCGCCCAGCGCGCGCAGTCGGCCGACGGCAAGCTGCAGGTCGAGCTGGCGCAGCTCAAGTACCTGCTCCCGCGCTTGGTGGGGAAGGACGGCTCGCTCTCGCGGCTCGCGGGCGGCATCGGCGGGCGCGGCCCCGGCGAGACCAAGCTGGAGATCGACCGCCGCCGCGTGCGCGATCGCATCAGCCACCTGGAGAAGCGCATCGAGCAGCTCTCCAACGATCGCCGCGTCCGCCGGCAGAAGCGCACCCGGGCCGAGCTGCCCATCATCTCCATCGTCGGCTACACCAACGCGGGCAAGTCGACCTTGCTCAACGCGCTCACCCAGTCCGAGGTGCTCGCCGAGGACAGGCTCTTCGCGACGCTGGACCCGACCAGCCGCCGCCTGCGCTTCCCTCGCGAGCACGAGGTCATCATCACCGACACGGTGGGCTTCATTCGCGACCTGCCGAAGGATCTGGTGGCCGCGTTCCGCGCCACGCTGGAGGAGCTGGAGGACGCCGCGCTCTTGTTGCACGTCGTGGACGCCGCCGACCCCGATCGCGACGCGCAGGTGGAGGCGGTGGAGCGCATCCTCTCCTCGCTGGGACTCGATCGGACGCCCCGGGTGATGGTGTGGAACAAGGTCGACCGGCTCGGCGATGAAGAGGCCACCGCCCTGGTCAGCCAGCGCGGCGGCGTCGCCATCAGCGCCCAGCAGCGCCTGGGCCTCGAAAGCTTGCTCCACAAGTGCGAGGCCACGCTCTTCGCCGAAGGGCAGGCGGAGCACGCGGAGAGCTTCCGGTCCTAGCTTCCCCGCTCACGCCAGCCGCCGTCTGTCCATCGCCCCTCGGCCTCGCACACGCTCGGGTTTCTCCCCTCCAGAATCCAGATCTGGCCCCGCCCCTCTCATTGCGGGGTTCTTGGTCCTAGGCCTCCAGGCTATTTCGCCCCATCCTTCTCCAGGGCGCGCGCGAGAAGTCGATTGAGCGGCCCAGCTGATCGGCCACGGCGCAGGCTGTGCTCGGATGAGGAAGCCCAGCCCGCAGGGCGATGTCTCATCCACGAGTACTCGATGCCCTTGGCGACGGCGGCGCGCCACTGGGAAGCAAGCCGTTCGGCGGTGGCATGTCGAACGGCGATATCTCGAAGTGCCTCCGCGACCTCGGACTCCACCTGATCCGCATCGTCGGTCGGGTCAGGCCAGACGCCGGGAAGAAGGAGGAGCAGGACCTGCGAGTACGACAGCGCGCCGACTGCGAGTCTCGACAGACGACTTGCCTCCGCCCATCGCAGCATCGGAAGGCGCCAGTGCGGCCCGAGCTCGCCTAGGAGCACACGCTTCGACCCTGGCGCAGACAGATAAAAGGGCCGAAGCCCCGGATGAAACTCGATATCCATCGACAAGGCGTTCGCGAATCGAATGCTGAGCGTGGTGGGGTCCTGAAGCTCGCCATCGGACTCATCGATGATTTCCGGGTACCACCGCGTGAACTCGTGCCACCAGGCGATGCCGCTCTCGTCGTTCGCTCCGAACGCTTCCGAGAGCAATCTCGGGTCGAACGCTGGGCCGATCTGCCCCCAGCAGATTCTGAAGTGCGAATACCAGAACCGTGGGTCGCGGAACGCTGACTCCCTTGCCTTCACGAGGCCCCCTGACAGGGTTCACGAACACTCTCGGACCAGCAGTACATCAGCAAAGATCATCATCACCAAGGTGATCGAGTGGCTCTCCGGCTCATGCGCGGCTTCACCCGGGTGCACTGTGAGACGCCAGCCGCCGCACCAGCGCCGCCGCTTGCTGCGCGGTCGGCCTCCGCTCGGCGTTCTTCTCCAGCAGCCGGAACACCACCTCGTCCCAGCGCCGCTCCAGGCCCGGCCGCAGCGCCGTCGGGCGCTCGGGCGTCGCGGTGGCGTGCAGCCGCGCCAGCTCCTCCACGTCCTCGTGGACGAAGGGCAGGCGCCCGGTGAGCGAGCGGTAGAGCACCACCCCGGCCGCGTACACGTCACCCTTCGCGTCGCAGGCGCCGGTGGCGAAGCGCTCGGGGGCCATGTGCGACGCCGTGCCCAGGATGTGCTCGCTCGGCAGGTCGCGCAGCTCGGCCGCCGCGCCGAAGTCGATGAGCTTGGGCGTCGTGCCCGCCTCCGGGGTTTGGGCCAGGATGACGTTCGACGCCTTCACGTCCTGGTGGACGATGCCCTCGCGGTGCGCCGCGCCCAGCGCCTCGAGCACGCCCGCCGCCGTCGTCGCCACCTGGGTGGGCTCCAGCGGGCCCTCTTTGAGGCGCGCCTCGAGCGTCGGCCCCTCGAGCAGCTCCATCACCAGGTAGGGCCGCTTCTCGACGGTGACGCCGAAGTCGAGGACCCGCACCGCGTGCTCGTGGCGAACGCGGCAGGCCCGCATCGCCTCGCGGTGGAAGCGCTCGTAGGCGGTCACCCCGTCGACCATCTCCTGGGCGTCGCCCTGCAGCACCTTGAGCGCCACGTCCATCTCCAGCTCGACGTGCCGCGCCTGGTGCACCACCCCGAACGACCCGCGCCCCAGCACCTTCCCCACGCGGTAGCGGTCAGCCAAGAGCGTCCCTTCCACCAGCGGAGGCAACAGGCTCGCGGCCTCGGTGCGCGTCGCGGTTCGCTTCAGCTTCCGGAGCACCGCCGCCATCAGGCCCGGCTCGACGGCGGCGGACGGCGGCGTCGCCGCGCTGGCGGCACTCGGGGGGCTCGCGGGGACCGGCGCCGGCTCGTCGACCGGCTGCACGTCGCCCGAGGAGAGCAGCACCCCGTCGGAGTCGATCGGCGGCGGCGGCGGCGAGGCGCGAAGCTCCGCGGCGCGCTCCCTGGGCCGCAGCCTCAGCTTCAGCCGCGCGAGCAGCACCAGCGGAGAGAATGGCTTCGCCACGTAGTCGTCGGCGCCCTGCTCGAGCGCGGTGGCCGTGTCCTTGGCCGAGCCGCGCGCCGTCACCACCACGATGGGAAGGTCGAAGCCGCGCCCGCGCGCGGTCTTCAGCACCTCGAGCCCGCTCAGGCCCGGCATCATCAGATCGAGGAGCATGAGGTCGACGTTCCTCTGCTCCATCAGCGCCAGCGCCTCGGAGCCGTCCTTGGCGAGCGCGACGTCGAAGCCGGCCGAGGTCAGCAGGTTCTCCAGCATCCGCCGAACGGCCTCGTCGTCATCGGCGACCGCGACGCGGTGGCTCACCTTGGAGATGTAGTCAGCCCGGCGGCCTCGCGAAACTGGATGTCGGCGACGTGCCTCGTAGCGGTGGCGCAGGCCTCAAGAGCCGCGCCGAACGTGCGCGCCGCGGGCCCGAGGGCGCAGCGGAGGTTCCGTACGAGGCTCGCGCCGACACCAGCGGAACCCCTTGCGTGCCATTAGCCAGGCTTCACGCAGCGGAACCCAGCGCGGATCGCTGATCACCTCGACCCGGCGGCGGCGTGGGTCGCCAGGACCCCATTCCCCCAGGGGGAAACGACCCCCGCCGCCAAGGTGCCCGATCCACGGCGCGCCGAGTCTTCCCGCGAGACGCCTTCCCCGGGAGCTCAAGCGTCTTGATGCGAATCAAGCGCGATTCGCAAGGGGTCGCGTAAGGTCTTCTCCTCTTCTTCGATTCGTCGTCTTCGCCGGAGCCACACGATGTCCGTCACTCGTTCTCGTTCGCCGAAGGGTCCCCCGGCGGCCACCGCCTCCTCTCCCGCCCGCGCCCCGAAGTCCTCCGCCGCGAAGCCCGCGTCCACCGCGGCGGCGGCGAAGGCTGGCGGGTGGACGGCCAAGCGCTCGCTCGACCTGCGCCTGCCGTCGGTCGCCGACCTCTTCACGCCGCCTACGCCGCCCATGCCGCGGGCCGCCCCGGCGGCGAAGGCGGTCGCGCCAGTGGCCGCGCCGCTCGACACGCCAGTGCAGCAGGCGCTGGCGAAGGCCGTCGACGGGTACACCGCCCAGGTGCAGGCGGTGCTCCACCACGACGCGAAGTCGCTCGCCGCCGGCCAGCCGCCGGTGCTGCCCGGTGATCCGCTGAGCCAGGCGCAGGTCGAAAAGCTCCAGTCCGCGTCGCTCGGCCTCCTCCAGGGCCTGCCGGTGGGCGCGCTGGCGCCGAAGGCCGTGGCGCAGCTCACCGAGCGCCTCGCCGCCCAGGGCGTCGACACCACCGACCTCGCCTCGAAGCCGCTGGGCTCTCTGGGCGACACCGGTCACGCGTTCGCCAAGGAGCTCCTCTCGCAGCTCGGCTCCGGCTCGGCCTCCACCGACGCCTACGCCCTCGCGGGGACGCTCGCCGCGGTCGCCGGCTACACCGCCTGGACTCAAGGGTCGCAGGGCCTCTCGGCGCTCGGCTTCCGCCCCGAGTTCCAAAAGGGCCTCTTCGACGACAAGCTCCAGGTGAAGGCCGGCGCCGACTGGCAGGCCGAGTTCAAGGACTTCTCCGTCTACGCCGCCGCCACCGCGAAGGTGGACCTGGGCAAGGCCGGCACGCTCCAGGGCACGGCCAAGGTGAGCTCGACCAACGGCTTCGAGGGCGGCAGCGTCGACTTTGGCGTCGAGCGGCCGAACTGGAACCTGGCGGCCAACGCTTCGCTCTCGAAGCGCGGCGTGGAGTCGGTCGCGCTCTCGGGCAAGCGCTCCGGCAGCTTGGGCCAGGTGAGCGCCACCGCGACGCTCGACGCGAACGGGAAGGTCAGCGCCGCGGGCGTGGAGGCGATGCTGGAGAAGGGCCCGCTCTCGGCGAAGCTCTCTGCCACCCAGACCGCCGCCGACGGCACCCAGGGCTCGGTGGTGCTCGGGCGCAAGACCGACGCCAGCGCGCAGGAGCTCACGGTGCACTCCAAGGACGGCCGCGTCGACCAGGTGAGCGCGAAGCTCTCCGCCACGCCCGCGCCGGACACCGACTTCGGCCTCACCGTCGACCACCAGGTGGCCACCAACACCACCACCCTCGGCGTCACCCAGGGCTTCAAGGTGGGGCAGGGCACGCTGAAGACCGCCGCCACCATCGACGCCAACGCCGGGCTGACCGCGGCCTCCGTCGAGTACTCGCGCACCACCGACCGCTGGGGCTTCAACGCCAAGGCGCAAGGAAACGCCGACGGGTTCGAGCGGGCGACGGTCTCGGCGCAGGCAAAGAGCGACGTGGCCAGCCTCGAGGGCTCGGCGACGCTCAACGCGCTGGGGCTCGAGTCCGCGGAGCTGAAGGGCACCTACACCCTCGACGAGAACCTGAAGCTCACCGCCGCGGTGAGCCGCGACTTCCAGGCCAACCGCACCCAGAGCCAGCTCGAGGCCACCTGGACCGACGGGAAGGACGCCTCGCTCAGCGTCAGCGGCGCCACCGACTCGCAGGGGCAGTCGTCGGCGGGCGTGCGGCTGGACGTGAAGTTCTAGGCCTCACGCCAGAATGCCGAGCAGGCCCTCCAGCCACTCCTGCACCTCGGCGTGGGTGGTGAAGAGCCCGTGGTCGAGGGCGTAGCCGAAGAGGTCTCCGCCGAACTGCCCCGCGGTCTGGTAGCGCCGCGAGAGGTCCACCGTCAGGGCCCGCTGCACGATGGCCTTGAGCGGGGCGTCGACGTAGTCGGGGATGTCGAGCCGGGCGGCGTTGATGAGCCCCATCGCCTGCGCGTCGGTGGCGTCGTCCTTGTGGAAGGGGTGATAGCCCACCGCCAGCTCGTGGAGGATGACCCCCACCGACCACAGGTCCGAGGCCGGGCTCAGCGCCTCGCCGCGGGTCTGCTCGGGCGAGAGGTACCAGAGCTTGCCCGCCGCCACGCCCTCGCCGGGCCCCAGGTCGAGCCGCGCCGAGCTGGCCACGCCGAAGTCCCCCAGCTTCACCTCGCCGCTCCCGGAGAAGAAGACGTTCGCCGGGTTCACGTCGGAGTGCACCAGGTGCATCGGCTGGCCGGTGCGCGTGGTGGCCCGGTGGAAGAAGGACAGGCCCTTCAAGAGCTCGATGACCAGGTGCACGCCCAGCTTGAGCGGGAAGCCGGTCATCTGCCGCCGGTGGGCGTTCATCACCTCCTGGAGGTCGCCCCCGATGAGGAACTCCATCGCGATGAAGGGCCGCCCGAAGGCCTGCCCCACCTCGATGAGCTTCACCAGGTTGGGGTGCACCAACAGGCCCATCAGGTCGGCCTCGTCGGCCAGCTTCGCCTCGCCGTCGCCCGTCTTGGCCAGCTTGAGCGCCACGTTCACGTGCTCGCCGTGCTCGTCGATGGCCTCGGCGAGGAAGACCTCCGCCTGGCCCCCGTGCCCGATGCGCGAGCGGAGCGTGTAGGTGCCGAAGCGGCGGCTGGGGACTTCGATGGCTTTGATCGCTTCCAACCCGGCAGGCGACATTAGCCCCGCCCGCGCCCTTGGCGAGCCAAGTGTTTCGGCCTGGAACCCGCCTCACGGGCTAGACTGCGCCGGCTTGAAGTGCACCGGTTGCGGAAATGACGTTGCTGACACGGCGGCGACGTGTCCCTCGTGCGGCGTCGCGACCGGCGCGCCCAAGAAGGACACCGTGCCCGCCACCGCCTACGTCCCCCTCGAGGGCGGGGCGGTGCTCTGCGGCCGCTACCGGCTGGAGACCAAGCTCGGCGAGGGCGGCATGGGCACCGTCTTCTCCGCCCGCGATCAGGAGCTCGAGCGCCAGGTGGCGGTGAAGCTGTTGCCTCTGGCCCTCATCGCCGACGCCGAGGTGATGGAGCGCTTCGAGCGCGAGGCCCGGGTGCTGGCCAAGTTCGACCACCCGAACATCGTGCCCGTCTATGACGTCGGCCGGCACGAGGGGCGGCCCTTCATCGTGATGAAGCAGGTGGAGGGCGAGACCCTCGCCGCGCTGCTGCGCCGCCGGGGCGGGCTCACCGCCGACGAGACCCTCCTGGTGCTCAAGCAGCTCGGCGACGGCCTCGACTTCATCCACGCCCAGAACTTCATCCACCGCGACGTGAAGGCCGGCAACGTGGTGATGGGAACCGACGGGCACGTCACGCTGCTCGACTTCGGCATCCTGCGCACCCGCGACGCCAAGAGCGCCATCACCCGCGAGGGCATGGTGATGGGCACGCCGCACTACATGGCGCCGGAGCAGGCGCTCGGCCTGCGCGACGTCGACCACCGCGCCGACCTCTACTCGTTGGGCGTCTTGCTCTTCGAGTGCCTCACCGGCACCCTGCCCTTCGAGGCCGACAGCGAGCTGCGGCTCATTCAGCTCCAGGCCCACGCGCCGCCGCCGGAGATCCTCGACCGCGCGCCCTGGGTGCCCAAGCCGGTGGCCGACGTGGTGCGCCGCGCCCTCGCCAAGCGCCCGGAGGATCGCTACCCCTCGGGCAAGGAGCTGGCGCTGGCCCTGGAGAGCGCCTACCGCGACTCGAAGATCCTCGTGCCCTCGGCGCCCGAGGCGGGCCCCGTCGGGCTGACCACCGCGCTCTCCTGGCGCCGCCGCGACGGCGAGCCGGTCCCCCAGCTCCTCGAGCCGAGCCCCCTGCCGCCGGAGCCGCCGACCATTCTGCCCGGGTCCGAGCCGCTGCCGCAGAGGGCCTCCTCGCCGCCTTTCGCTCTCCCGGCCGCCGCGCCCGCGCCGACCCTTCGCGCCCGCCTCCCCCTCGCCGCGGCCGTCGTGCTCGGCGTGGCCCTGGTGGCGGTGCTCCTCTTCCGCCCCGGCGTGCCCGTGAGCTCGGCGCCGCTCGGCGCGACGGACGCGCCAGCCGAGAAGACCACGGCCGACGCCGGCGCCCGGGAGGCCCCTGCGCTCGCCGAGGCGGTGCTGGACGCCGGCGCTCCCGAGGCGCTGACCCCCGCCGACGCCGGCGCGCCTCGGCCCGAGCCCAGGCTCACGGCGAGAAGAGGGCACGTCACCATCGTCACCCTGCACAAGGGCGAGCCCTGGTGGGCGCAGGTCTTCCTGGACGGACAGCCGCGCGGCCGCACGCCGCTGCAGCTCGAGCTCGCCGCCGGGCGCTACGCGGTGCGGGTCGAGCGGAGCGGCTTCCAGCCCGTCTCCCGCGATCTGGTGGTGGCGTCGGGGAGGCCCAGCGTGATGCGCATCGATCTCGCGCCCTGACCGCGTCCGCCGAAGCCGAACGCCGTTGCGATTGTGGTTGCGCCCCACTGGCGGAAGTGGTGCGACGCGGCCCCGCCGATGCCCTTCGCCGCCGCTGTCCTGGTCGCCCTCTCCGTCGCCGCGAGCCCCGCGCCAGCGCCACGCTCGGCGAAGCTGGAGCAGGGCCAGGCCCGCTTCGCCCAGGGCGACATCGACGGCGCGCTCAAGGCGCTCGACGCCGCGGCGGTGGAGTCGCAGGACCCGTCGGTGCTGGAGCGGGTGCACCTGCTCCGCGGCCAGTGCTTCGCGGCGCGGCAGGACTTCGCCCGGGCCGAGGACGCCTTCGAGCTCGCGCTGGACTCGGGCCCCCTGGCCAGCCTGGACCCCGCCCGCGTCGACCCCTCGGTGGTGAAGCTGCTCGACGCGGTGCGCGGGAGGCTGGCCGGCACGCTCACGGTGCGCTCGGTGCCCGACGGCGCGGTGGTGCGGGTCGACGGGAAGAGGCAGGTGACGCCCGCGGCGCTGGTCTTGCCCATCGGGAAACACCAGGTGGAGTGGAGCGCGGGCTTCGAGCGCGGCGGCACCGAGGCGCTGGTTTACCCCCGCCGCGAGACGCAGGTGGTGGTGGCGGTGGCGATGCGCGACGGCGCCCCGGCCCCGGTGGAGCGCTTCCCCACCGTCTTCGGCGAGTTCAAAGGCTCGCTGGAGATCGCCTCCGACGAGCGGGTGCCGTGGCAGAGCGGGGTGGACTTCGGCGGCGGCTTCGAGTCGGGGCCGGTGCGGCTGACGCTCATGGCGCGGCTGTTCCCCTATTTCGGGGTGATGCCCCGCGCGGCCTTCGTGGTGCCGGTGTGGGACCGCCTCTCGGTCTTCCTCGACCTGGGCGCGCCGCTCTGGTTCCGCGGCGGGGGAGTCGCGGTCGGCCTGGGCGGCGGCGCGGGCGTCGAGTACCACCTGTGGCGCGCCTTCGGCGTCTACCTGCAGGTGGGCGGCGAGCACCTGTTCCTGAACCCCGGCCGCATCGACGACACGCACTTCGTGTCCAGCCTGGGCGTGCGGCTCCGGCCGCCGTGAGCGTCGCCCGAGTGTTCTGACGGGCAGGTGTCACCCCGCGGGCCTCGCTTGCCCACCCGATCATTGAGTAAGACGAGCCCTCCGCCGACTGGAGGGTCAGTGCTCGTGAATCGCTTTCGCGCGTGGGTTCTCGTCTCAATCGCGACGCTCGCGGGCTGCTCCCGCGAGCTGGGCTTGCCCGAGCAGGCGCCGGTCGGAGGCCTCGCCGGGGTGGTGGACACCGCGCCGCACATCGCGCCGGGCAACCTGCCGGTGGCGATCGTCGACTCCAGCGGCTACCGGCTGACGGTGACCACCGAGGTCGACGGCGCCTTCCGCGCCGGGAACCTGAGGCCCGGCACCTACGCCATCGACCTGCGCGCGCCGGGCTTCGCGCCGCTGGTGGTGCCCTTCGTGAAGGTGCTCCCGGGCGCGGAGACCGATGCCGGCGTCCTCGCGCCGGGCTGGCTCGGCGGCACGACGCAGGCCGGGTCCATCAAGGGCGTGGTGTCGGCGCCGGAGACCGTGGACATCACCGGCGCCCAGGTCAGCTTCTTCCTCATGCCGAACAAGGACCTGGTGGCCACCCAGGCCCTCGGCCAAAGCGGCGTCTTCGTGCAGAGCCCGGTGCCGCCGGGCGCCTATCGCCTGGTGGCCTCGCACCCGGAGTTCCAGGACAGCGACCCGATGGACCTCACCGTCGCCGAGGGCGAGAAGAAGGATCTCTCCACCACGCCCCTGCTCCTCAAGCTCAACAAGGGCCACATCACCGGCACCATCCTCAAGGAGGTCGACCACAACGCGCCGGTGCCGGCCACCCAGTACGCGGTGGTCATCGAGGGCAGCGCCACCAGCGCCATCACCGACGGGCAGGGGCAGTTCATCGCCGACGTGAACCCCGGCACCTACCGCGTCTTCTACGCGCCCTCCCTCGACGGCGGCACCGGCAGCCCCTACCTGGACCCGGACTCGAACCGCACCGTCACCGTACACGGCGGCAAGACGGTGTCCCTGCCGCCCACCACGCTCTTGCTCGCCCGCGGCGTGATCACCGGCTCGGTGGAGCTGTCCGACCGCACGCCCATCGATCAGCTCACCGTCGTCACCCTGAGCGGCTACAGCGGCCAGGTCACGCCGAACGCGGCCGAGCCGTGGCGGGGCGACTTCATCATCACCGGCGTCCCCTATGGCTCGGTGGAGGTGTCGGCGGCGAAGCAGCGCTACTCCCGCGACAGCCAGGTGGTGACGGTGGGCCCGACCCCGGTGTCCGCCGGCACGCTCAAGCTGGCGCTGCAGCAGGGCGACTTCGTCATCGACGACACCGACGCCACCAGCGAGCCCGGCTACACCCGCTCTCTGGCGGTGACGCTCAACTTCACCGGCTTCCCCAAGACCGGCGTCACCGGCTACCGGGCGAGCGAGGCCGCGGACTTCGCCGACGGCGGCTTCTTGGGCTACTCGGGCACCACCCAGCCGTTCACCCTCGCCAACGCCGACGGCCAGCACACGGTGTACGCGCAGTACCAGGACTCCAACAACAACGTCAGCCCCACCTTCCAGCAGACCATCGTGGTCGACCGGGTGGCGCCGAGCGCGCCGGCGGTGACCTTCCTCCACACCGGCGAGGTGGGGCAGGGCGCCACCCTGAAGAAGTTCACCAACCTGACCCAGAGCTTGCCGCTCACCGTCACCGGCACCGACAACGCCGGCGGCTCCGGCCTGTCGAGGATGCGGCTCGCCTCCTCCCTGCTCGCCGACGGCGGCATCGACGACGCCACCGCGCGCGACGGCTACGCCACCAGCACCTCGCTCAAGAACCAGAACGGCGCCGCGCCCTTCGCCGACGGGCCGGTCGCGGTCTTCGCGCAGCTCATCGATCAGGCCGGCAACCTGGGCCCCATCGGCACCGACGCCATCGTGGTCGACCACACCCCGCCCCAGAACGGCAGCGTCAGCATCGCCGACGGGCCCAAGGCCACCCTGCCGGGGTGGACCAACTCCATCCAGGTGCAGGTGACGCCCGCCATCAGCGCCGAGCCCTTCGGCGGCATCCTGCAGGTGAAGTACGCCAACGCCGCCGGCCCGGAGCTCGACGGGGCGCCCTACGTCTCGGTGCGCGACAACACGCCCTGGAGCCTCGCCACGGCCGCGGTCTGCGACGGCGGCGTCTGCCCCGGCGGCACTGACGGCCCGCGCCGGGTGTACGCCGTGTTCCGCGACTCGGCGGGCAACACCTCCACCGCGGTCTTCGCCGACATCACCCTCGACACCACCCCGCCCACTCCGGGGCAGATCAGCGCCACCCTGGCCAGCCCCTCGCCTACCAACTCCAACCTGGTGAAGGTGGCGGTGAGCGCCGCCGCCGCCGCGGGGGTGGTCACCAGCGCCGGCCTCACCGTCTCCGAGGACTACGGCTTCACCTCACCGGGCACGCTGGGGCCGGTGGCGATGCCCGGCACCGGCACGGTCGACTTCACCGTCTCGCCGGGGGAGGGCCCGCGGCCCTTCTTCGTGCGCTTCCGCGACGGCGCCGGCAACGACGCGGTGGTGCCCCTGTCGGTGATGATCGACACCACCCCGCCCGCCGGCACCATCTCGCTCTTGGGCGCCCTCGCCGACGGCACGCTGTCGACCTCCATCAGCGCCTCCAGCACGGTGAACGTGCAGGCCAACGTCACCGGCGCCACCGGCTACTTCCTCGGCGACGGCACCCTGGCGGCCTGCCCCACCACCCCGGCGTCGTACACCGCCATCCCCGCCTCGGGCCTCATCGCCACCTCGCCCGCGCCGACCGGCGGCACCCTGGCGGTGCGCGCCTGCTTCCGGGACGACGCCGGCAACGTCTTCGGCGGCCCGGTGATCGCGAGCGTCAGCCCCCTCCTGTGGGCCCCGGCGGCGACCATCGGCTACAAGGGCACCCCGCCCACCGGCTGCACCCTGGCCGTCACCGGCCTGATGGCGGACGGCATCACCAGCGCGCCCCTGGGCCTCACCGCCAAGCCCACCGTGAGCTTCTCCATCGCCAGCTGCACCGGCGCCACCGAGATGGTGATGTCCAACGGCCCGCTCAACTGCAACAGCCTACCCGCGTCGACCTCCTGGCAGCCCTTCAACACCTCGGGCACCTTCAACGTGCCGGCGGGCGACGGGCCGAAGACCATCTCGGTGTGCGTGCGCGACATCGCCCGTAACCCGGCCGCGCTCACCCCCAGCACCATCACCCTCGACACCACTCCTCCGGCGCCCAGCACCGTCAGCGCCACCGTCACCACGCCCTCGCCCTCCAACGCGCTGGTGGTGCAACTGGCGGTGACCTCCACCGCCACCGACCTCTCCATCACCCAGGCCCTCACCGTGTCGGAGGACTACGGCTTCACCGCCGCCGGCACCGCCGGGCCCATGGCCATGCCGGGCAGCGGCACCCTGGCCTTCACCCTGGCGGCCGGCGACGGGGCCCGCACCTTCTACGCCCGCTTCCTCGACCGGGTGGGCAACGCCACCATCGTCCCGCTCTCCGTCGCCATCGACACCCAGCCGCCCTCGGGCACCATCTCCCTTCTGGGCGCGCTCTTCGACGGCACGCCCTCCAGCACCTTGAGCGCCACCACCACCGTCTCGGTGCAGGCGGCCATCACCGGGGCGGTGAGCTACTTCCTGGGCGACGGCACCCTCACCGGCTGCCCCACCGCGGCGAGCAGCTACACCGCCCTGCCCAGCTCGGGGCTCATCTCCGCCACCCTCACCGCTCAGGGCGGCGCGCTCACCACCCGCGCCTGCTTCCGCGACGCCGCCGGCAACGTGCTCGGCGGGCCGGTGGCCGCCGCCGTGTCCCCCCTGCTCTGGGTCCCCGCGGCGACCATCGCCTTCGACGCCACCGCCCCGGTGGGCTGCACCCTCTCGGTGTCGGGCACCAACGTCGACGGGAGCCCGGCCCTCGCCGGCAAGACCGCCGTGCCCAGCGCGGCCTTCTCCATCGGCGGCTGCGCCGGCGCCACCGAGCTGGTCATCGCCTCGGGCGCGCTCACCTGCGCGGCCCTGCCCTCCACCGCCAACTGGCAGCCCTTCGTCACCGCCGGCACGGTGCCGCTGCCGCTCGGCGACGGCGTCAAGACCGTCTCCGCCTGCGCCCGCGACGGGGCGCGAAACCTCTCCACCCTCACCCCGGCCACCCTCACCCTCGACCAGACGCCGCCGGCCCTGAGCACGGTGAGCGCGACCCTCTCGAGCCCCTCGCCCACCAACAGCCTCTCCCTCACGGTGGCGGTGTCGTCGACGGCGACGGATCTCTCGGCCACCCAGGCCGTCACCGTCTCGGAGGACTACTCCTTCAAGGCCACCGGCACGGTGGGGCCGATGGCCATGCCGCCCGGAGGCACGGTGCCCTTCACCATCTCGGCCGGCGACGGCGTGCGCACCTTCTACGTGCGCTTCCGCGACGCGGTGGGCAACGACACCATCGTCCCGGTCAACGTCACCATCGACTCCACCCCGCCGGCCGGCAGCATCTCGCTGCAGGGCGCGCTCTTCGACGGGACGCCCTCGACCACCGTCAGCGCGGTCACCGCGGTGAGCGTGCTCACCAGCATCACCGGCGCGGTGAGCTACTACCTGGGCGACCAGACCCTCGCCGCCTGCCCCTCCTCGGCGAGCTCGTACACCGCGCTGCCCAGCTCGGGCGTCATCGCCGCCACCCTGACCCCCGCGGCCGGTTCGCTCACCACCCGCGCCTGCTTCCGCGACGCGGCGGGCAACGTCGTCGGCGGGCCGGTGGCCGCGGCGGTCTCCCCGCTGTTGTGGGTGCCGGCGGCGCAGCTCGCCTACGACGCCACCCCGCCGTCGGGCTGCACCCTGGGCCTCGCGGGCACCACCGTCCAGGGCGGCGCCGCCCCGGCCGGCAAGACGGCCAACACCAGCGTCACCTTCACCATCTCCAGCTGCACCGGCGCGACCGAGATGGCCATCGCCACCGGCGCGCTCACCTGCGCTTCCTTGCCGCCGTCGGTGAACTGGCAGCCCTTCGTCACCGCCGGCGCCCTCTCGGTGAGCAACGGCGATGGCGCCAAGACGGTCTCGGTCTGCGTGCGCGACGCGGCGCGGAACCTGGCCTCGCCCGTGCCGGCCAACATCACCCTCGACCAGACGCCGCCGGCCATCTCCTCGGTGAGCGCCTCGGTGACCGGGCCCCAGCCCACCAACGCGCTCGCCCTCACGGTGGCGGTGGCCTCCACGGCCACCGACCTTTCGCCCACCCAGGCGCTGACGGTCTCGGAGGACTACGCCTTCGTCGCCTCCGGAACGGTCGGCCCGATGGGCCTGCCCGGCGGCGGCACGGTGCCCTTCACCATCTCGGCCGGCGAGGGCGTGCGCACCTTCTACGCGCGCTTCCGCGACACGGTGGGCAACGACACCATCGTGCCGGTCAACGTGACCATCGACACCACCCCGCCCACCGGCACGGTGTCGCTGCAGGGCTTCTTGGCCGACGGCACGCCCTCCAGCACGGTGTCGCAGCAGACGGGCGTGAACGTGCTGCCCAGCGTCACCGGAGCGGTGAGCTACTACCTGGGCGACCAGACGCTCGCCGCCTGCCCCGGCTCGGCGGCCTCCTACACGGCCATCCCCGCCTCGGGCGTCCTGCCGCAGACCATCACCGCCTCCGGCGGCACCCTCACCACCCGCGCCTGCTTCCGCGACGCCGCCGGCAACGTCTTCGGCGGGCCGGTGGCCGCGGCGGTGTCTTCGCTGCTGTGGGTGCCGGCGGCGCAGCTCGCCTACGACAACGTGGCGCCCACCGGCTGCACCCTGGCCGTCACCGGCACGATGGCCGACACCGGGCTCGCCGCGCCGGCAGGCTTCAGCGGCCGCGGCGACGTCACCTACGCGCTCTCCGGCTGCGCCGGCGGCCCGGTGGATATGGTGGTGGCCAACGGCGCGCTCTCCTGCGCGTCGCTGCCGCCCACGGTGGCCTGGCAGTCCTTCGTCTCGGCGGGCCAGCTCACGCTGCCCCTCGGCGACGGGTCCAAGACCGTCTCCGCCTGCGTCCGCGACGCGGCGCGGAACGTCGCCACCCTGACCCCGGTGAACATCACCCTCGACACCGCCGCGCCGTTGAGCGGCCAGGTGACGCTGGGGCTCTCGAGCCCCAACCCCACCAACAGCACCGTGCTGTCGGTCACCGTGAGCTCGAGCGCGACCGACCTCTCGGCCACGCCCCTGTCCCTGTCGGAGGACTACGCCTTCGTCGCGCCCGGCACCGTGGGGCCCATCGCCATGCCCGGCGGCCCGCAGAGCTTCACCCTCACCCCCGGCGAGGGCACGCGCACCTTCTACGTGCGGCTGAAGGACCAGGTGGGCAACGCCCTCATCACCCCGATGACCGTGGTCATCGACACCACCCCGCCGGCCGGCACGGTGACCCTCGAGGGCACGCTGGGCGACGGCTCCCCCTCCACCGTCTGGTCGAGCCAGACCAGCGTCACGGTGCACGCCGAGGGCGTCACCGGCAACCCGGTGAGCTACTACGTCGGCTCCTCCACCATGACGTCGTGCCCGGCGCCGGGCGCCTACATCCCCATGCCGTCGAACAAGCTCCTGTCGGCCACGCTGACCTCGACGACGGTCGGCGGGAAGATCGTGCTGGTGGCCAGGGTCTGCTTCCGCGACGCGGCGGGCAACGTGTTCGGCGCCACCGACCCGAGCAGCACGCTGGGGTGGAGCCCGGCGGCCTCGATTCAGTACAACGCCTCGGCGCCCACCGGCTGCACCGCGGTGCTCACCGGCAAGAAGGTCGATGGCACCAGCGCGCCGGGCGGCCTCACCGCCCGCACCGACGTGGCCTTCGACACCCACACCTGCGTGGGCGCGACCGAGATGGTGGTCTCGTCCTCGGGCTCGCCCTGCGCCTCGGCGCAGCCGACCGACTGGGTGCCGTACTCACCCTACGGCACGGTGAACCTGCCCATCGGCGACGGCCTGCATTCGGTGCAGTTCTGCGTGCGCAACCCCGCGTTCAACGTCTTCTCGTTCCCCGTCTCCACCATCACCCTCGACACCACGCCGCCGGTGAACGCCTACGTCGTGGTGGAGAACGGCGACGGCTGGGTCAACCAGGCGGACAAGGCCGCCCGCGGCGGAGTGAAGACGCGCATCGACGCCACCTACAGCGGCGCGAGCCAGCTCATCGTCGAGTACAACCCCACCCTGGGGCTCACCAACCAGGCCATCGCGCTCGGCGCCTCACCCAGCACGCTCTTCGTGGGGCTCTCGCCCTCGGTGGACCCCGGCCAGCAGCAGTTCAACACCTACTTCGTGGACGCGGTGGGCAACGCCACCCCGCGCATCAGCAACACCGTTGGCGTCGACACCGCGGCGCCGGCGACGCCCGTGCTCTCGTCGGTGGACCCCCGCAACCGCTCCGCCACGCTCTTCTGGCTGCCCTTGGCGAGCGACCCGACGGTGGCCGGCTACGGGCTGCTCTCGGCGGCCACGCCCGCCGCGCTGCCGCCGCCGCCCTCCGCCACCACCGTGCAGGGCAACGTGGGCCAGGGCGCCGTCACGGGGTTGCTCAACCGCACCGAGTACCAGTTCGCCATCTACGCCTACGACGCGGCCGGAAACACCTCGGGCACGTCCAACGCCATCATCGCGGTGACGGGCTTCGTCCAGAAGAAGGTGCCCATCGTCTCCGGCTACCCGCTGCAGCCCCTCGACGTGCTCCTCGACGGCGACGACGTCTACCTGACCTACAGCGAGCAGACCGCGGGCTGGGGCACCATCTCCGGGAACGTGAAGCTGGCGCACTCGGCCGACCGAGGCGCCACCTGGACCTTCACCACCCTCGACGCGGAGTTCGGCTTCAACCGCTCCATCGCGCGGCTCTCGCAGGACCCGAGCTCGCGCTACGTCACCACGGTGGGCACGAACCTCTTCCTCTCCGACGCCGGCGTGTCGAACCCCGACATCGGGGCGCTCAAGATCTACAGCTCCAGCAAGAGCACTCCCGACACCTGGAGCACCCTCTCCGACAACACCACCACGCCCACCGACTTCACCGACGTGTCCGGCACCGGGCTGATCTCGGTCGGCACTCAGGCGCAGGCCTACTACCTGCGGTCGCCGGGGAACCTGAACCAGATCTGGCCCAGATCCTTTCTCTTCTCTTACTTCTTCATGCTGCCTTGCGGGTACTTCCCCTGGGGCCCCTGCCCGCCGCCGCCGCTGCCCTACTACGACATCGCCGACGGGCAGTTGGTCAAGGATCTCAAGAGCTGCACCGGCAACAGCGCCGAGCTCCACGCGTGGCGCGCCGGCTCCGCGTCCACGACGACCATCAACGTCGTCTCGCAGCGCTTCCCGGGCTACTCCAACCTGGCCCTCGACCCGAACGGGGACGGCGACTTCAAGACCTCGGCCGACGGCGGCGTGGCGGTCATCCCCGCCGGCGCCGTGAGGTCGCTCGATCTCGCCTGCTCGGCGCTCCCCGGTCGCACCGACGGCTACCTTCTGTACCAGCAGAACAACTCCCTCGGCCTGCGCCGGCGCCTCGGCATCTACACCAACGCCGGCCAGGCCTGGACGACGGGGGCCACGCTGCCAGTCGACGCGGACGCCACGGCCGAGCCGCACGTCTACGCCTCGGGCACCAGCGTCCACATCGTGTACCGGAGCACGGCCGCCGAGATGAAGCTCGGCTCGTCCACCGACGAGGGCGCGACCTTCGCCTGGACGCGGCTGACCACCGACCCGGCCCAGGGGCTCTTCCCGGTCATCTCCGGTGATGGCCACGCCGATCTCGCCATCGCCTCGGTGTCGGCCGACCAGTCGGTCATCTCGGTGCTGTTGCCGGCGATGCGCAACGTGCACGCCGTCGCGTCGCCGGGCGTCACCACCGCCTCCCTCGACTGGGACGCGGTGAGCACGAACCAGTACCGCCTCGACCGCAACACCACGGGCGTCGCGCCGTTCCCCGACACCGTGTTCACCGCGCAGGCGCACTTCACCGTGCCGCTGACGCCGGGGCAGGCGCTCTACCACCAGATCAGCGCCACGGACTCCGAAGGCCAGGGCACCGACGAGGGGCAGATCTGGCAGGTGGCGCCCTTCAAGCAGGCCACCCTCTACACCCCCACTGGCGGCTGCCCGGTCACCGACTCGGCGGCCATCGTGGCGCACGACGCCAAGGTGCTGGCGATGGGCCCGCTGGGCTGCAAGGCGGCGGGCGACAGCGACCTGAGCATGTACCGCTCGTCGGACAACGGGAACACCTGGGCGACCTACAACACGGGCGTCGACGCCGGCGTCACCGCCCGCGCCCTCGACGGCGCCAACGGCAGGGCCGTGCTGGCCTTCAAGAAGTCCGGGGTCGCCGGCCTCCAGGTGCGGACCATGTCCGACATCGCGGGCCTGGCGAACGCCGAGGTCACGGTCGACGCGACCGCCACCGCCGAGTACGTGGCCGTCGGCGCCGACCGCACCCCGACGTCGACGTACTTCACCATCCTGGCGGCGAACCAGGCGGCGGACACCATCTCGGTGGTCTGGTGCTCCGGATTGAGCGGGTCCTGCTTCGTCGAGTCGCGCCTCACCGTGCCCAACGCCGCCACCTCGACCATCCTGGGCGTCGCGGTGGTGAAGTACGAGGGCCCGCGCCTGACCATCGCCTGGCGGCAGAACAACTCCGCGGCGACCCCGACGCAGCAGATCTACTACGCCGAGTCGGCCAACTACGGCGCGAGCTTCGCCACCCCCCAGCTCGTCTCCGACGGCAACAGCTTGCCGCCAGGCAACCAGGCCATGTTCATGACCAACAACCACGTGAGCGGGGCCGGCAACGGAGCCCACACCTTCATCGCGCACCCGGGCGGCCTGGTCCCTCAGGGCCAGACGTTGCCCTACACCCTGGGGTTGTGGGTGCACGTCACCGGCAACGACACGCCCAACTCGGGCAGCAACTTCTTCACCTTCTCCATCGACGACGAGCCGGAGTTGCTCGACGTGGTGGACGGGAAGGCGAGCCCGTCGGGCAACTACATCCTCTACGAGACGAATGGCCTGCTGGTGCCCGAGAACCACCTGAAGATGGCCTACTGCCGCACCGACTGCCACCTGAAGGCGAACTGGTACCACAACACCATCAAGACGCTGGTCAATGGAGGGTACGGGCCCGCGCTCGGCATCAGCACGGTGAGCGCGGGCAGCGAGGAGCGCATGTATGGCCTCTTCTACGACCAGGGCGCGATGAACGTGCTCACCGGCGGCGCGATGCGGCGCACGCGCTGAGCGGCCGAGGCCGAGGGGGCGCCCGGCCGTCAGCCTCCGGCCGGGCCACCCAGCGGGCTTTCGAGCGCCGATGGTCGGGGCTGCCCCTTCGTGGACCGACCCTTTGCGCGCCGAGGACGCCGCGGTCGACTCGCGCCGCTCAGGCGGGCGCGCGCCCAGAGAGCGCCCACGCGACGCACGCCAGCGCGGCCTCGGCGCAGAGCATCGCCGCGAGCACCGCGACGTCCTTGCGCGGGACGAGGAGGAGGACCGCGGGAGCGGCCGCCGCCAGCGCTGCCACCGCGAGCGTCGGCGTGGGGGCCGCGCCGCGCGTCCACAGCCAGGCGGCCGGCACCGCCAGGCTCACGAAGAGCAGCGCGGCGGAGATCGCCAGCGTGCGGCGCCGGGGCCAACCGTGCCGCTCGCCGAAGACGAAGGCGGTCTGCACGCCGCCCTTGGCGTCGGCGTCCACGTCCTTGGCGTCCTTGAAGACCAGCGCCGCCGGCGTGCCCACCGCCACCGCCAGCACCGTCCACAAGGCCCCGGCCGAGGGCGGCCGCTCGGGCCGCGCGCACAGCCCCGCCACCGCGGCCAGCCCGGCCAGGAGCCCCTCCGTCTTGTACGAGAGCGGGAACACGCACTTCAGACGCAAGGGGTCCGCGTGGTACGCGTGCGCCACCACCGCGAAGGCGACCAGCGCCAGCCCCGCCTCCGGCCGGTGGGCGAGGACCCCGGCCGTCGCCACCAGCGGAACCAACGACAGCAGCGCCGCGCCGCCCTGGTCGACGGGGCTCGTGCGTCCCTGGGCCTGGTCCTCCTGCCGGTCGAACCAGTCGTTGGAGAGCGCGAAGCCCGCGCCAGCGACCAGGAAGGCCAAGGCCACCAGGAGCGCCGGCCCGTCGAGCGCACCGCCCAGCGCCGCGCCGGCTGCCACGAAGAGCGCCGGCAGGACGAGCTGCGGCAGGCGGGCGACCAGGCGCCGCTCGGCGCGCTGGGCCACCACCAGCGCGAGCTGCGACGCGACGACCAGCCCGAGCACCAGCCACTCGCTGGGCGCCAGCCCCGAGGCCTGGCCCGCCTGCGCCGCCCAGCCGGGCACCAGCACCAGGAAGAGCAGGACGAGGCCGTAGGTGAGCGCCGAGGACACGAGGCCCCGCAGCCACGAGCCCGAGCGGCGCAGGGTGTAGAGCCCCATGAAGGTGATGCTCACCCACAGCACGGTCGTCTCTCCCGGCGGCAGCCACTTCGGGCTCCCGGAGAGGGACCACGGCATCGGCGCGAAGAGCCCGGCGTACTCGTAGGCGAAGGCCCGGCGCCCCAGCACCAGCGTGTCGATGAGCGGCGGCGTCACGCCGAGGAGCAGGCCCATGCCCACCAGGCTCTGCGCCTTCTTCCAGTCCAAAGGCACCACCCGGGCCAGCACCGCGCCGAGCGAGGTGAGCAGCGCCAGGTAGAAGGCGAAGATGTGCACGAACCAGGGCCAACCGGGCCTCAGGCCTCGCCACTCCTCGGCGAGGAAGCGCTCGCCCAGCATGCGCAAGACCGCCACCCAGGCCGGAGCGGAGAGCGCGAGCGCCGGCGACCACCCGCGCTTCTCCGCGGCCTTGGTCAGTCGGTCGAAGAGCCGAATCACCCGCTCACGCTGGCCCGAATTCGCGAGGGGCGGAAGTTTTCTTAGAGCGGCGCGCGCAGGAAGGTGGCCTGCGCCTTGGCGTCGAGCGGCGAGAGCTCGTTGCGACTGCAGAAGGCCAGGAAGGACAGCAAGACGTCGAGCCCCTGCCACAGCTCGTGCTCGGTCATCGGCCCGTCGAAGGCGAACCAGCTGGCGGCGCGGGCGGCGGCCTCCGAGTCGCCGGCGAGGAAGGCGAAGGCCCGGCGGAAGGACTCGGTGCGCTCCTCGTTCGGCTTGCCGAAGAGGGTCTTCTCCTTCATCTGCCCGGCCATGGAGAGCGAGAGCAGGCAGGCGAAGGCCCGCGCGTCGGGCACCTGGGCGTGGGGGCCGCAGGCGTCGATGAAGTCCGTCAGCACCTTGCGCTCCTCCTTGGTCTCGGTGGGCAAGAGCCGCTGCGCCACCCGCACCTGGCCGGGCATCGGGAGCAGGTCCAGGGTCTTGACCGCGAACTGCCAGAACGCGAGCGCGGCGGCGTCGGGGTCGTAGGGGCCGAGCTCCAGGTCGAGCGAGACGCGCTGCGGCCGCGAGGGCTTGGGCTTGGGCGGCGGCGACTGGGGGGCGGCTCCCGCGCGCGCCGGCGACATCGGCGGGGGCGGGGGCAGGAGCGAGGCTCGGCGGCGTGGCCATCTTCGCCGGGGTTATCGCGGCGGTCGCCGCGCAAGCCGCGGGGGAGTGGTTCCTGCACTGGGGCGGCACGATCATCGGCGGCGGGACGTCGCGTGTCCGCGTGCTCGGCGTGCTTCTCGGACTCGCGATC
>JBBIOE010000122.1:0-22718 GCA_037443525.1 Archangiaceae bacterium | reverse complement strand
CGGTGAAGGCTGAGCCGGTGAAGACGGAGCCGGTGAAGGCTGAGCCAGTGAAGGCTGAGCCGGTGAAGGCGGAGCCAGTGAAGGCCGTGGTGGTGAAGCCCGAGCTCGTGAAACCCGAACCGGTGAAGTCGGAACCGATGAAGGCCGTGGTGCTGAAGCCGGAGCCCGTGACGCCCGAGCCGGTGAAGGTCGAGCCGACGAAGCCGGAGCCTCCGCCCATCATCCCGCAGGGCGAGCGCTCGACCTGGGGCAGCGACGTCAACACCTCGGTCGGCTCCGTGGAAGCGAGCCTCGTGCGCTGCTTCGGTCAGCACTTCGAGAAGTCGCTCAAGCGGAAGGTCACCGTCGAGGTGACCATCGCGCCCACCGGCCGGGTGACGAAGCTCCTGGTCCTCGACTTCTACCTGCGCAACGGCCCCGTCGAGCGCTGCCTGCAGACGGAGTCGGTCCGGTGGCCCTTCCCCAAGTCCAGCGACGAGTACGTGCTCGAGTTCGACATCGACTCGGCCGGGGGAGGCGGCAAGTGAACTCCCGCACGCTCGCGCTCGCCGCCGCGCTCCTCGCCCAAGTCGCCTTGGGCAGCGAGCCCGCGCCGCCCGTCACCCTCTCGTCCCGCGTGGGCGCGAGCTACCTGCTCACCGCCGACGCGCTGGGCCCGTCACCGTTCACCAGCGGGCAGTTCGGCCTCAACGCCAACCTCTCCGCGTCCGGCGGCTTCTTCAACCCGCGCCTGCTCCGCTGGTTCGGCAGCCTCGACTTCGACTGGGGGCGAGGCGCGCTCTTCTACGCGCCCAACTCCTACGACCGCTTCGGCTTCCGCGCCAACACCGTCTTCCTCGGCGGCACGCCGCTGCCCGTCTCGCTCTCGGCGTCGCGGACCTTCTCCGACTCGCTCACCCAGTCCGGCTCGGCGACCCTCGGCAACACCGTCTCCACGAACTACTCCGGCACGGTCTCCTACCGGCAGGAGCGCTTGCCCACCGTCACCGTGGCCGTCAACCGCAGCCAGAACGAGACCCTCCGCCCGGCCGAGGCGCCGGTCCTGAGCGAGTCGACGCGCCTCGCGCTCGCCGCCGCGCAGGCGCTCTCCCGGTTCGAGTACGGCGTCGCCTACGACACCTCGTGGAACGCCGGCACCTACAGCGAGCTGAACTACCGCGCCCACACGCTGTTGGTGAACGCCGCCGCGCCCCTCTCGCCCGCGCTGCGCTTCAGCCTCTACGACAACTCCTATCTGCGCACGCCCACCCTCAACGCCCCCACCAACCCGCGCTACGACTCCAACGCGCTCGGCGCCAACTTCATCTGGCGCGCCTCGGAGCGCTTCACCTCGAACTTCGGCTATGGCTACGCCCACGACCTGGTGCAGGCCCCGGCGCTGCCCGTCTCCGAGCGGACCAACCACCAGGTGAGCGGAGCCACGCGCTACCGCCTCACCGAGCCGTTCTGGCTCCTGGGCAACGCCGAGCTCACCCAGGCCTCGGTGCGGCTCGCGCCGCTCAGCCGCGCGGGCTACGGCCAGCGGGCCGGCGTCGGCGGAGAGTGGCAAGGCCACTTCGACTGGGGCGACGCGCTGCTCAGCAGCGTCGTCTCGGCCGGCGCCGTCGAGCCCATCGACCTGCCGAACCGCTTCGTGTGGGGCATCACCGGCACCAGCTCCGTCACCCACCACTGGGACCGGCTCACCACCTCGCTCCAGTACGTCGGCGGCTACGACAACGGCAGCGTCATCATCGACGGCTCGTCCTTCAACCAGCAGCTGCGCGTCGAGGGCACCTGGAAGCTCGACCCCCGCTCGCGCCTGCGCGGGCTGGTGGCGGGCGGCTCGGCGCGCCGCGACGACAGCGTGCTCGGGACGATGCTCAGCCGCAGCCTCACCGGCCTCTTCGAGCTGAACATGAAGAACTACACCGCGCAGATCGGCGGCGGCACGAGCGACGGCCTCTCCGAGGCGCTCATCAACCCCTTGAGCGATGGCCTCTTCCTCCCCGCGGCCTACAACACCCACAGCACCTATGGTTCGCTGGCCGGCGCCGCGAGCTTCGACGACGGGCGCCTCATCCTGAACCTCTCGGCGCGCGTGGGCATCGTCACCGCGCCCGGCCGGCCGTCTCAGTCCGAGGAGGGCTTCCTCCTGTCCGGCTCCTACGTCCTGGGCAAGATGCAGTTCTCCATCGAGGAGCGCTTCGCCCTCGGCAACGCGGGCAGCGGGCCGCGCCAGACCAACATCCTCATGCTCCGAATCTCCCGGAGCTTCGACGCGGCGTTCTGAAATGGGCCCCCCTCGCGCCACGCCGTCTTCCGTTCAGTCCGAGCGGCGTCGGGCGCAATATGACGCGGTGGCGAGCCAGCGCGGGCCAGAGCACCGAACAGGTTCCAAAGCCTGCCGCGGCGAAGAATCCTCTCGCTGCGCCGGGCAGGCTCGCCGCTCGCGCGCCCCCTTCGACGGGCTCAGGGCAGGCTTCGGTGCCGAGGCCTCGTGCCTCGACACCCGAATCGCTTCGGTCTCGTCCGCCTCGCGACGGCCGGGGAACCTGCTCGGTGCTCTGGGCGGAGCGCTCCTCGTGCTGTGCGGGCTGGCGCTCACCTCCTGCGCCACGCCCGCGGGCCCGAAGCTCGTCGAGCGCCGCTGGCCCGACGCGCCCGAGAGGCCCCTGGTGCGGTGGGTCGGCACCTTCCCCGACGAGCGCGCGTTCGGCCCGCCGCCCTCCGCGCTGCGCCGGGTGCTCGACGCCATCGTGGGCGCCGACGGCGAGGCGGGGCGCGCGGCGCCGCCCTTGCTCGCGCGGCCCTTCGGCGTGGCCGCCAGCGAGCGCGAGCTGGTGATCGCCGACCCCGACGGGCAGCAGGTGCTGGTGGTGGATCTCGAGCGCGGCACCTCGCGCCCCTTGCGCTGCTCCTTCCCCTGGACGATGCCGCTCGCCGTCGCCGCCGGCCCCCAAGGCCTCTTCTTCGTCGCCGACGGCGGCCGCGGAAAGGTGGCGCGGGTCGCGGCCGACGGCGCCTGCACCGAGCTGGGCGAGGGCCTCTTCACCCGGCCCAGCGGCCTCGCCGTGCTGGGCGATCGCCTCTACGTCGCCGACCCGCCGCGGCATCAGGTGCGCTTCTTCTCCCTCGATGGCGCGCCGCTCGGCCAGTTCGGCTCGCACGGAGAGGGCCTGGGCCAGCTCAACTTCCCCACCGCGCTCGGCGCCACCCCCGAGGGCGAGCTGGTGGTGGTCGACGCGCTCAACTTCCGCGTCGTCGTCACCACCAGGGAGGGCGAGCCGGTGCGAAGCGTGGGCGAAGCGGGCGAGCGCGACGGGGCCTTCGCCCGCCCCAAGGGGGTCGCGGTGGACCGCCGCGGGCGCCTCTACGTCGCCGACGCCCAGCTCGGCGCGGTGCTGGTCTTCGACGAGCAGGGTCGCTTCCGCCTCGCCTTCAACGGCAGCGGGCGCGAGCCCTACGATTTGTCCATGCCGGCCGGCCTCGCCGTTTCCAAAGACACCCTCTTCGTGGCCGACCCGTACCACCACCGGGTCGAGCGCTACGAGCTGCTGGAGGACTCACCATGAGCCTGCGCCCGCTCTTCCTCGCCGTCCTCCTCCCCGCCGCCGCGCTGGCCGACGGCAGCGTGGTGTCGTCGAAGCACAACCTCTCCGTCACCGGCCCCGGCCCCATCCGCGCCAACGAGGAGACGCGGGTCTGCGTCTTCTGCCACGTGGGCCACAGCGGAGCGCCGATGGGCGGCAACCGCCCCGACAGCACCGCGCTCTACCGGCCCTACGAGAGCTCGACGCTGAAGGCGCCCGGCTCCATCGGCCCCACCGGGGCCTCGCGGCTGTGCCTGTCCTGCCACGACGGCACCATCGCGCTGGGCGAGACGCTCGCCTCGGGCACCATCGCGGTGAGCGGCGCTGGCGCGGGCGGCCGAATCCCCGACGGCCCGTCGAACCTGGGCACCAACCTCGAGCGCACCCACCCGGTCTCCTTCCGGCCGGTGCCCTCGTCGACGCTCCGCCCGCTCGAACCCGAGAGCAGGGTGCGCCTCGACCGCCGCGGCGAATTGCAGTGCACCGCCTGCCACGACCCGCACCGCGACGACCTGGACCCGGTGCAGCGGAAGTTCCTCACCATGCCCAACCGCTTCTCGGGCCTGTGCACCACCTGCCACGCGCTGGAGCGCTGGCAGTCGAACCCCGCGGCGCACCAGTCGGCCAACACTCCGCTCGGGCCCAAGGAGGCGGGCAAGTACCCCTACGCCACCGTGGCGGAGAACGGCTGCGGCTCCTGCCACCGGCCACACGCGGCGGGCGAGCAGGGGCGGCTGTTGCGCACCCAGGAGACGGAGAAGGACGACGAGCTCTGCCTCGGCTGCCACAACGGCTTCGTGGCCAAGACGGACATCGCGTCGCTGGTGGCCCTGCCCTACTCGCACGGCGGCGCGCTGGGGCGGGAGCGGGTGCACGACGCCTCGGAGGGACCCTTCAGCACCCGCTTCCAGCTCCCGGAGCGGCGGGCCTCGGCGCCGCGCCACGCCACCTGCGTCGACTGTCACGAGCCGCACGCGGCCTTCAAGAGCGACGCCACCGCGCCCTCCATCAAGGGAGCCAACTCCGGCGCCTGGGGCATCGACCTCAACGGCGAGGCGGTGCGGCCGGCGCGCTTCGAGTACGAGCTGTGCTTCAAGTGTCACGGCGACAGCGCCAACCAGCCGGCGCTGCGGGGGAGCGCGACCACCGGGACGCCGCGGCGCGCGCAGTACGACCCGAACCTGAGGCTCCAGTTCGCGCCCGACGCGCCCTCCGCCCACCCGGTGACGCAGCCCGGCCGGGCCGCCGACGTGCCCAGCCTCAAGCCGCCGCTGTCGGTGTCGAGCATGGTGTACTGCTCCGACTGCCACGGCTCGAGCGCGGCGTCGGGGCGCGACGGGCCGGCGGCGAAGGGGCCCCACGGCTCGACCTTCCCCTTCCTCCTGGCGAGAAACCTCTCCACCGCCGACCAGACCCTGGAGAGCGAGCAGGCCTACGCCCTCTGCTACGGCTGCCACGAGCGACGGGTGCTCCTGTCCGACGAGTCGGCCTTCCGCCTGCACCGCAAGCATGTGGTCGACGCCGCCACGCCCTGCACCGGCTGCCACGCCTCGCACGGCGTCTCGCCCCTGCGCGGCACGGCGCGAACCGGCGCGCACCTGATGGACTTCGACACCCAGATCGCCGGGCGGACGAAGAAGGGCGAGCTCGGCTACGAGAGCCTGGGCCCGAGGCGAGGCACCTGCACGGTGGCCTGCCACGGGGTGGAGCACGTGCAGACGGTGTACTGAGCGCGCGCCTTCCATCAGGGCGCCTCATGCCCCGCGCCGACGAAGCGCCACGCCACGGTTCGTCGCGCCAGCGTGCGGCACCCCTCAGTGAGGGATGACGCCACGCCCTGCGAAGAACTGCGCCAACTGGCGCAGGTGAACGCCGAAAAGGGAGCGTCGTGAAGCTGCGCAGCGGAGGGGTATCAGCAGGCATTCATACGACTCATCGCGTCGTGATTTTCGTCAACCCCATCTACTACCAACGGACCTAGCTTCAGGGACGCTCCAAAAGCGTCGGCGGAGCACTGCCCGTCGTTGGGACGGCTCCGGAGAGGATGGGCTGGGCCATGAAGAACTGGTCGCGTCACGCACTCATCGCGTCGGCACTCCTGCTGTCACCCGCGGTCGCGCTGGGCGGCATGTTCAACACGGCGCCGGTGGTGGACTCGCTCACCATCTCGCCGAGCCCGGCCCCGGCGAACGGGACCGCGACCATCACCTGCGCGGCCCACGACCCCGACGGCAACGTCACCGCGCTCAAGCTGACGGTCTCGGGGGGAACGCTGCCCGGAGGCGCCGCGGCGGAAAGCCTGGTCATCACCGCCGGCCCGACGGCCAGCGGGAGCCTCGCTTGGAGCACGCCCGCCGTCGGCAGCTACACGGTGACCTGCCAGGCCAACGACAACGGCGGCACCTTCGGCGGCTCGGCGGTGGCGACGCTCTCCACGCCGGTCACTGTCTCGGTGCCGCTGGGCGCCGCTCCGGTCATCGACAGCTTCGCCGCCTCGGCCAGCTCCACCCTTCTCGGCGGCACCATCACCTTCGCCGCCGCCGCGCACGACGTGGACAGCCCCACCCTCACCTGGACGTGGACCACCAGCGGCGGCTCGCTCACCGCCGGGCAGGACGGCGCCACCTGGACGGCCCCGAGCCGAGGCGGCGCCTACTCGGTGACCGTCACCGTCACCGACCCGCTGGGACTCACCGCCTCGTCGTCTTTGACGGTGAACGTAAGCTCCGATCGCTTCACCACCTCGCTCCCGGGGACGTCGGTCGCGCCCCGCCGCGTGGCGGTGCTGCCATCGGGCGACTTCGCGGTGCTCGACGCGAGCAGCTCCTCGCTCTCCTTCCTGACGCCGCGGGGCGAGGTGAAGGGCAGGACCGAGCTGCCCGAGTTCTCCACCTCGGTGGCCGCCTGCGCCGGCGGGCTCTACGTGGGTACCGCGACGGGGCGCCTGCTCACCCTCGACGACCAGGGGCGGCTCACCGGCCAGCTGGCGCTCTCGGGCGGCAAGCTCGCCTGGCCGGCGGGCCTGGCCTGCGACCCGGTGCAGGGCCTGCTCTTCGCCGCCGAGCGCGACGCCAGCCGAGTGAGGGCGCTCTGGCCCGACGGGACGACGGCCTTCACCTTGCGGGAGGCGGGCACCGATGTGCTCCAGGGCCCGGTGGACGTGGCGGTGGACCCCGCGGGCCGGCGGCTCTTCGTGCTCCTCGACTCGTACCTGGTCGGCTCGCAGCGGCAGGTGCACGCCTTCGGGCTGGACGGCATCTACCGGGGCGGCTTCGTGCCCTTCGGCGGCGGCCCGGGGAAGGTCACCCGCGGCGCCGGCCTCACCTTCTCGCAAAGCGGGCGGCTGTACGTCGCCGACGCCTTCCAGGGCACGGTGCAGGTGTTCGACGGCGCGGGCAACAGCGTGGCCGAGGTGGGCGCCTTCGGGACCTCCAAGGGCGAGCTGCAGCAGCCGTCGGGCCTCGCCCTGACCGCGCGCGGCGATCTCCTCGTCTCCAACACCGGCCTGGGTCGGGTCGACGTGTTCGGCTCTGGAGTGCCGCTGCCGGCCTGCCTGAACGATCTCGACTGCGACGGCCTGCCCGACGCCTGGGAGCTCGCCAACGGCCTCAACCCCAGGGACCCTCGCGACGCCTTCGCCGACTCCGACGGCGACGGGCTCACCAACGGCCAGGAGTTCGCCTGGAAGACGAACCCCAGGAGCAGCGACACCGACGGCGACGGGTGGTCGGACGGCGAGGAGGTGGCGCAGGGCTTCGACCCCATCGGTCGCTTCGATCACCGCGCCACCTTCGCCGCCCTCTCGGTCAGCTCCGACCCCGGCCTGGTGCAGCTCGACGGCGCCATCGTCGGGCGCGGCACCTGCTCGGTGGCCTGGAGCCAGACCGGCGGCCCGACGGTGACCCTGCGCGGCGCCACCACCCCGACGCCTACCTTCGTGGGCCGCGCCGCCGGGCGCTACACCTTCACCGCCACGCCCAGCTGCAACGGCATCCTTGGGGTGGCCTCGCCCGTGGAGGCCTTCGTGAACGAGCTGGCGCCGGTAGCCATCGCCGGTCCGCCGCTGGCCGTGGCCACGGGCGAGACCATCGAGCTGAACGCGCTCTCGAGCTGGGATCCCAACGGAGGGCTCCTCTCCTGGTCGTGGGATCAGCTCCTCGGCCCGCCGCGCCTGGGCACCACGGCGTCGCCGACGGCGCTGGTGCGGGCCGGCGGTCCCGGGCTCTACGTCTTCGCGGTGACCGCGACCGACCCCGCCCAGCAGGCGGCGGTGGCCGAGCAGCACGTGGTGGTGACCAACCCGGCGCTGACGACCCTCACCACAGTGGTGAACACCCCCGTCGAGGGCGAGGTCGGCCGCGCGCTGCAGCTCGACGCGTCCGGCACGGTCGGCCCCCGCGGCCCGGCCATCACCTGGCAGTGGCGGCAGCTGATGGGCCCCTCGGTGGTGCTGACTCCGGTGGGCTCGGCGACTCCCGGTTTCATCCCCACCGACGCCGGCCACTACCGGTTCGAGGTGACGGCGCGGCAGGGGCCGGTCGCGACGGTGCCCGCCCTGGTGGACGTCTACGTCGCCGAGGCCCAGCTGAACCTGCCGGTGGCCGCCGCGCCGGCGCAGCTCTCGGCCGCCGTCGGGCAGCCCGTGGCACTGGACGGCACCCGCAGCGCCGCCGCCTCGCCCTCGTCGGCGCTCGGCTACCGCTGGCGCCAGCTCTCCGGGCCGCCCGCGGGCCTGACGAGGAAGGACGAGGCCACCGCGATGGTGGTCCCGTTCGCCGCCGGCACCTTCGTCTTCGAGCTGGTGGTGACGGACGGCGCGATGGAGTCCTTGCCGGCGCAGGTGCGCCTCGACGCCGACCTCCCGGGCCACGTGCGGCCGGTGGCCGTGGCCACGGCGGCGGCGGTGGAGACGGTGGGCGTGGAGGTGCTCCTCGACGCTCGGGGCTCGACGGGGCCGCTCTCCTCGACGTCGAGCTACCGGTGGACGCAAGCAGCCGGCCCGTGGGTCGCCTTGACCGACGGGCGCACCACCCTGGCGGCCTTCACCCCGCGGGCGCCGGGGCTCTACGTCTTCCAGCTCGAGGTGAGCGCCGACGGCGTCACCAGCGCGCCGGCGACCGTCGGAGTGCTGGTCTTCCCCGCGGCCGACTCCGGAGGGCGGCAGCCATGAATCGAACCCCGTGGGTCGGGCTCCTGCTCGTCTCGTCGATGGCGTGGGCGAGCGATCCCCCGCATGACCCTTCCTCGTCGCCCTCCATCGGCTGCGACAGCTGCCACACGCTGCACGTCGGAGGCGCCGGCGCGGCGCTGACGAACGTGGTGGGCAACTACAACCTCTGCAAGAGCTGCCACGACTCGCGCGGCCCGACCTTCGCCTGGCCGGCCACCTACCAGGCGGTGCCGGGGAAGCAGGGCCGCTCGCACCGCTGGGACGCGCCCGCGGCCAACGCCGGCTTCGGGACCAGCACCCCCACCAACCCGAAGATGCTCGAGCACCTCTCGGGGACCAACCTACAGTGCAGCACCTGCCACGACCCGCACGGCAACGTCGCCGGCAACCACGGCACCCAGCGCGCGTCGATCGCCGTGGGCGCGGCCCTGGCGCCGGCCGGCACCGGCACGGGGACGATGGCCTTGAACGCGCCGGCGGCGGCGGCGATGGCCAAGGGCTACCGGGTGGAGATCGCCGTCGGAGGCGCGACCGGCACCGCCACCTTCCGCGTGTCGAACGACAACGGCGCTTCCTGGTTCGGGTGGAACGGCTCGGCGTGGGCGCCGGGCTTCGCCTCGGGCCGGCCGACGGGCGCCGCGGTGGCGCTCAACGACGGCGCCAACGTGACGGTGACCTTCGCCGGCCCCGGCGGCTTCGTCGTCGGAGACCGCTGGGACTTCTACATCGCCTACCCGATGCTTCAGATGACCAACGCCACGAGCGAGATGTGCGAGAACTGCCACCTCGCCCGGGTGCAGAGCGCGCTCTCGGTGGAATCCGGCGGCGACGGCGTGAAGGTCTTCAGCCACCCGGTGGGCGAGACGCTGGCGAAGTCGTACGACCGGGCGGCGAACGCGCTCCTCGACACCAACGGCGCCGCGCAGGCGACCGGCGACGGCCTCGCCACCAACGACTTGAAGCTCGACTCGACCAGCAAGGTCCGGTGCCAGAGCTGCCACTCGATTCACAACGCCGACTCCAACTCGCTCACGGAGGACCTGCGATGAGAGTCGCCGCGCGCCTCGGCCTCCTTCTGCTCCTGTCGTTCCTCGCGTTCCCGCGCGCGTCGCTCGCCGCCGGCACCGCGAACAAGACCTACAACCTGTCTTGCGACACCGGCACCACCGCCAACGCCCCGCTCTACAACTTCACCGTGGGCACGCAGTTCAAGGTGCGCTGCAAGGTCATCGACCAGGCGACGGGCGCGGGCATCACCGGCCTCACCAACACGCAGCTGATCTTCCAGCAGGTGAAGAACGTCAGCACCAACGTGGTGCTCACCGCGGGCACGAACTACACGGCCGGGACGTTCGCGGCGGTCGGCGGCGGCGTCTACGACTGGCCCATCACCATCAGCTCGGGCGTCGCCTCCGGCAACATCGTCGAGTTCCAGATGCGGGAAACCACCGGCACCGAGATCGACGGCCAGCGCATCACCGCGGTCGTGTATGCGAGGACGACCACCGCCGGCGTCGCGGGCAACGCGCACAACGTCGAGGTTCAGCCCTCGACGAACGGCGACATCACCGCGGCGAGCGGCAACTACGCCTTCTCAGTGAAGTTCTTCGACGCGACCGGCGCGGCCTACAACCCCGGGGCGATGACCTGGGCGCTCAACCGCTGGCGCGACTCCGCGACGGTGACCGAGACCGCCACTGTGAACTGCACCTGGAACGCCGGCGGGTACTACGCGTGCACGCTCACCGCCTACTCGGCGCTGACCACCGGGAACCGGCAGTACATCACCGTGTCGGCCACCCTCGGGAACTACGTCTTCTACGTGAACATGGGGCTGACCGCGGTGGCCACCCAGACGACCCCGGCGCTCGCCGTGCCGACCTACACGGCGCCGAGCCTGTTCGCGACCAACCCCACCGCCGCGGGGACGGTCACCGCGAGTGCGTCGGGCTGCGCCGACATCGTGGTGACGGCGCCGTACACGGGCGACGCGAACGCCAACAACACGCTCTCGTACCGGTACCGCACGCCCAGCGGCACCGGCGCCTGGGTGGGCCCCACCACCGTCGCCCACGCGGCCTCGCCCTACTCGGTCACCATCACCCCGCTGATCACCGGCGCGACCTACGAGGTCGAGGTGACCTACGTCGACGCCGACACCGTCTCGGGCACGAACCCACAGCCGATCTCGAACATCGTGGTCGGCGCGACCTGCCTCACCACCGTCGGCACGGTGACCGCGACGCCCTCGGGCTGCAACGGCCTCGCGGTGAGTGCGACGTACACAGGCGACTCCAACCTCAATAACACGCTCTCCTACCGCTACGCCCCCGCCGGCAGCGGCACCTGGAGCGCCTCCATCGCGCTCGGGCACTCGGCCTCGCCCTACGTCTTCCCCATCGCCGGCCTCACCACCGGCAGCGCCTACGACGTCGAGGTGACCTACGCCGACGGCGACACCGTCTCGGGCACCAACCCGCAGACCGTCTCCAACGTCACCGTGGGCGCGAGCTGCACCGTGGCCGGCACCGTCACCGTGGGCCAGGCCGCCGGCGCCACGCCGAGCCTCCTGGTGAGCGCGCCGTACACCGTGGACGGCAACGCCAACAACACCGCCTCCTACCGCACCCGCACCCCCACCGGCACCGGCACCTGGACGGCCGCGGCCCCGGTCGCGCACTCGGCGACGCCCTACGCCGTCACCGTCTCGGGCCTCACCTGCGGCGGCAGCTACGACGTGGAGTGGACCTTCCTCGACGGAGACGGCATCGGCGGCGGCACCGCCGTGCAGACCGTCTCCAACGTCTCGCCCACCAACTGCACCACCGCGGGCGCTCCGAGCGGCGTCGTCAACTCCTGCACCAGCATCACGGTGAACGCGCCGTTCACCTTCGACGGCAACGCCAACGGCAGCGCGGCGTTCTCCAGCGGCCCGTCGGCCACTGGTCCGTGGACCCCCGTGGCCGGGTGCGGCGTGGTCACCGGCCCGTCGCCCCGCTCGTGCACCGACGGCAGCCGCTCCGCGTCCAGCACCACCTACTACCAGGTGACGTTCAGCGACGCCGACGGCCTCTCCGGCACCAACCCGGCCGTCACCGCCGGCCTCACCACCCCGACCTGCTCGAACCCGCCGGTCATCCCGGGCGTCCCGACCGTCGCCGCCGCGTCGTGCACCTCCCTCACAGTCTCGGCGCCGTTCACCGGCGACACCAATACCAACAGCGTCACCACTGTCTCGTATGGCCCCACGGCCGCGGGCCCCTGGACCACCGCCTGCAGTGGCCTCGCCGGGGTGAGCCCCCGCGCCTGCTCAGTGTCGGGGCTCTCGAACGCGACCGCCTACCACGTGCAGGTCGTCTTCACCGACCCCGACGGCGTCACCGGCGCGGCCACCCAGGTGGTCGGCCCGACCTCGACCAACGACTGCCGCGTCGCGCCCGGCACGGTGAGCGCGACGGTGAACTCGTGCTCGCAAATCACGGCCTCCGCGACGCACACCGGGGACTCCAACGGCACCAGCACCAGCGCCTTCGCCCGCGGGCCGACGTCCTCGGGTCCATGGACGACCGTCTGCGGCTCGGTGGGCGGGGCGTCTCCGCGGAAGTGCGTCGACCTCGGCGTGACCGCGCTGTCGACCTGGTTCTACCAGGTCACCTACACGGACCCGGACACGGTCAACGGCGCCAACCCCATCGTCACCGCCTCGTCCGTCACCACGCCGACCTGCTTCGACTTCCTCACCGTGTCCTCGGGCACCGGCCAGCCGCCGCTGGGCAACGTGGCCCAGGGCAGCACCGGCACCGTCGTCGGCAAGCTGTTGCTCAGCTCCAGCGCCTCCGGCTCCGTCACGCTGAGCACCCTCAAGCTCACCAACCTCGGCTCCGCCCTCTCTGGCGTGGACGTGCAGGGCCTCTTGCTCTGGGACGACCTCAACACCAACGGCGCCGTGGACGTCGGAGAGCCGCTGCTCGCCTCGGCCGCCTACGCCTCGGGCCAGTACGTCTTCTCGGGCCTCACCCACGTCGTCACCGCGCCGACGAACCGGCAGGTGCTGGTGACGCTCAACGTGGCCGCCGGCGCGACCGCCACCCGCACCTTCCAGCTGCAGGTCGCCCAGGCGGACGTGGTGGTGGTGGCCCCCGACACCGTCGCCGCCACCAACTTCCCCCTCTCCGGCAACGTCTTCACCGTCACCGCGGGCACCTGGTCCGAGGGTGACCCGACGGCCAACAGCCAGCGGCCCGTCGCCGTCATCTTGAACCCCACCAACGGAGCGACGGTGAGCAGCGACGGCCCGGCCGGCACCACCGGCTTCCGGGTCCAGGCGCAGATCTACAGCCCCTCGGCGCTGCTCTCGGTGACCCTGTCCACCGACAACGGCGCGACGTTCCTCACCACGCTGGCGCAGAACGCGAACTACGGCGGCACCGCCACCGACGGCATCTGGGAGACGGCGGTGAAGCTGAACCCCGGGGCCGCCGTGCTGGTCGTTCGCGCCACCAACGCCGCCGGCGCGGTGGACACCGGCAAGGTGCAGGTGGTCGTCAACGCGAAGGGCGTCGGCGACGGCAACCTCCTGGTGCGCGACAACTCGAGCCAGCTCTGCCTCGACTGCCACGCGCTGCAGACGCACTCCAGCCAGGCCACCGGCAACAAGTACGGCTCCTGGGCGGTGAGCTGCCGCGACTGCCACGCGCCGCACGGGACCACGAACATCTTCCTGGTGCGGAACCAGATCACCCCGCCGGCCGTCAACGGCCCGCAAGCCGCGAAGGCGGTGAAGTTCTCCACCGCCACCGGCGCCAACGCCTCGACGCTGGCCACGGCGCAGAGCTTCGCCAACGAGACCGACCACTCCGGCCCTTGCCAGGTGTGCCACACCCGCACCCAGGGCCCCGGCGCGGTGGCCCGGTGGCGGAACACCGGCAACGCCGACACCCACTACACCTCGACCAACGGGACCGCCCCGTGCACCGACTGCCACCCCCACGCCGGCGGCTTCAAGCCGATGAGCTGCCTCGGGTGCCACGGGACGACGGGCGCGGAGACCACGGACCTCGGGGACGCCTTCTGGTCGAACGGCATCAAGACGACCTTCAACACCGACGAGTGGACCTGGTCGGGCCACGGCAAGACGGCGGGCACCTACGACGTCACCCTGAACCCGGCGGCGAATCTCCCCACCGCGCCGTCGCCAGGCGCCTCGGAGTGCCTCTACTGCCACGACGATTCCATCGCCCACAAGACGGCCACCAACCCCTTCCGCCTGCGGGGCGCTTCGAACCTGAGCGGGGTCACCGCCGCCTACAGCACCGCCAGCCCCAACGACACGTGCTTGAACTGCCACAACACCGGCTCCAACGGCGTCACCCCGGGCGGGCAGCTGGCCAAGAACGGCACCGTGAAGACGGACACGGCCCACGACGGCGCCAAGCACACCGTCGGCTCCTTGGGCGGCAAGTTCTGCTGGGACTGCCATGACCCGCACGGCGATCGCACGTCGCTCGGCGTGGGCAACACGACGATGATCCGCAACAGCGTGCTCGCGGTGACCGACGGCACCTACGGCTACCTCGGGCTCACGGGCCAGGCGCGCGCGGTGACCTACAACACGAAAGCGGCGAGCCCTCCGGCGGTGGGGAAGACGGTGGAGACCACCACCGCCGCGGGTACCCAGCACGTCGGCCTCTGCCAGGCGTGCCATGGCGACACCAGCGAGACCAACTGGACCAAGTACTGGAACCGCCAGGGCTACGACGACCCGAACGGCCCGCCCAACACCGACCGGGTCGCGAGCGCCCACAACTCGACCAGCGCCACCACGCCCTACTGCGTCTCCTGCCACCCGCACGCGCTGAAGTTCAAGGGCCAGGGCACCTGCGTCGACTGCCACAACGGCCCCCAGCCCATCACCATGGGGCCGCTCGCCGGAGTCGGGACCCGCCGTGCCATCGTCCCCGAGTTCGCGCTGGCGTGGTCACACAAGCGCAACGCGACCCCGGCCGGGACCGTCACCAAGTGGGACTGCGTCGTCTGCCACATGGAGGGTGACCCGGCGACCGGCGACACCTCGGCGGTCCACGCCAACGGGGTCATCGACCTGCGAGATCCCGACACCGGCACGACCATCGAAGGCGTGACCTTCGGCGGTACCGGGGCCGGCGCCTACACCTCGACGGCTGGCGTCACAGCGACGCCCGCACAGTTCAGCCGCAACCTCGGCAGCGCCACCATCGAGCCGGACGTGGCGGCGATCATGATGAACCAGTGCCTCAAGTGCCACGACAACAACGGCGCGGTGAGCACGGCCGCGCGGGTGCCCACCACCGGCACCGCGGAGAAGCCCTTCGGCACCACCATCGCCGGCGCCGCCTACACCGGCCTGGGCGTGACGGCCAACGGCGTGCTCGGCGGCGTGGTGGACGTCAACGAGTCCTTCAAGGTGACCAACTCGTCGTACCACCCGGTCGCCGGCAAGCAGAACAACTGGTACGCGAAGCTCACCCGCATGGCCGCGCCCTGGAACACGGCGACGCGCGGGGCGACGGTGGACACCGCCAGCTGGGGGCCGCTCATCACCTGCTTCGACTGCCACTCCCCCGTGGGCGCCACCGGCATTCAGACCGCCACGGTGACCGCCCACGGCGCCGCCGCCACCCTGCGCGGCTCGCCGACCGTCATCGGGACTCCCTCCGCGGCGAACTCGGTGACGCTCTGCGCCGTCTGCCACGCGGGGTACCTCGGAGGCACCGCCAACAACCACGGCGCGAACTCCGCGTTCACGCAGAACACGGACAACGGGATGACCTCCTACGTCAACTTCGGCTGCAACATCTGCCACTCCAGCGGCTACACCACGGCGGTGGTTCGACCGGTGCGCGCCCAGGACGTCCACGGCGTCAACGTGCTGCCTACGGGAGGTCTCGCCAAGACGCTGCGTTGGGCCGGCGTGGCGCAGGGCACCCCCGCACTCGTCGATGCGCGGCCGTTCGCCTTCATCCGGAACACGCAGGTGCTGCCGAACCACACGCCGAAGCAGAACGGCACGACCGTGTACACGACCAATTGCATGGGGGGAAACGTCGCCCCGTGCAGCCAAGGGCAGCAGGGCTACACCATTGGAGGCACCTACTGACGATTCGCTGAACGCTGGTGACTGACCAACCCCCCGCCTGGATCGCAACCGGCAGACCAGCCTGCCGGCGGCCGCGACCGAAATGGTGAACTCCAATGACGGCACTCGAGAAGAGTCCGGTGTCCAGTTCCGCCAGCGACGTGGGCGCCGCCCCCAAGAAGCCGGTCGCCGCGCTGACCCGGGCGTGGGGCCTTCTGACCTCGCCTCGGCTCGCGATCGCCCTGCTCGTCGGTGTCCTCGGGTGCTGCGTGGTCGGCGTCACCATCTTCCGCGGAGCGCGCGCCTGGGAGCTCATCTTCTCGACGCTCTGGTTCAACTCGCTGCTGGCCCTCCTCGCCGCGAGCTCGGGCCTCACCTTTTTCAGCCGAATCTGGCGGCGGAAGCTGACGCTCATCTCCGTGGGGATGATCGTCTTCCACTTGAGCTTCCTGGCGGTGCTGGGGAGCATCGTCGTCAACAGCCTGTTCTACTTCCAGGGCACGCTCCGGCTCACCGAGGGAGAGACGCTGCCCAACGCCGACCCTGAGAGCTACGACACGGTCGAGCACGGCCGCTTCTTCGACTTCGCCAGGCTCCGCGGCGAGACGACCCTGGTGAAGATGCACAAGGGCTACAGCGTGGGGGGCGAGGACAAGCGCGCCGCCTACGAGGTCGCGGTGAGCGAAGGCGATCAGAAGAAGCAGGAGATCATCTTCATCACCCGCCACCTCGACTACTCCGGGGTCCGCTACTTCAACGCCAAGGAGGGCTACTCCCTCCTGGTGACCCTCTCCGGCGACGACGGCAAACCGCTCTACGGTGCCCACGTCCCCCTGCAGAGCCTGAAGCAGGAGGACGGCTCTTTCCTGTACACGACGGGGTCGAAGACCGAGCCCGGCGCCTTCGCGTTTCCCCCCGCCCCCCTGCCCGCGGCGATGGAGCTCCAGCTCGTCTTCCACCCCGACCCGGTGGCGGAGCGGACCGGCGCCGTGCTGTTCCAGGTGTTCCCGCGCGGTGAGGCCGGGGTGAGCGCCGAGCCCCGCCGGGTGGAGGGCTCCGCGAGGGTCGGCGCCCCCTTCCAGGCCGGCGCCTACACCCTGGCCGTGCCCGAAGTGCGCTACTGGGTCGGCATGAACGTCCGCTACGACCCCGGGCAGACGGCCGTGCTCGCCAGCCTCGCGGCCGGCCTCGGGGGCATGGTCCTCACCTTCATCGGCCGGATCCGGCAGGACGCGGCGAAGAAGAAGCGGTCCGCTTCGCTGCGGGCCGGGAGCGCGCAGCCCGTCGGGGCGCCCGCCGGAGAGAGGGTGTCGTCATGAAGACCGAGCTCGTCTTGTTCTGGGTGGCCGTCTCGCTCTACGGCGTGAGCGCCTTCGCCTCCATCTTCGGGTTCATCGCCAAGGCGGAGAAGCTCTTCCTCGCCGGGCTTTTCGCCGCCCTCGCCGGCTTCGTGCCGCATGTCGTGAGCATCGGGCTGCGCTGGGTGGCGGGAGGGGTCAGCCCCTTCATCTCCACCGCCGAGTCCATCTCCTTGGGGACCTTGGTCTCGACGCTCCTCTTCCTGGTGCTCCAGGTCTCGACCAAGAAGGTGCGGCCTCTGGGCGCCTTCGTGATGCCGGTGATCTTCGTGCTCGCAGGCTGGGCGGGCACGCTGATGAAGGAGGCCGCTACCCAGCTCGCCCCGGCGCTCCAGAGCGCGTGGCTGTGGGTGCACATCGTCGGGGCCACCAGCGGCTTCGGCTCGGTGCTCATCGCCGCGGGCCTCGGACTGCTCTACCTCTTGAAGGAGAAGCGCTCGGGCGGCGTGTACGAGAAGCTGCCCGCGCTCCCGGACCTGGACACCCAGAGCTACCGCTTCGTGGCCGGCGGCTTCATCATGTACGGGCTGATGATCGTCTCGGGCGCCTTCTGGGCAAACCAGGTCAAAGGCTCCTTCTGGAACTGGGATCCGGTCGAGGTCTGGTCCCTCGTCTCGTGGTTGACCTACGGCATCTACCTGCACCTGCGCATCACCTTCGGCTGGCGCGGCCGCCGCCTCGCCGGGTACGCGCTCTTCGCCCTCGCGGCCATGATCGTCAGCTACTGGGGCGTGCCCTTCACCATGGAGACCTTCCACTCGGGCTTCCGCGTCGAGCATTAGACCCAGCGGCTCCAATGTATCTACACGTCTAACGCTCGAACCGGCTGCCATCGGCCGTCCTAATCGTCCCTTGGTACGGTTCGGGCCATGAAGCTGTGCATCATCAAGCCCCCGCTCCCCTTCGGCTGGACCCCGGTGGCCCCTCCCATCCTCGAGTACCTGGCGGCGCTCACCCGGCGGGCGGACCCGAGCATCGAGATCGAGGTCTACAGCGCCAGCGCCACGCCCGACGTCTTCGACACGCTCCAGTGCGACCTGGCGGCGATCAGCATCCTCACCCCGACCTCGGTGGGCGGGTACCGCATCGCCGACGCCTTGCGCGCGCGCGGCATCAAGGTCGTCTTCGGCGGCATGCACGCCTCCGCCATGCCCGAGGAGGCCAAGCAGCACGGCGACGCGGTCTGCATCGGCGAGGCCGAGTCCGTCTGGCCCCAGATGCTGAAGGACTTCCAGGCCGGCACGCTGAAGGACTTCTACCGGGGCGAGCAGCTGCCCCTCAACGACCTGCCCACGCCGCTCTATGGGCTGCTCAAGCACGGCCACCGCTTCCGCATCGTCAACACCTCGCGCGGCTGCCCGTACCACTGCTCGTTCTGCTCGGTGAAGCCGTACTTCGGCTCGAAGATTCGCATGCGGCCCATCGACGAGGTGGTGCGCGACGTCGACGCCATCCCCGAGAGCATGTTCATCAACGGAGACGAGAACGTCTGGTGGCTGGGCAAGCAGCAGCGGGCCATCGAGCTGTTCACCGCGCTCAAAGGCTCGAAGAAGCGGTGGATGGGCTTCGGCTCCCTCGCCCCGGTGCTCTCGCCCGACGGCCCGCGCATGCTCGACGCGGCCCGCGAGGGCGGCATGTTCACGGTCTGGGTGGGGTGGGACTCCCTCACCGAAGACGGGCTGCAGGCCTACTCCGCCAACAACAAGGTGGGCGTCGATCGCGAGCGGGCGGTGAAGACGCTCAAGGACCACGGCATCGACGTCTCGCTCTTCTTCATGCTCGGCTCGCGCGCGGACTCCATCGACGACTACCAGCGCGCCGTGGAGCTCGCGGACCGGCTGGGCGTGAGCATGCACCCCTCGCTGGTGGTGCCCTACCCCGGCACCGCGCTGCGAAAGGAGTACGAGCCCTACCTCTACAAGGAGCTCGGCTGGGAGTACTACAACGGCTCTTACGCCCTCTTCGAGCACCCCGACCCGGCGATGACGCCCGAGGTGCGCGAGCGGAAGTTCTACGAGATGTCCCTCGAGCTGCTCTCCCTCGGCCGGGTGCTCAAGCACCTGGTCGACGTGCCGCTGGCCGGCTTCCCCTACGCCCACATCCTGTCCCTGACCAACCAGCTGCCGGTGCGCACCGGCATGAAGATCGCCTTCGAGAAGTGGAAGGCAACCAACCCGGCGGTGCGCGGGAAGCAGGTTCCACAGCTCTCCGCGTAGCGCGAAGAAAGGAAGGACCGCATGGCCACCACCTTCGATCGCAAGGCGCTCACCGAGACCTTCCTCGGCTTCATCGCGGCCGGGGTCGACGCGAGCCTGCCCGACTTCAACGACTGGGCGCTGCGCCTCTTCGAGCTGCAGCACGCGAACAACGCCATCTACCGGGAGTTTTGCGACGCGAAGAAGGTGAAGGCCGGTGAGGTGAAGCGCTGGGAAGACGTGCCGATGGTCTACAACGACGTCTTCAAGACGCACCTGGTGACGTCGTTCCCCCTCGAGGACTCGGTGATGGGCTGCCTCACCGGCGGCACCACCAGCCTCACCCAGCGCGGGCGCATCTTCCGGGACGAAGACGGCAAGCGCCTGGTCTTCGCCGCCAACGCGATGATGACCGGGGCCTACCTCTTCCCCGACTTCGAAGAGGGCAAGCGCTGCCGCATCCTCATCCTCGCGCCCAGCCCGCAGCTCGCGCCCTCCATGGGCATGGCCATCGGCATGGAGATGACCCGCCAGCACTTCGGCACCCCGGACAGCATGTTCCTGTTGGGGAAGACGGGCATCGACGTGAAGGCGCTGCTCAAGGCGCTCCGGGAGGCGGAGGCGAGCGGCGTGCCGGTGGCGCTCATCGGGGCCACCTCGGCCTTCGTGTACTTCTTCCAGGCCTGCCGCCGGAAGCAGTGGACCTTCCGCCTGCCGCCCGGCAGCCGGCTCTGCGACGGCGGCGGCTACCGCGGCCGCTTCGGCAAGGTCACCCGCGCCGACTTCTACGCCATGGTGGAGGAGGCCCTCGGCATCCCCGAGCACCACTGCGTCAACGTGCTGGGCGAGGCGGAGACGGCCACCAACCTCTTCGACGACGCCCTCCGGCGCCACGTGAAGGGGCTGCCCAAGCGAGCCCGGACCCGGCCGGTGCCGCCGTGGTCGCGAGTGCGCGCGATGTCGGTGGACGACCTGCGCCCGCTCCCCGACGGCGAGGTGGGGCTCCTGGCGCACTGGGACCTGGCCAACCTGCCCACGGTGCTGTGCCTCATCACCGACAACCTCGGCTACACCACGGACGGGGGAACTGCTTGCGAGATGGTGGGCCGCGCCAAGCTGGAGAACGGCAAGGTGTCGCCGCTCCCCGACGATCGGCAGAGCGGGCCGATGGCCGACTCCGCCATCTTGCGCATGCTCGAGAGCTACGTGAACTTCACCATCGACCTGAAGATGCGGGTGGCCAAGGTCCCCAAGGTGGACCCCAGCGTGCGCGAGGAGATCGAGGCCCGGCCCGGCTCGGTGGCGTCGTGCCCCCAGGTGGTGGACGAGATCCTGGTCTCTCAATCCGACGCCGAGGCCGCGAAGCTCCGCGACGCCGCGCTCGACACTTTCAAGGACCAGACCGAGCGCCCGCTCGACTGGTACGCGGCGAAGGCCAAGGAGCAAGCGCTGGCCGACCACCCCGAGGGGCTGCAGTCCGAGGCGCCGGGGCCGGGGAAGCCGCGCTGAAGCGCTACAGCCAGTACGCCAGCCACGCCTGGTAGGCGGTGCCGAAGGTGAAGGCGACGCCCAGCACCGCGTGCTTGATCTTGAGGAGGCGAATGCGCGACTTCGCCACGTCTCCCGTCCACCCGAAGACCTTGAAGGTGAAGGCGCGCACCACGCCGGTGAGCGCGATGGTGATCAAGCTCCCCCACGACAGCCACATCACGTCGCCCTTCAAGGCCGGCAAGAGCGCCGCCACGGGGGCCCACTCGGGGCCGCGGGTTCGCAGGTGGAGCGCCGTGAGGAGCACGAGCGCCGACAGCCAGGTGCCGGTGGCCACGTCGTGGACGAAGGCGTTGATGATGGTGAGCCGTTCCTGAGTCGCCTGGTTCATCAGGTCTCCTGATACTCGACTCCGGCTTCCCCTGTCGCACCTTTTAGGGCGCGGTGGACTCTCCAATGGCCGAGGTCCATCGTCCCGGTGCGTCCCACGAGGCCCCAAACCATGAATTCCCGACCCCGCGTCCTCCTCGTCACTCCCCCGTACCACTCCGGCGTCGTGGAGGCCTCGGGGGTCTGGATGCCGCTGCACTACGTCTACCTCGCCGGCGCCGCGCGCGAGGCCGGGGCCGAGGTGCGCATCTACGACGCGATGTCGCTCTTCGTCGGCCACGCGGAGGTCGCCAAGGTCATCGAGGACTGGAAGCCCGACCTGGTCGGCGTGACCGCCATCACCGCCATGGAGCCGGACGCGCGGGAGATCTGCCGGACGGCCAAGCGCCTCGACCCGCGCATCGTCACGGTGATGGGCAACGTGCACCCCACCTTCATGTGGAAGGAGATCCTGGACGAGGACGCCTCGGTGGACGTCATCGTGCGCGGCGAAGGCGAGGAGACCATCGCCGAGCTGGTGCGCGCGATGGCCGCGGGGGCGCCCTTCGACGGCATCGCCGGCCTGGCGCTCCGCAAGGACGGCGTGGCCACCCGGACGAAGGAGCGCGCGTTCGCCAAGAGCCTCGACGCCCTGGTGCCGGCCTTCGATCTCCTCGACTGGCCCATGTACACGTACCGGCCGCACCCCGAGGGGCAGCTCGCCATCGTCAGCTCGAGCCGCGGCTGCCGGCAGCGGTGCAGCTTCTGCTCGCAGCAGAAGTTCTGGGAGCGGAGCTGGCGCTCGCGCAGCCCCGAGAACTTCGTCGCCGAGCTGGAGATGCTCAGAGATCGCTTCAACGTGCAGGTGGCCATGCTCTCCGACGAGACGCCCACCGTGAGCCGCCAGCGCTGGGAGGCCATCCTCGACCGCATCATCGAACGGAAGGTCGGCGTCGAGCTGTTGCTCGAGACGCGCGTCGACGACATCTTGCGCGACGAGGACCTCCTGCCGAAGTACCGCCGGGCCGGAGTGAGCCACGTCTACGTGGGCGTCGAGGCCACCGATCAGGCGACGCTCGACCTCTACAAGAAGGACCTGAAGGTCGCGCACTCGAAGAAGGCCATCGACCTCATCAACGCCAACGCCATGGTGAGCGAGACCTCCTTCGTGCTGGGGGGCCCTTCGGAGACCAAGGAGTCCATCGCCAAGACCATCGAGCTCGCCAAGTGGTACGCGCCGGACATGGCGTTCTTCCTCGCCATCACGCCGTGGCCGTACTCGGACCTCTACCCCGAGCTCGAGTCGCGCGTCGCCACCCGCGACTTCCGCAAGTACAACCTGGTCGAGCCGGTGATGAAGCCCGACGGCATGACGCTCGACGAGGTGAGGAGCGCCCTGCACCGCGCCACCGGCGACTTCTTCCACACCAAGTTCAAGCAGCTCCACGAGCT
>JBBIOE010000121.1:0-22866 GCA_037443525.1 Archangiaceae bacterium | reverse complement strand
GGCGGGCGGTCGGGCAGGCGCGGCGAGACGAAGGTGCCTCCGGCCGGCCGGGTGACGAGCCAGCCCTCGGCGCCGAGCTCGGCGAAGGCCGCCAGCACCGTGTTGCGATGCACGCCCAGCTGGCGGGCCAGCGTGCGCGAGCCGGGGAGGGGCGCGCCCGGGGCGAGGCGGCCGCGGAGGATGTCGGCGGTGATGCTCGAGACCAGCCGCGCGAAGAGCGGCGCGTCGCCGTCGGCGAGGGTGAGGACGGGGCCGTGCACTGGTACCTCCGGAATCGTCGAACTGGACCTTTCGAGTAGACCATCGCGGCGGCACCCTGGCGACATGAACGAGCTCTCCTCGACCCCCGCCACCCGCATCCACCGTCACCCCGAGCGCGGCCTGCACGAGCGCGCCGCGCTCCACGCCGTGCTCGACGAAGGCTTGGTGGCCCACGTCGGCCTCTCGCAGGACGGGCAGCCCTTCGTGTTGCCGATGGCCTACGCGCGGGTGGGCGAGACGCTTTACCTCCACGGCTCGAAGGCCAGCCGCCTGGTGCAGCACCTGGGCGCGGGCGAGCCGGTCTGCGTGACGGTGACCTTGCTCGACGGGCTGGTGTTCGCGAGGTGCGCCTTCAACCACTCGATGAACTACCGCTCGGCGGTGGTGCTGGGGCGGGCGCGGGCGGTCACCGAGTTGGTGGAGAAGCGGCGCGCCTTCGAGGCCCTGGTGGAGCACGTCTCGCCCGGGCGCTCTTCGGCGTGCCGCCCGGTGACCGACGCCGAGGCGAACGCCACCGCGGTGGTGGCCCTCTCCCTCGCCGAGGCGTCGGTGAAGGAGCGCCGGGGCGGCCCCCTCGACGCGGCGGAGGATCTCTCCTGGCCAGCCTGGGCGGGGGAGGTGCCGCTGCGTCTCGTGGCCCAGGCGCCGGTGCCCGCGGCGGGCGTCTCGGGTGAGCTGCCGGTGCCCGCGCCGCGAGGGCGGTGAGCGAAGTGCCGCGGTCGCGTCGGACTCCGCGAACCGGCCGACAGCCCGGTGCTCGCAGCACGCGTCTCCGTGCCGCGGTCGCGCCGACCTCCGGGGCGCCCTCGACGTACCCGCTTCACGGTGTTCCGCGAGACGCCCAGCTTCTCCGGCACCTCGCGCTGCGACTGGCCCTCACCAAGACCAGCCGCCGAATCGTCGTCACCGCGTCGATCTCCAGCATTCCTCTGGGAACACAGACCGGCCTCTGCCCGGCAAGCGCGCCCAGTTGAGGGGTGGATCAGTTTCAGACCGTCGGCATCATCTTCGACGGCGCGAGCAGCAGGCTGGCGCGGCGGGCCCAACGGTCCGGCCTCCCATCTCCTGAACGGCGCTTCCCGCCTTTTCGCGGTAGGACCCCCGCCATGCGAGCTCTCCTCCTTGCGCTGCCGTTGGCCCTCGTGGCCTGTCCGCCCGCGGCCTCCCAGCCCGACGCCGCTCTTCCGGCGCCCGACGCCTCGGTGGAGCCCACGCCGGAGTGCTTCGACGGCGAGCCCGCGCCCCCGGTGGTGGACGCCGGCTGCCCGGTGGTGCGGCCTTCCACGCCCGACGCGTTCGACGAGGCGCTGGCGTCGCTGGGTCTCGACCGGTGCACCTTCACCCTGCCGACCTCGAGCTTCCCGATTCCTCCCGATCCGTACCGGCTGCCCTGGTTCGACGCGGCGCACGACTTCCCGGTGAACGCGCCGGCCTTCACCCACCGGCTCGTCGGCGGCCTCGACGCCGCGGCGCAGTCGAATCGCCCCGTGGCCCGCACGCTGCTCCTGTTGGGAAACCGCCTGGGCCCCGCCACCCTGAGCCCGTGCCTGCCGCTCGCCCCGCTCGACGCCGACCAGCCCCTGGTGAAGGCGATGGCGAGCCTCATCCGCGCGGCCGGCGGCACGCCCGACGAGGCGGCGCTCGCCGAGGACGCGAAGGATCTCCCGCCCGACCTGCAGGAGGCCCTCGCCCGGGTGGTGTTCGCGCTCGCCGTCGCCAACGACGACTGGCGCGAGGCCACCGCGACGCTCACCCCCGACGACCTCTGGGTGCTGGCCAAGACCTCGGGCCTCCTGCTCCCCTGGTCCGGAGGCAATCCGCCCGATCTCTCCCAGCCCGGCGTGCCGGAGCTCCTCGCGAACAAGCTCGACGTGCAGGCGCTGGTCCGGGGCGCGGCGCGGCTCGCCGGCGCGGTCGAGGCCGCGGACCTGAAGCGCTTCGCCGGCCGCGGGGGGTTCTCCTTCGATCAGCCCACGCCCTTGGGACGGGTGGTCATCCACGACGCCGCCGATCACGTCCTCGAGGACGACGGCAGCGACGCCATCCTCCTGCTCGTCGACACCGGCGGAAACGACACCTACAAGAAGCCCATCGGCGCCGTCGGCGGCACCCAGGTGGTCGGCGACGAGCCCATCCACGTCGCGGTGGCGGTGGACCTCGCCGGGAAGGACTTCTACGGCTACCCGGAGGTGCCGGTGGCCCTCGACACCGCCACCGGCGTCACCCGGCTGCCCTCCGACGGCGCGGGTCGGCACCGGAAGGCCGGCGCCACCGACCTGGGCGCCATCTCGCTGTCCGATCAGGTGCGGCAGGGCGGGGCGCGGCTCGGCTACGGCATGCTCTTCGATCTCGGAGCCGAGGCCGACCACTACCGCGCGCTGCGCATGTCCCAGGGCTTCGGCGTCGTGGGCGTGGGCGTGCTCTACGACGCGGGCGGAGACGATCTCTACGAGGGCGAGGCCGGCGTGCAGGGCTCGGCGCTGTGGGGCGCGGGGCTGCTCCTCGACGCCTCGGGCAACGACACCTACAAGACGTACACCTACTCCCAGGGCTTCGGGTACGTGCGCGGCGCCGGGCTCCTCTACGACGCCGCCGGAGACGATCACTACCTCGCCGACACCGGCATCCCCGCGCTCGGCGGCGACCCCATCTACTACTCGCCCCAGGCGCCCTGCACGACGCCCACCGGCACCTGCGGCAACTCGTCGTTCTCGCAAGGGGCGGGCTTCGGCCGCCGCGCGCCCGGCACGGCCGCCGACTCGAACTTCATGTCCGGTGGGCTGGGCGTGCTCCGCGACGTCACCGGCGCCGACGTCTACGTCGCGTCGATCTTCGCGCAGGCCACCGGGTACTGGTTCGGCACCGGCATCCTCTCCGACGGGGCCGGGGACGATCGCTACGACGGCTGGTGGTACACGCAGGGCTCCGACGCGCACGCCGCGCTCTGCGTCTTCGAGGACGCCGCGGGCAGCGATCGCTACAACCTCACCAACCCGGGCAACCCGCCCTACGCGACCAACACCGGCCAGGGACACGACTACTCCGTCGGCTGGCACCTCGATCTCGGCGGCAACGACGCCTACCTCGGCACCGGCCTGGGCCTGGGCGCCGGGAACGCGAACGGCGCCGGCCTCCTCATCAACCTGGGCGGCGACGACAGCTACACCGCGCCCGGCGGCACCATCCTTGGCGGCGCGGCCTTCGACCTGTCGATCTCTCGCCCCAAGTCGCTGCTCTGCTTCGGCCTCTTCATGGACGTCGGCGGGGCGGACACCTACACGGTGCCGGACGACCCGAAGCTCGTGCCGCACCCCGCGAACGATCTCACCTGGACCAACGCGCGCGACGCCGCGCCGTACAACGACAAGAGCCGGGGCGTCGATCGCGCGACCGGTACGGTGAGCTTCCCGTAGCGGGGTCTGGCCCGGGCGTCGCGCTCAGGTGCACCAGCGCCTGGAGTCTGCTCTGGTTCACCTCCATGCGCGCCTCGCTCGTCATCCTCCCGGTGCTGCTGTGCCTCGCCTGCTCCGCGAACCAGGGCCCAGCGGGTCCCGCCGGTCCCGAAGGTCCGGCGGGCGCGACGGGGCCCGAGGGCACGACCGGCCCGCAGGGGCCCGCGGGAACCACCGGCCCCGCTGGCGCCACCGGCCCGGGGCCCGTGGTCACGTCTGGCGGCGGCCTCACCGGAGCCGGGACTGCCGCGAGCCCGATCGCGCTCGACCCCGCGGTCGCCGCGCTGCGCTCGAAGTTCACCTACTCGGTGTGGGGGCGCAACACCTGCCCGGCGGGCGACACCCTCGTGCATGACGGCTACGCGGGCGCCTTCGGTGGCGATCAGGGCGCGATGGGCGGCGGCATCATGTGCCTCGACTCGCTCATGCAGGCCACCTCGTGGATCAACTGGACCGGCGCGTTGCTCTCGCGCGCTCGCTCGACGACCCAGACCACCGGCAACCGCGCGGAGTACATGAGCTCCGGCAACGCCGTGTGCGCCGTCTGCAAGGGGCTCTCGTACACCCTGTGGGGACGCACCACCTGCGGCTCGGGCGACACTGCCGTGTACACGGGCCACATCGCCCACTTCAACTACAACGCCACCAGCGGCGGGTACGCGAACGCGGGCCCGTTCTGCATGGACGATGGTGCCGGCGTCACCTTCACCAACTGGAGCGGTCACTCGATCATCGCCCGAGCGAGCGCGAACGGAAGCTCCTGGAGCCAATACCTCGAAGGCAAAGACGGCGTCTGCGTCGTCTGCCGCTGAGCCTCAGCGGGCCAGCGTGCCGTAGCTGACCAGGTCGATGCCCTTGCGTTCGATGGAGGTCCGAACGCGAGGGCTGGTCAGCGCGGCCAGCTCCTCTTCCCACTCGTAGCGCCAGTGCGGGTCTTCCTTCACCGTGCCCGGGGAGAGCCCGGGGTGCGCGACGATCTCGTGGTCTCCCTCGGGGAGCTGCTCGACCAGCCGCAACAGCCGCTTCTCGGAGAGCCGCCCCGACTCGAACAGCCCCCAGGCGCGCACCCGCTTCACGCCGCCTCTGGGCTTGAGCCGCGCGAGCCCGGTGACGATCGCCGTCTTCAAGGCCGCTCCGGGGTGCGCCGCCCAGCGCAGGGTCGGCCGCTCGCGGGGCCAGCGCACCGGCAGCTCGAGCTCGCGCGCCAGGGCCTCCACCTCCGCGGTGAGGCCGGGGAGCAGGTGCAGGTGCTGGTGCGTGTCGAGGTGATCGATCTGGGCGCCGAGCTCCTGCGCGCGCTTCACCTGGGCGCGCAGCTCCAGCGCGACCTCCTCGGCGGGCACGAGCCGGCTCATCCACGCCATCGACAGCTCGCTCCAGTCACGCCGGAAGCGACCTCCGGGGGCGAGCCAGCGCACGTGGTGCAGGGGCGCCGCGGGCGGCAGGTGCGTGGTGAGGGCGAGGTGCAGGCCGATGGGCAACCCCTCCGCCTTGGCGCGCTTGACGGCGTCCTGCGCGGTGCGGCCGGTGGCGAGCAGGGTGGCGCTGGTCACCACGCCCTGGGCGTGGGCCCGAAAGATGCCCTCGTCGATGCGCGGGTGGAGGCCGAGATCGTCGGCGTTGATGACCAGCCGAATCACTTCGCCTGCGCCGCCTTCCGCTGCAGGGGCTTCACCGCGGGGGGCAGCCGAATGGGCCGCGTCGGCTCGCCGGGGTGCCGGGTCTCCTGGTACAGCTCGGCGAGCTCCTTCATCATCTTCACGATCACGCTGGGCGAGGCCAGGGTCGACACGCCGCGGGTGCGGGGGAAGTAGTCGACGCCCATCTGGAAGACCTTGAAGCCCCGCTTGATGGCCTTCACCACCAGCTCGGCGTCGACGAAGCTGCCCTGGGCCTTGAGCTCCAGGGACTCCAGCACCCGGCGGTGCACCACCTTGAAGCTGAAGTTGATGTCCTTGACGTTGACGCCGAAGAGCACGCTGATGAGCGCGTTGTAGACGAACGAGTAGACGATGCGCTTCGAGCCCTCGCTGGTGCGATCGAACCGGAAGGCGCAGATCATGTCCGCCTCGAGGTACTCCAAGAGGTGGAGCGCTCGCTCGAGCTCGTCGAGATCGAACGGCAGATCCATGTCGGAGTAGATGACCACGTCCTTGGTGCTCGACGCGAAGCCGGTCTTCATCGCGCCGCCCAGCTTCTGGTTCACCTCGTGGCTGACCACGCGCACGCGCTCGTCCTCGCGGTGCAGTCCCTCCGCGAGCTCCTTGGTGCGATCGGTGGAGGCGTCGTTGACGACGATGATCTCCCAGTCGTCGGTGAGGCGATCGAGCACCTTCACCGCGCGGCTGACGGCACGCTCGACGTACTCCTCCTCGTTCCAGGCGGGGAGAAAGAGCGAGAGGGACGGGCGGTTCATGGCGAGGCTCCTCGAGAGGCGGTTCTGCTAGCACACATTGAGGAAAGCCGGCACGCCCCGCCTCGACAGGTCAGGCGGCGGCCGGCTCCGGCACCTGCTCGGCGGACGGCTTCACGGTGTCCTGGGCGGGCGGCTCGGGCGGCTGGCGGCGCAGCCACAACAGGTACACCGCCGGGTACACCAACAGCTCCAGCGCGAAGCTGGTGACCAGCCCGCCCACCATCGGCGCGGCGATGCGCTTCATCAGGTCCGTGCCGGTGCCGGTCGACCACATGATCGGCAACAGGCCCAGCATCGCCGCCAGCACGGTCATCGCCTTGGGGCGCACCCGCTTCACCGCGCCGTGCACGATGGCCTCCACCAGCCCGCCGGGAGCCTGGAGCGCGCCCGACCTCTTGAACTCCTCCACCGAGAGGTCGAGGAAGAGCAGCATGAACACCCCGGTCTCGGCGTCGAGCCCCATCAGCGCGATGAGCCCGACCCAGACCGCGATGGAGAGGTGGTAGCCGAGCGCCCAAAGCAGCGCCAGGGCCCCCACCGCCGAGAAGGGCACCGCCAGCATCACCAGCGTCGCTTTGAAGGCCGAGCGCGTGTTCAGGTAGAGCAGCCCGAAGATCAGCACCAGCGTGAGCGGGACGATCAGCTTCAGCCGCTCCTCGACGCGCAGCATGTTCTCGTACTGCCCGCTGAACAGCATCGAGGTGCCAGCGGGCACGTGGACGTGGTTCGCCACCATCTTCTTCGCCTCGGCGACGTAGGTGCCGACGTCGATCTTCGAGGTGTCGAAGTCGACGTAGACGTAGCTGACCAACAGCCCGTTCTCGTCGCGGATCATCGACGGCCCCGAGGCGAGGTGGACGTCGGCGATGGCCTCGAAGGGGATCTGCCCCCGGCCCTCCGGCAGCGGCACCAGCACCCGCTTGAGCGCCGGGAGATCGTCGCGGAAGTCCCGCGCGTAGCGGACGTTGATGCCGTACCGCTCGCGGCCCTCGACGGTGACGCTCTGCACGTCGCCGCCCACCGCGGTCATGATCATCTCGTTGGCGTCGTCGACCGAGAGCCCGTAGCGGGCCAGCTCGTCGCGCTTCAAGTCGAAGTCCAGGAAGAAGCCGCCGGCCACGCGCTCGGCGAAGGCGCTGCGGGTGCCGGGCACCTGGGAGACCGCGGCCTCGGTCTCCAGGGCCACCTTCTCGATGGTGGCCAGGTCCGAGCCCATGATCTTGATGCCCACCGGGGTGCGGATGCCGGTGGAGAGCATGTCGAGGCGGCCCTTGATGGGCATGGTCCAGGCGTTGGAGATGCCGGGGAGCTTGAGCGCGGCGTCGAGCTCGTCCTCCAGCTCCTCGTCGGAGATTCGATCGCTCCAGGCCGAGCGCAAGACGCGCTTGAGCGACTCCGGCGCCCAGCTCGAGTACCAGCGGGGCTTCTCGCGCCACTCGCCCTTGGGCTTGAGGGTGATGGTGGTCTCCATCATGGTGAAGGGCGCCGGGTCGGTGGAGGTGTTGGCGCGGCCGGCCTTGCCGAAGACCCGCGCCACCTCGGGCACCTTCTTGAGGAGCTGGTCCTGCACCTGCAGCACGCGCGCGGCCTCCGAGACCGAGAGGCCCGGCTGCACGCTCGACGGCATGTAGAGCAGGCTGCCTTCGCGCAGGGGCGGCATGAACTCCGAGCCCAGGTGGAAGGCCAGGGGCACCGAGCCCGCCACCAGCAGCGCCGCGAGGGCGATGACGGTCTTGGGGTGGCGGAGCACCAGGCGGCACGGCCCCTCGTAGAGCCGGTGCAGCACGCGGCTCACCGGGTGCTTCTCCTCGGCCCGGTAGGTGCCGACGAAGAGCGTGGTGGCCAACCGCGCCAGCCAGCGGGGCCGGAAGGTGAAGGGCTCCACCCGCGCGAAGAGCATGCGCATCGCCGGGTCCAGGGTGATGGCCAGCACCGCGGCGATGGCCATGGCCAGGTTCTTGGAGATGGCCAGGGGGCGGAAGAGCCGGCCCTCCTGGTCGACCAGGGTGAAGATGGGCACGAAGGCCACGGCGATGACCAGGAGCGAGAAGAAGACGCCCGGCCCCACGTCGAGCAGGGCCCCAAGCCGCACCTGGAAGAAGTCGCCCTTCTTGCCGCCCGCCTGCCAGCGGTGGATGGCGTTGTAGGCGTTCTCCACCTCGACGATGGCGCCGTCGACCAGGACGCCGATGGAGATGGCGATGCCGGCGAGCGACATCAGGTTCGCGTTCACCCCCATCAGCTTCATGGGGATGAAGGCCAGCGCCACCGACACCGGGATGGTGATGATGGGGACGATCGACGACGGCACGTGCCAGAGGAAGAGGAGGATGATCAGCGAGACGATGATCATCTCCTCGACCAGCTTGTCGCTCACCGTCTCGATGGCCGAGGCGATCAGCTCGCTGCGATCGTAGGTCGTCACCACCTCCACGCCCTCGGGGAGCGACGGCTTGAGCTCCTCCAGGCGCTTCTTCACCCGGGTGATGACGTCGAGCGCGTTCTCTCCCTCGCGCATCACCACGATGCCGCCCACCACGTCGCCCTCGCCGTCGAAGTCGGCGATGCCGCGGCGCAGCTCGGGGCCCAGGGACACCGTGGCCACGTCCTTCACCAAGACCGGCGTGCCGCCCTCGCTCTTGAGCGCGAGCTGCTCGAGGTCCGAGAGCTTCTTCACGTAGCCGCGGCCGCGCACCATGTACTCGCGCCCGGAGAGCTCGACCAGCCGGCCGCCCACGTCGTTGTTGCCCGAGCGCACGGCCGCGATGACCGACTCCAGCGACAGCCCGTAGGCCGCCAGCGCGTTGGGGTTCACGTTCACCTGGTACTGGCGCACCTGGCCGCCGACGGTGGCGACCTCCGCCACGCCGGGCACGCTCTGCACCGAGTAGCGCAGGAACCAGTCCTGGTAGGAGCGCAGCTCGTCGCTCCCGCGCTTGCCGCTGCGATCGACCAGCGCGTACTGGAAGACCCAGCCGAGGCTGGTGGCGTCGGGGCCGAGCTCGGTGCGCACGCCGGCGGGCAGCTGCGACTGAATCTTCGACAGGTACTCGAGCACCCGGGTGCGGGCCCAGTAGATGTCGGTGCCGTCCTCGAAGATGACGTAGACGAAGCTGGCGCCGAAGTCGGAGAAGCCGCGAATAGCCTTCACGTGGGGCGCGCCGAGCAGCGCGGTCACGATGGGGTAGGTGACCTGGTCCTCCATCAGATCGGGGCTGCGATCCCACCGGGAGTAGACGATCACCTGGGTGTCGGAGAGATCGGGCAGGGCGTCGAGCGCGATGGACTTCATCGACCACCACGCGATGGCCAGGGCGATCACCGCGGAGACGATCACCACCAGCCGGTTGGTGGCCGAGAAGCGGATGATGTGTCGGATCACGGCATCGCCCCGGCGTCCGGCCGAGCGCCCGACAGCCCCGAGAGCGACGCGCGCAGGCGGGACTCGGAGTCGACCAGGAAGTTGGCGCGGGTCACCACCTGATCACCCTCGGCGGCCCCGGAGAGCACCTCGCTGAAGTCCTTCCCCAGCTCGCCGGTCTGCACGTGGCGCGGCTCGAAGCGGCCCTCGCCCAGCGCCACGAAGATCACGTCGCCGGTGCCGCCGCGGATGAGCGCGTCGGTCGGCAGGCGCAAGACCTCGCGCTTGGGCCGCTCCAGCGTCACCTCGCCGAAGAGCTCGGGCTTGAGCTCGCCCTGCGGGTTGGGGAACGACAGCCGCATCCGCGCCGTGCGCGTCTTCGGGTCGAGGAGCGGGTCGACGAAGAGCACCGTGCCCTCCCAGCTGTGCCCGGGGAAGGCCTTGAGGGTCAGCTTCGCCGGCATGCCCGGCGCCACGAAGCGCAGCTCGGTCTCGTAGATGTCGGCGAGCACCCAGACGGTGGAGAGATCGACCACCTGGTAGGGCATCGCGCCCGCCTCGAGCCGCGCGCCCTCCACCAGCTCCTTCTTGGTCACCACGCCGGAGATGGGCGAGACGAAGGTCACCGTCCGCGACGGCTTGCCCTCGCGCACCAGGCGCTGGATCTCGAAGGCGGGCACGTCCCACAGCTCGAGCTTGCGCCTCGCCGCCGTCACCAGCGGAGACCCCAGGCCCTCGCCGCCGGTGCGCAGCGCCACCAAGAGCTCGTTCTCGGCGGCCAGCACCTCGGGGCTGTAGAGCGAGAAGAGCGGCTGCCCCTTCTTCACGGGCTTGCCCACGAAGTCGAGGAACACCTTCTCGACGTAGCCCGGCACCTTCACGCTGATGGAGCGCACCTGGGTCTCGTCGATGCCCACCCGGCCGATGGTGCGCAGGCTCGCGTCGATGAGGCCGCGATCGACCTTCGCCGTGCGCAGGCCGATGAGCTGCTGCCGGGCGGCGTCGATGTCGATGGTGGCCATGTCCAGAGGCACGCGCACGGTGGTGTCGACCTTCAGGAGCGTCATGCCGCACAGGGGGCACTTGCCGGGGTGGTCCTCCACCACGTCGGCGTGCATCGGGCAGTAGTAGCGCTCCGAGGCGGCGACGGCGCCGGCGTCGGGCGGCGCCACCTTCAAGAGCCGCATGTTGCAGATGGGGCACTTGCCCGGGTGGTCCTGGACGATCTGCAGGTCCATCGGGCACTGGTAGACGTCGCCGCCGGTGGCGGAGGCGGGCGCCGGAGCGGTCGCGGGCGCAGGCGGGCCGGGTTCGGGCTGGCTGACCTTCACCAGCTTCATGCCGCAGATGGGGCAGTTGCTGGCGTGGTCGGCGGTCACCGCCGGGTGCATCGGGCACTGGAAGAGCTCGGGCGCGGCCTGCGCGGAGGCGGTGCTCGCCGCCCGCGTGGCCCAGAAGGCGCCGAAGGGGCCGGCGACGGCGGCGGTGATCAGCACCGCGAGGAGCACCGGCCAGAAGCGGGAAGGAGGCGTCGAGTCACTCATGGTTCACATCCCCGCCGGGCCGGCCGCGCCCGAGGTTCGCGGCGCGGGAGAAGGCGTCATGCCGCTGCTAGGGGGGCTCCCCATCACGGTCGGCGAGAGGGTCACGTCGTCGAGCGAGAGCTCGTCCTGGGCGATGGCGAGGCGCCAGGCGTCGGCCAGAACCTCCAGCGCCGCGTCGGCCTCGGAGATCGCGCTCACGTTCGCCTCCAGCACCGAGCTGAAGGGCACCTTGCCCACGCCGTACTGCGCCCGGGTGCTCTCGGCGGTGGTCTCGGTCTGCACCAACAGGCCGTGCTGGTAGACGTCGTAGATGGCCTCGAGGGAGCGCCAGGCGTCGAGGCGCTGCTGCACGCGCAGGGCGAGGAGCTGCTCCACGCTCTCGACGTCGTGCTCGGTCGCGCGGCGCAGGGCGAGCGCCTCGGTGACGCCGCGAGCCTGCTTCGAGCCCGCGAACACGGGGATGGGCACGCCGACCGTCACCGACCACATCGGCTCGAGCAGCCCTCGCACCATCACGCCCGCGCCCACGGAGACGTCGGGGAGCGCCGCCTTCTGGGCGAGCGCGTGGTTTCGGGCCGCGCCCTCCACCCCGGCGCGCGCCGCCAGCAGCTCGGGGCTCCTCTCGCGGGCCCGGGCCAGGGCGTCCTGCGCCTCGGGCACTTTGGGGAAGTCCCGCTCGGTCAGCCGGCGGTGGAGCTCGAAGGGGTGATCGAGCGGCCGGTGGCGCAGGCGGTTGAGCGCTTCGAGGCGCAGCCGGGCCTCGGCCTGGAGGCGCCGCTTGCGGGGCTCCAGCCGGGCGAGCTCGAGGCGCGCGCGCAGAAGGTCGGACTGCGCCGCCTCGCCGGACTCGTAGCGGACCTGCACCACGCCGACGGACTTCTCGAGCTGCCCGCGGAGCTTCTCCAGCAGGGCGAGCTGCTCGGCGGCGAGCTCGAGGCCCAGCACCGCGCGGCGCACGTCGGCGACGGTGGTGAGCTCGAGGCGCGCGAGCGCCAGCCCGCGCTGGGTGGCCGCGCGCCCGGCGATCTCTCCCTTGAGCTCGAGCTTGCCGGGGAAGGGGAAGGTCTGGGCGGCCATCACCTGCACCCAGCTCGTCTCCATCTTGCCGACGTTCCAGGTGGTGAAGCTGTCGTTCTGCACGCCGACCTGCAGCATGGGTTCGGGCAGCGCCTGCGCCTGGGGCACGCGCTGCTGTGCCGCGGTCAGCTCCTCGGCGGCCTGCGCGAGCTCGGGGCGGGCGGCGAGGGCTTCGGCGATGACCGGCGCGAGCTCGGGGTCGGTCGGCGCCGGAGACTCGGCCGAGGCCAGGGCCGCGATGAGCGACACGGCGGCCAGGAGGGGTCGGGTCGTGGAGAATAGGCGGCGGGGCATCCGGGGGGATAAGCACGAAGTGGGCGGGGCGTGACAAGGAGAAAGACCCGTCAGTCCGGGTGGTTGTGGGGCAGCCGGCCCCGCGCGACCCGCCCGGCCGGATGGCATCGAGGGGCGCTCAGCGCCGGAAGCTCTTCGCCGCGGCGTCCGCCACCCGCAAGGCATTGGCCGCCAGGGTGAGGCTCGGGTGCCGGTCCGTCGCGGCGGGCACCCCGGCGCCGTCGGCGACGAAGACCCCAGGTAACTCGAGGACCTCGCCGTGCGCATTCAGCCGCTCGAGGCAGGTGCCGGCCTCATGACCTCCGGACGAGAAGTCGAGCGCGTCGTAGATGAGGAAGGTCTTCTCGGGCAGGTCGGTGAGCGCGCCGGCCAGCGTCAGGCACCGCTCGTTCATGCGCTCGGCCAGGCGGCGCTCGTCGCGGGTGTGGGGGCGCCGGACGAAGCGGGGCAGCGGGCGGCCGAGGCCGTCGGTGGCGCGGGCCATCAGCTCGAGCTCGCGCGGAGCGTGGGGGTCGGTCTCACCCATGGCGAACACCACGAAGAACGAGTGCCGCCGGGCCTCGGCGGCGGTGAAGCCGAGCGTCGACAGGTCCTCGGCGTCGAGCGTCTCCAAAGGCGTCGGGCCGCGCACCTCGACGGTGAAGCGCGCCTTCTGCTCGCGAGGATCGGGGTGGATCACCGCCGAGCTCTCCGCGGCGCCAACCGGGCGCGACGTCACCGGGCGGCGCGTGGAGATGGCGATGGCGCCGGCGATGAGGTGATCGGCGAGCTCGAGGCGCTGCCTCCGCTGGGCCCTCGGAAGGCTCGCCTCGACGATGCGCGCGGTCTCGATGGGCGACGCCGCCAGCACCACCCGGGTCGCCGAGAGCGTCTCTTTGGAGGCCAGCTCGACCGCCACGCCCCCCGGCAGCCGCTCGAGCCGGGTCACCGGGCTGTCGCAGCGCAAGCGCGCCGAGAGCTTCTGGTCGACCGCCGTCCACATGCGCCGCCCGCCCGGCAGCACGCACTCCCGCTTCACGGCCGCGCAATGGCCGAGTCGCTCCAGCGCCGCGTGGAGCTGGGTCCGCGACCCGGAGCGCACCGAGAGCCACTGCTCGGCGCGGCGGAGCCACGGGCTCAGCCCCTGGGCGGTCAGCGGCCACGGCGCTCCGAGCTTCCGGCGCGCCGCGAAGTAGTCGGCGGGGGGCCGCTCCATCCACCCGCCCCACACCAGCGTTCGCCCGCCCTGGGCGCGCGCGCGATGCCACTCGAAACCGCGCGGCGCTCGAAAACTCCAGGCCGGGCCGTCGGCGCGGGCGATCGTCGCCACCGCGCGCTGGAAGCCGGCGACATCGTCCGGGAGCCGCCCCCGCGGGAGCCCGGGGCCGCCCTCCAGCAGCAGCACCGAGCACCCCTGGCGAACCAGCCGCCGCGCGGCCAGCGTGCCGCACAGCCCACTCCCCACGACGATGGCATCGACATCCACGTTCGACTCCTGCGCGATGGGCGGCGATCACTCTTCACTGCCGCCGAGGCCCGGCCCGATGCTTCACGTTCCGCAGTGGCGAACCTTGATCTTCTTCTTCACTTGCCCCCACCTCCTCTCGTGCCCCGGCCCTGGCGAGTCGGTACGCGCTCCGCGCCCCAACCGTGACAGGAGGCGGAGCGGGCGCCGCGGGCGGCGTAATCGCCGCTACTCGCCCTCAGCAGCGCCGCGAGCCCGCGACCTCGAACCACGCCGCGATGCCATGGCTCTCGGCGTCGAGCGCGCGCAGCATTCCCCAGGCTCGAGGAGGTCGTCATGGCTCGGTCGCTCGTGGTGCTCTCGTTCGCGGTGGTCTCGTTCGGCTGCGGCGTGGGCGCGTCGTCGGAAGACGTCGCCGCCTACCGCTCCACGGTCTCGGAGCTGCAAGCCGTGGTCGCCACGCACGAGAGCGACGGCGCGTCAGCCACCGCCGAGGCCTGCGCCAAGGAGCACCAGCGCTACGACGATCAGGTGCGCCCGCGCGTGGAGCAGCTCTCGGGCTCGAGCCCGGGGCTCGATCGCTGCCGGCCGATGGGGCTGGGCTCGATGTGCGGCTCGATGCGGACCGAGCTCGATCGCCACGCAAAGGCCGCCTGCTCGCCGGACGCCGCCGCCAACCACGCCGAGGTCGTCGCCCACTGCCGCCGCATGAACGACTGGCTGGCGAAGCAGGCCTCCGGCTCGGCCTCGTTGATGGGCGGCATGATGGGCGGCGCTCCCCGCTGCGGGCCCTGAACTTCCCGCTCGGCCGCTCCGCGGCGCCTTCGGAAATTCGCTTCCCTCGTTGGAGCCTCGGCCACCCTTGGCTAAACACCTCGGTCGATGCCCGAGCCGTGGACCGCTCTCTTGGTAGGCGCCGTGCCGGCGGCGCTCCGAGCTGCCCTCGAGTCGCTGGGCGCGTCGCTCCGCCTCGCCGCCGACGCCAAGGCGGCCGAGCGGCTGTTGGGTGAGCGGGAGATCGCCCTGGTGCTCGCCATGAGCCCCGACCCCGCGCTGGTCGCCCACGTCCACCGCGACGCGGGCCTGCGCGCGCTGCCGGTGGTGGCGCTGGTGCCGGCGGCCGACAAGGCGCTGCGCCTCGCGCTGTGGGCACAGCACTGCGACGACGTCCGCGACCCCGACGAGCCGGTGGACGAGCTCGTCGCCGCGCTCCAGCAAAGGCTCGCCCTGCGCGCCCGGGTCGATGGCCTGCTCGCCGAGGTGCGTCACCTGCGCGAGCTGTCGACCATCGACGGGCTCACCCAGCTCCACAACCACAAGGCGTTCACCGATCGCCTCGCCGACGAGTTTCGCCGCGCCCAGCGCTACGATGACTCGCTCGCCCTGGTGATGCTCGACGTCGACTTCTTCAAGGCCATCAACGACACCCACGGCCACCCGGTCGGCGACGAGGTGCTCACCCGCATCGCCCAGGCCCTGCGCAAGGCCGTGCGCGAGACCGACTTCCTGGCGCGCTACGGCGGCGAGGAGTTCGCGGTGCTCCTGCCGCGCACCAACCTGGCCGGCGCGCTCACCGTGTCCGAGCGCGTGCACCAGGACGTGCACCGCCTCCGCCTGGGGTCCACCCAGCAGATCCGGGTCACCGTGAGCCTCGGCGTGTCCGCCTACCCGGGTCGCAACATCAGCTCCCCGGAGGCCCTGATCCGCACCGCCGACGAGGCCCTGTACCGCTCCAAGCGCGAGGGCCGAAACAAGATCAGCCTTTACCAGCCACCCCCCTCGGCTCCTCGCCCGAGTGGGGGGTCGGTCTAGCCCCAGAATCGTCGGCCGGGTATGGTTTGACCCAGCTCGAGCCTCCGACCGCACTTTGAAGTCCCCGGAACCATGGGACTTTTCTGACTCATCGGGTGGCCAGGAGGTTGCTTGGCCATTCGTCCCGTGGGCTCCGTCCTCGTCCTTCCCGACCAAGAACCGGCTCAGCCGGGCCGGCTGCTGCTGGTGGACGACGAGGAGAACATTCTCCGGTCGCTCAAGCGGGTGCTGCGCCGGGGCGAGTGGATCATCGAGACCGCGCTCGACGGCGAGGAGGCGGTGGAGATCTTCCACCGCTTCCGGCCGGGGGTGGTGCTCTCGGACTTCCGCATGCCGGGCATGAGCGGGGTGGACCTGCTCGCCACGGTGAAGGGCGTCTCGCCGCACACCCAGCGCATCATGCTGACGGGGCAGGCCGACCAGCACGCCATCGAGGAGGCCATCAACCGCAGCGAGGTCTTCCGCTTCATCTCCAAGCCGTGGAACGACGCGCAGCTGCTGCTCACGGTGAAGAGCGCCTTCGAGCAGCACCACCTCGTCTCCGAGAACGAGCGGCTCTACACGCTGTCGCAGGAGCAGAACACCGCGCTGCGGCGCCTGAACTCGGAGCTGGAGGAGCGGGTCACCCAGCGCACGGTGATGCTGTCTCGCGCCAAGCGCGACTGGGAGGTGACCTTCGACACCATCGACTCGCCGCTGATGGTGGTGCAGACCGACGACCTCGTCATTCGACGGGCCAACGTCGCCGCCGCGCGCGTGGCGAAGAAGCCGGTGGCGGGCCTCGCCGACAAGCCCCGCTGCCACCAGTTCCTCTTCGATCGAACGGAGCGCTGCCCCGGCTGCCCCATCGGCACCGCGCTCGAGCAGAAGCCCAAGAAGCCCTTCGAGCTGGTGCACGACGAGCGCATCTACGAGCTGTCGCTCTTCCCCATGGAGGACGAGCCGGTGGCGGTGTGCAGCTACCGCGACGTCACCGACGAGCGCGCCCTCACCCGGCGCTACATCGAGAGCGAGAAGATGATCGCCATCGGCAGCCTGGCCGGCGGCGTGGCGCACGAGATCAACAACCCGCTGGGCGGCATCCTGGCGTTCGCGCAGCTGATGAAGCGCGAGCAAGGGCGCGCCGCGGCCGACCTGGAGAGCCTCTCGCTGATCGAGGAGAGCGCGCTGCGCTGCAAGCGCATCGTGGAGAGCCTGCTCAAGTTCAGCCGCCGCTCGAAGATCGAGGATCGCCGGGACTTCGATCTGTCGCGCTGCGTGGAAGACGCGGCGCTCCTGTTTCGCGCGCAGATCAAGAAGTACCCCAAGTGCACGCTCGACCTGTCGCTGGCGAAGGACCTGCCGGACGTCCACGGCGACCCGGCCCAGCTCGGGCAGGTGGTGCTGAACCTGTTGCAGAACGGGCTGCAGGCGCTCGACGGCGGCGTGGGGAAGCTGAGCATCACCACCGGCAAGCGCGACGCGCACTGCTGGGTGAGCGTGAGGGACGACGGGTGCGGCATTCCCCCCGAGAACCTGCCGCGCATCTTCGAGCCGCACTTCACCACCAAGCCGCCGGGTGAAGGCACCGGCCTCGGCCTGTCGATCGCCTACCGCATCGTCGAGGACCACGGCGGCCACTTCGTCGTCGATTCACAGCCCAAGAAGGGCTCCACCTTCACCGTGATGATTCCCGTTCCGCCCGGAGGAGCACACCCATGAGCACGCCCGACCAGAAGGCCCAGAAAGCGAAGATCCTCGTCATCGACGACGACAAGATCGTGCTCCGCGCGGCGTCGGAGATCCTCTCCCGCGAGGGGTACCGCGTGGTGGCCATCGACGACGCGGTGGAGGGCCTCGCCACGGTGAAGGACCCGTCCATCGACGTGGCGGTGCTCGACATCAAGATGCCGAACCTGTCGGGCATGGATCTGCTCAAGGCCTTCAAGCAGTCGCGGCCCGACGTGGAGGTGATCATGATGACCGCCTTCGCCACGGTGGAGACGGCGGTCGAGGCGGTGAAGGCCGGGGCCTACGACTACCTGACCAAGCCCTTCGAGAACATCGACGTGCTCTCCTTGGCGGTGGGCCGCGCGGCGGAGAAGAAGGCGCTGCGCGATCGCACCCGCGTGCTCGAGGAGGCGCTCTCGGCGCGGAACCAGTTCGAGGACCTCATCGGCCAGTCGCAGCAGATGCGCGCGGTCTTCAAGATGGTCGAGACGGTGAGCTACTCGACCGCCACCGTGCTGATTCAGGGCGAGAGCGGCACCGGCAAGGAGCTGGTGGCGCGCGCGATTCACTACCGCAGCCCGAGGAAGGACAAGCCCTTCATCGCGGTGAACTGCTCGGCGCTCACCGACACGCTGCTGGAGAGCGAGCTGTTCGGCCACGTGAAGGGCAGCTTCACCGGCGCGGTGGCCAACAAGAAGGGGCTCTTCGAGGCGGCCGACGGGGGGACCATCTTCCTCGACGAGATCGGCGACGTCCCTCCCGCCACCCAGGTGCGGCTGCTGCGCGTGCTGCAGGAGGGCGAGGTGAAGCGGGTCGGCTCGAACGACACCTTGAAGGTGGACGTGCGCGTCATCGCGGCGAGCAACGTCGACCTGGCGCGGGCGAAGGAGCAGGGGAAGTTCCGAGAGGATCTCTTCTACCGGCTGAACGTCATCACCGTGCGCCTGCCGCCCCTGCGCGACCGCCCGGAGGACATTCCCTTGCTCGCGCACCACTTCCTGAAGCTCTTCGCGGGGAAGACCGGCAAGCGCGTCACCAGCATCACGCCCTCGGCGATGGAGGCGCTCACCACCCACCGGTGGACCGGCAACGTGCGCGAGCTGGAGAACGTGATCGAGCGCGCGGTGGTGCTGGCGGCGAGCGAGGCGATCGACGTGGCGGACCTGCCGTCGGAGGTGCGCGACAACTCGAAGGGCGGCGGCGAGGTCGAGCTGTTCAGCCTGGCCCACCTGCCGTACGCCCAGGCGAAGAAGCTCGCGATGCGCGCCTTCGAGCGGCGCTACCTTGCCTCGCTGCTGGAGAAGAGCTCCGGGAACGTGTCGATGGCGGCCCGCGCGGCCGGAGTCGACCGCTCGAACTTCCGCCGCTTGCTCAAGCAGTACGAGGTGGGCGGGCGGAGCATGAAGGGGGACACCGCCGCCGACGCGGCCGACGACGCCGCCGAGATGGAGCTCGAGGAAGTGGCGACGTGAGCCTGGCGGTGGACCGCCTTCGAGCACTCAGCCGTCCTCGCCCGGCTCCTTCTTCGCGCGCAGCGAGAGGATCTCGGCCAATCGCGCCTTGAGCCGCTTCTCTTCCCCGTTCTCCGACGGCTCGTAGAAGCGCTGCCCCCTCAGGCCCTCGGGCAGGTACTGCTCGGGGACGTAGTTCCCCTCGAAGTCGTGCGGGTACTGGTAGCCCGAGCCGTAGCCGAGCTGCTTCATCAGCTTGGTGGGCGCGTTGCGCACGTGCATGGGGACGGGCAGGGGCCCCTGCTCCATCACCGCCTTCTTCGCGTTGGAGTAGGTGGTGAGCACGGCGTTCGATTTCGGCGCCATCGCCAGGTACGTCACCGCCTGCGTCAAGGGCAGCGTGCCCTCGGGCAGGCCCACCAGCTGCACCGCCTGGAGCGCGGCGATGGCCACCTGCAGCGCGCGCGGGTCGGCGTTGCCCACGTCCTCGCTGGCGAAGATCACCATGCGGCGCACCACGAAGCGCGGGTCCTCGCCGGCCTCCAGCATGCGCGCCATCCAGTAGACCGCCGCGTCGGGGTCGGACCCGCGCATCGACTTGATGAACGCGGAGACCACGTTGAAGTGCTCGTCGCCGGACTTGTCGTACAAGAGGGTCTTGGCCTGGAGCGCCTCCTCGACGGCCTGGCGATCGACGACGCCCCTCGACTGCGCGGCGGCGACCTCCAGGGTGGTGAGCGCGCGGCGGGCGTCTCCGGCGGCGGCGTTGGCGAGCAACTGCAGCGCGTCGGGCTCGACGCTGACCTTGCCCCCGAGGCCCTTGGGATCGGCGATGGCCCGGGTGAGCACCGTCTTGAGCTCGTCCTCCTCGAGGCCGCGCAGGGTGACCACCCGCAGGCGCGAGAGCAACGCCGCGTTCACCTCGAAGCTCGGGTTCTCGGTGGTGGCGCCGAGCAGGGTGATGGTGCCGCGCTCGACGTGCGGGAGCAGCGCGTCCTGCTGGGCCTTGTTGAAGCGGTGGATCTCGTCGACGAAGAGAATGGAGCGCTTCCTGTGCAGCTTCCAGCGCTCGTCGGCCGCGGCCACCGCCTCGCGCAGCTCCTTCACCCCCGAGAGCACCGCGGAGATGGACTCGAAGTACGCCCCGGTGGCCTCGGCGACGATGCGCGCCAGCGTCGTCTTCCCGGTGCCCGGCGGGCCCCAGAACAACAGCGACGGCACCTGATCGCTCTCGATGGCGCGCCGGAGCAGCTTGCCCTCGCCGGTCAGGTGCTCCTGGCCCACGTAGTCCTCGAGCGTGCGCGGGCGCATGCGCTCCGCCAGCGGCGCGCGCGAAGACGCGTCGGCTTCCGCGGCGCGGTCGAACAGATCCATGGGCCCTCTCTAGCACTCGCGCGGCCCGTCGAAGCGCGCCGACCTTTCGGTTAGCTTCCCCGCCTCTCACCCAGGAGCTCCCATGCGCACGCTCGACGGCCGGCCGCCTCCGTACGATCTCACCTACGCAGACGTCTTCATGGTGCCCACGCGATCGGAGGTCGTCTCCCGCTTCGACGTCGACCTGAGCTCGCCCGGCAAGCTCTGGAGCCTGCCGCTGGTGGTCGCCAACATGACCGCGGTGGCGGGCCGGCGCATGGCGGAGACCGTGGCGCGGCGGGGCGGGGTGGCGGTGCTGCCGCAGGACATTCCCCTCGACATCGTCCGGCAGAACATCGCCTACGTGAAGTCGCGGCACCTGCTCTACGAGACGCCGATCACCCTCTCGCCCAACGACACCGTGCAGTCGGCGCTGAACCTCATCCACAAGCGGGCGCACGGCGCGGTGATCGTCGTCGACGACAAGGACGAGCCGGTGGGCGTCTTCACCGAGAAGGACGGGGAGTCCGTCGACCGCTTCACCCAGCTCCACCACGTCATGTCCACCGAGCTGGTGACGCTCGAGGACGGCACGCCGGTCGAGTCGGTCTTCGAGAAGCTCTCGCTCAAGCGCGTCTCCTGCGCGCCGGTGCTGCGGGGGCGGCGGCTCATCGGCGTGGTCACCCGGAAGGGCGCCCTGCGCAGCCAGCTCTACACCCCCGCCACCGACGCCGCCGGTAAGCTGGTGGTCGGCGTGGCCATCGGCATCAACGGCGACGTGCAGGCCAAGGCCGAGTCGGTGCTCGCCGCCGGCGCCGATCTCCTCGTCATCGACGTGGCCCACGGTCACCAGCGCCGCATGCTCGAGGCCGTGGAGCAGGTGCGCGCGCTCGCTCCCAAGATCCCGGTGATGGCGGGCAACGTCGTCACTCGCGAGGGCACGAGAGATCTCATTCACGCCGGCGCCGACTGGGTGAAGGTCGGGGTGGGGCCCGGCGCCATGTGCACCACCCGCATGATGACCGGCGTCGGGCGGCCGCAGTTCTCGGCCGTGCTCGACTGCGCCGACGAGGCGCGCAAGCAGGGCCGGTTCGTCTGCGCCGACGGCGGCGTCCGCCACCCGCGCGACGTCGCGCTGGCGCTCGCGGCGGGCGCGGGCACGGTGATGATCGGCTCCTGGTTCGCCGGCACCTTCGAGAGCCCCGCCGACGTGCAGCGCGACTCCGAGGGCCGCCTCTACAAGGAGAACTTCGGCATGGCCTCGGCCCGGGCGGTGCGGGCGCGCACCCGCAACGACTCGCTCTTCGAGCGCGCGCGCAAGGAGCTCTTCGAGGAGGGCATCAGCACCTCGCGCATGTACCTGGACCCCCAGCGCCCCGGCGTCGAGGACCTCATCGATCACGTCGTCGCCGGGGTGCGCAGCTCGTGCACCTACGCGGGCGCCAAGAACCTCGCCGAGCTCCACGAGAACGCGGTGATCGGCGTGCAGAGCGCCGCCGGCTACGACGAGGGCCGGCCGGTGCGCGAGAGCTGGTAGCGCCCCGGGCGATTGACTTCGGAATCAATGGCCGCGAAGGTCCGCGCGCCGGTTCTGCACGGAGGAGCGCCATGGCCTCGAAGAAAGCCGTCATCACCTGCGCGTTGACCGGAGTGCTGACCGACCCCCAGCAGCACCACGTGCCGGTGACGCCCGAGGAGATGGCCAAGGAGGCCCGGCGGGCGCGCGACGCGGGGGCGAGCATCGTGCACGTGCACTTCCGCTCGCAGGAGCCGGGCCTGGGGCGGCTGCCCTCGTGGGACCCTTCGGTGGCGGGCGCGATCTGCGATGCCATCCGCGCCGAGGTGCCCGACCTCGTCCTGAACCTCACCACCGGCGTCTTCGGCCCCGACATCAGCGGGCCGGTGGCCTGCCTCGAGCGCGTGAAGCCGGAGATGGCGGCCCTCAACGCGGGCTCGCTCAACTACCTCAAGCTCAAGTCGAACAACGAGTGGGCCTGGCCCCCGCTGCTCTTCGACAACCCGGTGGAGAAGGTGGAGGCCTTCGAGCAGGTGATGAAGCGGCTCTCCATCGTGCCGGAGTGCGAGTGCTTCGACACCGGCATCCTGCGCAGCGTGATGCTCTTCGCCCGCCGGAAGATGGTGCCCAACCCGCCCCACGTCTCGCTGGTGATGGGCGTCGAGTCGGGCATGGCGAACAAGGCGTCGTGGCTGCCCTTGCTCGTCGAGGAGATGATCCCCGGCACGCACTTCCAGGTCATCGGCATCGGGCGCCAGGAGGTCTGGGCGCTGCACCAGCGCTGCGCCGAGCTCGGCGGCGACCTGCGCACCGGCCTCGAGGACACCTTCTACCTGCCCGACGGGACCAAGGCCCAGAGCAACGGCCAGCTCATCGAGGCGATGGCAAAGGTGGCGCGCCAGGCGGGCCGGGAGATCGCCACCCCTGCCGAGGCCCGGCAGATTCTCGGCCTGCGCGGCGCCTGAGCGGGCCGGTCAGAAGCTCGCGCCCACGTCGCCCACGGTGAGCGAGGGGCCGATGATGAATGCCCACGGCGAGCCGGCCTGATGGGCCATGCCGCGGCTCACCTCGTACTCGGCCCAGGCGTGGAGGTTGATGGAGGTCTGCGCGCCGCGGCCGGCGTTGGCGATGGGAATGCCGACCCCGATGCCGGCCACCAGCGCCACCTGGCCGTG
>JBBIOE010000120.1:0-23154 GCA_037443525.1 Archangiaceae bacterium | reverse complement strand
GACGCTGCTGTTCGTGGTGCGGACGGTGGCGCACCTGTGGCGGCAGGAGCAGCAGACGAGGAACGCGCAGGAGATCGCCAAGCGCGGCAGCGAGCTCTACGACAAGCTCGCCGGCTTCGTGGAGGACTTGAGGCACGTGGGCGCGAGCCTCACCAAGGCCCACGAGGCCTACGACCGCGCGGAGAAGAAGCTCGTCACCGGCCGCGGCAACGTGATCCGCCAGGCGGAGATGCTGAAGGAGCTGGGCATCAAGCCCTCGAAGGCGCTGCCCGAGGACGCGGTGCAGGCCGCGCTGGATGCGCCGGAGCAGTTGGAGCTCACCAGCGGAAAGAAGGCGTAGCGGGTCACGAGGTGGCCCGCGTCGCCGTCAGTCTTCGTCTTCGTAGCGAAGCGGCATCAGCTTCTCGAGAAAGGCGTCGAATGTGTCCGCGACGATCACGTCCTCGTCGAAGCCCGGACACAACAGCTGCACGCTTGGCTGCACGCCGTCCCTGTAATCGAGTGACAGCCACCAATGTCCGTCTCCAGCCAGGAGGACCTGTCGCTCAGGCAGGTCCCATTCGCTCGTCCAGACCGGGCTCTTGAGGATGTTGAAGGCCGATCGACACGAGGGGTCGACGACGACGCCGTTGAAGTCGCTGAGTTCGAGGATGTCGGCTCCCAGTCCCCGTGTGAGTGGAACCTGGACGGCAAGGCCCATCGTGTAGCCGCCGTTTTGTCGACGCAGGAGCGCGACGTAGCTCCGCGGGAGGTTCACGCCGAGCTGCAACTCGGCGTACCGAACGTCTTCGTCCGTCAGCCTGGGTTGGCTGTCATCATTCTCGCCCCAGAAGCCATTGCTGATGTCCGGCTGTCTCACCAGAGCCCCCGTTCAGTGCGAACTCAGCGTACGTCATTCGCCGACCAACCACTCCGAGAGGGACCACCCGCTCACGACGGCGGCCTGAGCCCCGAGCGGGAAAGCCTTCGACCGCGTCGGCGTGACCAGCGCGCGCCGTTTCGCCGACTTACCCAGCTTCTCAGCCACTGCGTGCACCGACCTCGCATCGGACGTGTCCGGTAGCTCGGCAAGCTTCGCGTCGAGCACGGTCAGCCCGCCGCCGACCTGCACGAGGAAGTCCGCCTCGAGCCCGTCCTTGTCCCGGTAGAAAGACAGCGCCGCCTCAGGGTGATGCGCTTCGCGCCACTTGATCAGCTCGCCAAGCACGAAGGTTTCCCAGATCGCGCCGAGGCCCGGCCACGTCGCGAGCGCCCGCGCGTCAAGGCCGAGCAGGAACGTGAGCAGCCCCACGTCGGTGAAGTAGAGCTTCGGTGTCTTCACCAGCCGCTTCGTCCTGTTCTCGAACCACGGTTCGAGGATGACGATGAGCCCCGAAGCCTCGAGGACGCTGAGCCAGTGACCAGCCGTCGACACGGCGATTCCCACGTCGCGGGCGAGCTCGGCCTTGTTGAGGAGCTGCGCGCTCCGCGCAGCGCACGCTCGGAGGAAGCGATCGAAGTCGCGGAGGGAGCCGACGTTCAGCATCTGCCGCAGGTCGCGCTCCAGCCAGGTCGAGACGTAGCTGCGATGGAAGTCGACGCTCGGCACACCGAGGTCCTCCCACAACGCCGGGTAGAACCCGCGCGCGAGCACCCCGGCCAAGCCCCGCTTCTCGAGCTCGTCGGTCAACGTGGACCCGAGCTCCGCGCACGAGAGCGGGTGGAGCTCGAGGACCACCGCCCGCCCCGCGAGACTCTCGGAGACCTCCTTCATCAAGACGAACCGCTGCGAGCCCGTCAGCACCACCTGTCCCTTCGCGGTCGATCGATCGACCACGGACTTCAGGTGACGGAAGAGCTTCGGCGCGTACTGCACCTCGTCGACCAGGAGCGGGCGAGCGAAGCGGGTCAGGAACTCCGCGGGCGCGTTCTCGGCCAACGCCGCGTCCTGCGGCGCATCGAGGCTCACCTGCGTGTACGAAGGAAACAGCTCTCCCAACAGCGTGGTCTTCCCCGTCTGCCGGGCTCCGGTCAGCACCACGACCTTGAAGTGGGCCGCCAACTGACGGATTCGAGGCCCAAGAACCCTTGTGAAATGAATGACTTGGCTACCTTTCGATTGAATCGAAGATTAGCCGAAAGTCGACCTTCCGAGCTACCGACGCCTCAATCCCCCGCCGCGCGGGCCTCCTTGAAGTCGTCCCACTCCTGGTCGGTCCACCACTCGCGCTCGACGCCTTTGCAGGTGACGCCCATCGAGGGGCACATCACGCAGCCGTCGCCGCGCAACAGGTCGGGGTTCTCTGTCGGAGGCAGAGCGGAGATCAACGCCTCCACCGCGCTCTTCGCGCGCAGCGCCGCCTGGGAGGGAACGAGCGACTCCAGCTCCCTCACGCCCTGGCGCGCGAGCCTCGCTTCGCTCTCCGGGAAGAACACCGAGTTCTCCATGTCGATGTGGCGCAGCAGGAGGTCCGCGTACTCGGTGGTGAGCCGCACCGCGTCGGCGGCCTCGGCCGGCGTCCAGGCCTGCCGCACCCAGAGCGCGCCCGCGTCGCCGAGCAGCTTCTCCATCGTGGCGTGTTGGCTGAAAAGCTCGGCGATGGGCCCGCGTTCTCTCGGCAGCTCGACCTCTCGAATCAGCGCGGGCACCAGCACGCCTTCCTCGCGGGCGTGGTGGAAGCCGCCGGCGAAGTCGAGGAAGAACGCAAGGAGCGCGCCGCCCACGTCGCCCGTGGGCTTCCCGGCCGCGCGCCAGCTCACGAAGGTGCGCAGCGAACCGACGACCCGCTCGATGAGCTCGTGCTCGGCGCGAAGGTCATCGAAGAAGGTCATGGTGTCAGCGCTCTACCGCGTCGACGCCCGCCCCGCGACCTGCTCGCACGGGTCGGAGGGAGCAGCTCACGACGCCGCCACCTCCGCGCGCCCGGGGGGCACGCTTCCCTTCCGCGCCTCTCCCATCGCCGCCGCGACGGTGCTGGCGAGGAAGAGCGCGATGGCCGCCACGTTCGCCCACGAGCCGAAGACGCGCAGCGGCTGCTCGTTGGCCAGGTCCCCCACCAGTCGCGCCACCAGCGAGACGTGCAGCAACGCGAGGTGCACGTAGAAGCGCCCGCGGAACGGCACCTTCACCCCGAGCACCGCCGGCACGATGACCAGCGCGTGGCCGAAGATCATCGAGAAGACGAAGCCCACGAAGATGGCGTGCAGGATCGCGTCGTAGCGCGGGCCGACGATGGGGTGCCCGAAGGCGAGCGCCAGCACGCCGCCCACGCCGAGCCAGCCGTAGCCGGAGAGCAGCGCCGCGGCGATGAACCGCGTCGCCCCGCTCTGCCGAATCGTCCGCCGCGCGATGTCGTAGCGCAGCATCCACCAGGCCAGCGCCAGCGCTCCGCCGCCGAGCACGCGGAACCCCACGTCGCGCGAGACGAGCGTCCCCACCGCGCCCGCGATCAAGAGCATGAGGCCGGCGAGGAAGGTGCTCACCGTCAGCGGCGTCCGCGGCAAGAGGCGGTTGAGCTCCAGGCGCTCCGCCGCGATGGTGCCCACCAGGAACACCAGCCAGAACGGCACCACGTCGAAGACCGGCCGCCCGCGCGCGAGGAGCGCGTTGCCCACCAGCCACCCGATGGCCGCGAGGGTCAGCACCACCAGGTGCAGCTCCGCGCCGCCCAGGAGCATCTTCGCCTGCACCACCACCACGACGAGGCTGCCGAGGGTGAGCAACAGCGCGCCCTCCACCGGCCGGCCGAAGAGCAGCGCCGTAGCGCCCGCGCCGCAGAGGAGCGGCGCGCTCATCGCCCACCACGTCCGCGCGGCCACCGCCCGCTCCAGGGCGATGACGGTGCCGAGGAAGCCGGAGACCATCAGCGGCCCGTGCTCCATCGGGCAGGCCGGCGTGGCCGTCACCGCGCCGACGCGCGCCAGGCCGGCCCACAGGCCGGTGATCAGCGCCGACGCGCCCAGCGCCAGCACCGGTCCACGTCGACGCAGGGCCGGGTTCATGCGGCGCGTCCGATCTGCACTCGCCAGATCTGCGGGCCCTGCTCGAGGTAGTTCCAGGTGATGAGCCCGGAGCGCTCGGCCGAGAGGTGGTAGTAGAGCGGCTTCGGATCGTGGTCGTTCACCAGCTCGAACGCCTCCCCGGGCTTCAGCGCGTCGAAGGTCTGGAAGATCAGCGGGTGGCGCTCGCGGGGGACGATGGTGCGGACGTCGAGAGTCTTGCTCATGCGGTGCTCCTTCAGGTGCCCTCGGCCGGGATGGCCGGGGATGCTTCGGGGAAACCCAGTTGCTCTTTCGCTTCGGGAGTCATGCGGTCGGGCGTCCAGCGCGGCTCGAGCACCAGCTCGACGTCCACCTCGGAGACGCCCGGCACCATCGAAGACACCGCGCTCCTGGCGTCCTCCACCATCATCGAGCCGAGCGGGCATGCGGGGCTCGTCACGGTCATCACCACGTGGGCCTTCTCGCCCTCGCGCGACGCTTCGTAGATGAGCCCCAGCGAGACGACGTCGAGGCCCAGCTCTGGGTCCATCACCACGCGCAACGCGCGCACGACCTCGGGGTCCATCATGGCTTGCCCGCCTTTCGCAGCGCCTTCTCGAAGGCCCGCAGCACGCGCGCCGAGTCGGCGTTCAGCTCACGCACCGCGTCGGCCACCGTCTCGAACGGCGCCATCGCGCAGCCCGTGCAGGCGGAGAGGCCCAGCGCCGCGAGCCCGCTCGGGCCCAGCACCGTCACCAGCTCATCGAGCGGCCGAGAGAGCAGGCCCGACGGACCTGCGGACGACGTCCGGCGGGGGTGCGCGGTGCGGGAGGTTCGTCGAGCCATGCCGGAACCATGCGCCCGGGCACGCCGACGTACTTTGCGGAGCCGCAAAGTTCGGTCGAATTCGACGCCGCCACCCCCTCGACGGTCAGCCCCCGGGCGGCTCGGGCCCCTCGTCCCGGGTGACCGCGGCCTGAAGGCGCTGGTCGGAGGTGAGCGGCAGCGCCGAGGCCTGGCCCCTCGTCAGCCTGGCGCTCAGAAACGCGGTGCCGACGAAAGTGCACTCCTCGAAGGTCGAGCGTCGGAGATCCGCCTCGCTCAGGTCGGCGCCGTCGAACCGGCAGCGGAGGAAGAGCGAGCTGCGCAGGTCGGCTCGGCCGAGCCCGGCCCGAGAGAAGTCCACGTCCTCGAAGTCGTTCCAGCAGAGCGTCGACTCCGAGAGATCGGTATCGACGAAGGAACAGGCTGCGATTCGGCTGCGCCCGAAGAAGGTGCGGGGGAGCGTCATGGCCGTGGCTTGGAGGTCCGCGACCTCGGTCCGGAAGAACTCGAGGCCGAGCAGCTCGTCGTCGTAGGCGGGCTGCCGGGTGGGCATCGGAGGGACCTCGTCAATCACCCCCTGCCGGATCAGCTCCTCGCACGACGCTTCGTAGCTCTTGCGCATGGCGATCGTCCTCAGAGTTCCTCGGCGAGCTTGATGAGCTCGTGCGGCTTCCGAATCAGGAGCTTCCGGGCGCGCGTCTCGAGCACGCCCTCGGTCGCCCACTGACTGAGCAGCCGGCTGACCGTGAACAGCGTCGTCCCCGCCATCTCCGCCAATTCCTGCCGGGTCAGCGCCACGTCGACCCTGACGCCCTCCGGCGTCGAGCGCCCCGCCTGCCGCACCAGCCGCACCACCGCCCGGGCCACGCGCCGCTCCACCCGCTCGGTCGCCAGCGCCCGCACCTGGTCCTGCACCTCGCGCAAGCGCCCCAGCACCATCGGGAGAATCGTCAGCGCCAGCGCCGGGTGCGCCTTCAACAGCGCGCTCAACTCCTTCCCGTCCCAGCGCGCGGCCGTCACCGGCTCCAGCGCCTCCGCGGTCACCGGGTAGGCCGGCTCTCCGCCCAGCGCCGCCAGCAGCCCGAGCAGCGCGCCCGGCCCCTCGAGCCGCAGCACCACCTGGTTGCCGTCGTCGCCGGTCTCCAGCACCTTCGCCTGGCCGCTCAACACCAGGAACACCGCGTCGGCGCGCTCGCCTTGCCTGAAGAGCGGCTCCTTCTTCCCCAGGCTCACCTTTCGGGCGGCGCGGGCGATGTCCGCGAGGGCGGTCGGCGCGAGGCCGCGGAAGAGCGCCCCACTCCCGAGCACGGCCACGTCGGCGTCGCTGAGCGGTCGGGTGGCGGGGGTCCGCATAGGGGCTGCTGCATACCCTACAAACGGTGCGCTCACCTTCCGGGCCAATCGAATCCCCATTCGCTTCGGGCGGCGTTACAAGCGCGCTTCATGCTCCTCACGCTCGCCCTGATCACGGCCCTCGGCGCCGGCCCCGCTGCTCCGAAGGCCGAGCCCACGCCCCCCAAGTCCTTCACCCACGTCGCCTCCGTCGAGGGCGTCACCGAGTACGACCTGCCCAACGGCCTGCGCGTGCTCTTCGTGCCCGACGACTCGGCCTCCACCGTCACGGTGAACATGACCGTGCTCGTGGGCAGCCGCCACGAGGGCTACGGCGAGAAGGGCATGGCGCACCTGCTCGAGCACATGCTCTTCAAGGGCTCGACCAGGTTCAAAGACCCGAAGAAGGAGATGGGTCAGCGCGGCGCCCGCTGGAACGGCACCACCCGCGAGGACCGCACCAACTACTTCGAGACGCTGCCCTCCACGCCCGAGAACCTGGAGTTCGCGCTGCGCTTCGAGGCCGACCGCCTGGTGAACAGCTTCGTCGACAAGAAGGACCTCGACACCGAGATGACGGTGGTGCGCAACGAGTTCGAGCGCAGCGAGAACAACGCCGGCTACGTGCTCAACTCGCGCGTGCGCGCCGCGGCGCTGCCCTGGCACAACTACGGCCGCGCGGTCATCGGCATCAAGGCCGACATCGAGCGCGTGCCCGTCGACAACTTGAAGGCCTTCTACAAGCGCTACTATCAGCCGGACAACGCGGTGCTGGTGGTGGCCGGCAAGTACGACGCGAAGAAGGCCTACGCCGTCATCGCCGACTCCTTCGGCAAGATCGCCAAGCCCGCGCGCACCCTCAACACCACCTTCACCGAGGAGCCGGTGCAGGACGGCGAGCGCTTCGTCACCGTGCGCCGCGTGGGCGGTACGCCGCAGCTCGACGCCATGTGGCGCGTCCCCGCGGTGACCGACCCCGACTACCCCGCGCTGATGGTGCTGCAGGGCGTGCTCGGCGACGAGCCTCAAGGCCGCCTCCACCAGGCGCTGGTCGACACCAAGAAGGCCGCCAGCGCCGGCTGCGGCATCGACGACCTCCGCGAGCCCGGCCTCTTCCCCTGCTTCGTCACCATGAAGCCCGGCGACGACGTGGCCAAGGCGAAGGAGCTGTTGGTCTCCATCGTCGAGACGCCGAAGGCCATCACCCAGGCCGAGGTCGATCGCGCGCGCGAGGGCTGGCTGTCGCAGTACGAGCAGTCGCTCCAGAACTCCGAGGTGGTGGGCAAGTGGCTCTCGGAGTGGGCCGCCATGGGCGACTGGCGCATGGTCTTCGTGCAGCGCGACACCTTGAAGAAGGTGACGCTCGACGACGTGACGCGCGTGTGGGCGAAGTACATGAAGCCGCAGAACCGCACCCTGGGCGAGTACGTCCCCACCGAGAAGCCGGACCGCGCGCCGATTCCGCTCGCGCCCGACGTGGGCCCCCTGGTGAAGGACTACAAGGGCGGCGAGGGCGTGGCGAAGGGCGAGGCCTTCGACCCGAGCCCGAAGAACATCGAGAGCCGCACCAAGCGCTACGCGCTGGCCAACGGCACCAAGGTGGCGCTGCTTTCCAAGAAGACGCGCGCCGAGGCGGTGCGGGTGTCCTTGCAGCTGCGGCTCGGGACCGAGCAGTCGCTCGCCGGCCAGCGCGCCGTGGCCGAGGCCACCGCGGCCTTGATGAACCGCGGCACCAAGAAGCTGCCCTACAAGGAGTTCCGCACCGCGCTCGAGCGCCTGCGCGCGCAGGTGGGCGTGTCCGGTCGCGGCCAGGGCGTGGGCATCACCGTGCAGGTGCAGAGGCCCCAGCTCGCCGAGACGCTGCAGCTGCTCGACGACGTGCTCAAGCAGCCGGCCTTCGACCCGGGCGAGTTCGAGACGTGGAAGAACCAGGTGCTCGCCTCGCTCGAGCAGCAGAAGGACGAGCCGCAGGCCCTGGGCTCGCTCGAGCTGCAGCGCTCCTTGGCGCCGCTCCCCAAGCAGCACCCGGCGTACGTCCCCACCATCCCCGAGCGCATCGCGGCGGTGAAGGCGCTGACGCTCGAGCAGGTGAAGGCCTTCCACGCGAAGTTCTACGGCTCGCAGAACGGTGCCGTGGCGGTGGTGGGCGACTTCGACCAGGCCGAGCTGGAGAAGACGCTGGCCTCGATGCTCGGCTCGTGGACGGCGAAGGAGCCCTACGTCCTCGCGCCGGATCGCTACGTCGCGGTCTCGCCGAACGCGGTGGAGCTCAAGACGCCGGACAAGGCCAACGCCTGGATGGGCGCGGGCACCACCCTGCAGATGACCGAGTCGTCTCCGGACTACCCGGGCTTCAGCCTGGCGACCTTCATGCTGGGCGGCAGCGCGTCGGCGCGGCTCTTCGTCTCCTTGCGCGAGCAGAAGGGCCTGACCTACGGCGCCTACGCCTGGAGCGACGTGGGCGCGGAGAACGATCGCGCCGCCATGGGCTCCTCCATCATCTACGCGCCGCAGAACGTGGACGCGGTGGAGAAGGGCCTCAAGGCCGAGCTGGAGAAGTGGTCCACCGTCACGCCGGAGAACCTGGAGCGAGTGAGGAGCGAGCTGATGAACCAGCGCCTGCAGTCGCGCGCCAACGACGACGAGCTGGCTGGTGCCCTCGCGCGCCAGAGCCGCCTGGGCCGCACCATGGCCTGGGAGGACGAGCTCGATCAGAAGTACAAGGCGCTCACGCCCGAGCAGCTCTCGAGCGCGGTGAAGAAGTACGTCGATCCCCAGCGGCTGGTGTTCGTGAAGGCCGGCGACTTCAAGAGCGTGGCGGCGCCGAAGTAGGGACCGCCAACGACGAGGCCCTGCCCCCACTCGGGAGTCAGGGCCTCTTCACCACTCGGCGGAAGGAAGGCGGAACCTTCGGCGATCAGTTCGCGCAGCAGACCGCGCACTTGATGTACGCGGCGGTCGGCACGCCGGTGCCGCCAGTGCTTTCGGTGCTGGTCGGGTAGATGTAGGCGCCGTTGTCGGGGGTGTTCGCGTTCGTACCGTCGAAGTTGTTCTGGTCGACGCAGAAGCGGTTCATGCGGCCGTGCGTGTAGTGGCCGCCGTAGAGATACCCGGAGTACGCCGCCGTGAAGCCGGTCGGACAGGCCGTGTCGCCGAGGTACTCGAAGCACTGGCCACCGGTGGTCGTGCACGAGGAGCAGGCGAGCCGCACGTTGTTCGCGATCTGGCCCGGGTGAACGCCGGCGCCGCCCTGCACGCTCACGCCGTAGACGATGTCCCCCTGGTAGGCGCGGGGAATGCCAGGGTTCGTGTTCTTCTTGAGGCAGATCGGCGGCCCATCGCCCGCGTGCTGGTAGTGGTTCGCGAAGGCGAAGCCGCTGTAGGCCGTCGTCGAGCCAGCGGGGCAGCTCGAATCGCCCCAGGCGACGAAGGAGGTGAAGCGCGTCCCGGCCGGACCCGTCGGACCCGCCGGGCCCGCCGGGCCCGCCGGACCGGTGGCCCCCGTCGAACCCGCGGAGCCCTGAGGGCCGGTGGGACCAGTCGGGCCAGCAGGACCCGTGGGGCCGGTGACGCCCACGGGGCCTTCGGGGCCAGTCGAGCCATTGACGCCATTCACGCCGTCGGCGCCCTTGGCACCGGCAGGGCCGGCGGGACCAGCAGGACCCGCGGGACCAGCAGGACCAGTAGACCCGGTGCAGGCGGAGCCGAGCAGCGCCGCCGCGAGGCAAGCGGCCGAGAGCGACCGACGAATCGAAATCACCATGTGCGCCACGTTGTGACCCTCCCTGAAGGACGTCTCGCTCGATGTGTCGAGGAACCACGCATCAGACCGAAGACGCTGGCGCGTGTAAAGAACGTCGCCGGCCGAGGCAAGACGGTTGTCCTACGGCCGCCAGTCCAAATCCCCCGCCGCGTCCTCGAGGACCTTGGGCACGATGGCCTGCAGCAGCCCGTCCACGTCCGCGCCGTTCGCCGACACGCTCCAGCTGCCCTTGAGCGCCTTCTCCGGGTAGGTCATCACCAGGACGTCGGCCTTGAGGCCGTCGCTCGGCGCCGGGAAGAGCTGAATCGCGAGCTGGTAGCCCTTGAGCTTCTTCGACTTGATCAGCTCCAGCGCCGCCGCCTTCTCCTCGCCCGCCGGAGCGAACGAGGCGCCGAGCTGCGCGAGCTTGTCCTTCGCGAGCTGCTCCGCCAGCGCCGCCTTCTCCGCCGGGACGTTCGGCGCCTTGCTCTTCACCGGCTCGAGGCTCACGTACAGCGAGCCGGGCGACATCGGCGCCGCCAAAGGCTTGGGCGCGGGCTTGGCGGCGAGCGCCTTCGTCACCTCCGCCAGCACCGGGTCCGGGCGGGCCACGATGAAGCCCGTCTCGCGCGAGGCCAAGAGCGTCGCCTTGGCCTTGTCCAGCTTCCCGCCCTTCGCCTCGACCAAGGCCAGGTTGTAGAGCGCGCGGCCCCTCGTGCGCCACGCCTGGGGCCCGCTGGCGCGCTCGGCGGCGGCGGTGAAGAGCGGCGCGGCGGCGTCGGTGTTCCCCGCGAGCCAGTAGGCCCACCCGAGCCTGAGCATCGCCTCGGGCGGCGCGTGCTGCTCGGCCACCAGCGGCTTCAAGGTCGCCATCGCCTCGTCGAGCAGCTTCCAGTCCACCTGCCGGCTGGCGAGCTGGAGCCGCGCCTCGTGGCTTTGGGGCGCGAGCTCGAGCGCCTTCTTCGCCGCCTCCAGTGAGGGCTCCTGCTTGTTGAGCCGCGCCAGCGAGCGCGAGAGGCGGCCCTGCGCGTAGGGCGAGTTGGGCGCCAGGGTCAGGTACTCCATCCACGCCATCGCCGCGCGGGAGTGCTGGTTCATCGAGGCCAGGGTGTCGGCGACATAGGCCTGCAAGAGCAGCTCGCCCGGGTGGTTCTTGAGCACCTTCTTCAGCCACGCCACGCCCGCCTCGTTCGATTGCGAGCGGGTGAGCAGGTAGAAGCGCGCCAGCGCCAAGGGCTCCAGCGCCGCGTCGGAGTCGCCCAGCGAGGTGAGCGTGCTCTCGGCGCCGTCGTCCTCGCGGTTGATGGCCTGCAAGAGCGCCAGGCTGGCCTTGGCGAACCGCAAGCTGGGATCCGCCTCGACGGCCGACTTGCAGGACGCCAGCGCCGCGTCGAGCGACTCGCCGGAGAGCGCCACTGGCGCTTCGATGCTCAAGGACTGCGAGAGCGCCGTCTCCCAGCACTGGCCGAGCGCCTTGAGCGCCGCGTCGGAGCGCGACTCCGGCTGCGCCTTGGTGCTGGAGAGCGTCCCCTTCTCCATCGCCACCACCGCCTGCGCGATGGCCTCGCTCCCCTGCAGCAGCGCCTCGGGCCAGTTCCCCGGCACCTTCTTGGAGTAGGCCTTCGAGTCCTTCCCGTCGCGCACCGCCCCAGAGAGGGTGAAGGCGTCGCCGTCCTGCGCGAGGGTGAGCGTCACCACCCGATCGGCGCCGAGCAGCACCCGCGCCTGGTCGGCCAGCGCGTCCTCGGCGAGGCGGTCCTGGTCGAGCCCTTCCTGCCGCGCCATCGCCACCACCTGCTTCAGGTGCACCTCGCTGTAGCGGCCGGTGGCCTCCACGAGCTCCGAGGCCCGGGCCTGCATCAACAGCCCCAGGCGCGTCACCTCGGGCGAGGCGGCGTGGGTGGGCAGGAGCGCCACCACGGGTCGGCGCGGCGCGGCGGCGAGAGCGAGGCACGGCACCAGAGCGGCGAGGAGCACGAAGCGCATGGGCGCCGGAGCTTTCCACACCTCACGCGCCCAGGCGCGCAGCACGAAAAAAGAAAGCGCGGGAGACCTCTCGGTCGCCCGCGCCCTCCACTCCCCCTTTGAAGCGTCAGCGGTTCAGCGAAGGACCGTGCCGGTGAGCAGCGTCACGCACGAGCCGACCGCGCGCTCGGCGTTCGACTTCGAGGCGTAGGTCTCGCCGTTCGCGATGACCTGGCCGTTGGCCGCCTTGAGCACGAAGTAGAAGCTGCCGTCCGCCGCCGGAGTCACCGCGTAGCGGCTGGCGACGCCGCCGTTGGTCTGCACCGAGGAGACGCCCGCGTTCGCCGAGGCCTTGGTGGTGTACGCCTGCGACTGCAGCACGATCTCGCCATTCTTCGCCTTCACGTGGAAGTAGTACTTGCCGTCGAGGCCCTTGAAGATCTCGAAGCGCGCGTCGCTCTGCACCTGGGCCGCGCCGGTCTCGACGGTGGCCTTCACCACCTTCATCACGGTGGCGATGCCGCGGGTGGCGTTCGACGCCGAGGCGTACATCTCGCTGGTGCCGATGATGGCGCCGTTGGCCGCGGTGAGGACGAAGTAGGACGCGCCGTTGCTCGACTCGCGCAGCAGGTAGCGCAGCTCGCTGGCGCCGTTGGCCTTCACCGAGGCGACGCCGTCGAGCGCGCCCGAGGTCGAGGCGTAGCCCTGCGACGCCAGCACCTTCTCGCCGTTGCCGGCCAGGAGGTGGAAGTAGGTCTGCCCGTCCTTGCCCACGAAGGTCTCGAACTTGCCCTTGGTGGCGAGCTCCGCCGCGCCGGTCGACAGCTCGTCGGGAGTGGTGGCGTTCTGGTCGACGCCGCAGGCGGTGAGGAGGGAGACGGAGACGATCAGCGGGAGGAGGCGAAGGGTCTTCATGGGATTCTCCGAGAAGGAATTGGTGAACTCGGGTCGCGAGGATTGCAGTCGATGTGCCAGTGACGACCCGCGCGGAACCCACGAGAACCCCGGGGCGCGCAAGCGGGATTGTTGCTTCGATGCAACACCGATGACTACCGTGTGCAACACATGTTGCCGAACATCGACATCGACACGCTCCTCCACTCCGCGGACATGGAGCTGGTGGCGCGGCGCCTGGTCGAGGTGGCCTGCGCGCAGACCGGCACCCGCGACGGCGCGGTCTTCCTCCACGACGGCAAGCTGAAGGGCCTCCGGGTCGACTTCCACATGGTGGCGGACGTCATCGTGGCGCTACCGGGGACGGGCGCCGTGCTCCGCCCGCGCAAGGACGGCCGGCCCAACGGCATCGCGGTGGCCTGCTTCGAGTCAGGCAAGCCCTACGTCTGCAACGACACCTCGAAGGACCCCCACTACGCCCGCTACTTCCTCGACGTGGCCTCGATTCTGGCGGTGCCGATTCCCTGGCAGGGCAAGCCGCTGGGCGTGCTCACCGTCTCGTCGCTGAAGAAGCAGGCCTTCGCGCCCGAGCACGTGTCGGCGCTCGGCGAGGTGGCAGCGCTGTCGGCCAAGCACCTGAGGCGGGCGCAGCTGGCGCGCTCCACCGGCGACTCCGGCCGGCCCTTCGTGATCAAGGGGCTGTCGCCGCAGTGGCTCGAGGTGGAGCAGCGCATCGAGCAGGTCTCCCCCACCGACGCGCCCACGCTGGTGACCGGCGAGAGCGGCACCGGCAAGGACCTGGTCTCGCGCGCCATTCACTTCAACAGCCGCAGGGCGCAGAAGCCCTTCGTCACCGTGAACTGCGCGGCGATCCCCGAGACCCTGCTGGAGAGCGTGCTCTTCGGCCACGTGAAGGGCGCGTTCACCGGCGCGTCGTTCCACAAGAAGGGCGAGTTCCAGAAGGCCGACGGCGGCACGCTCTTCCTGGACGAATTGGGCGAGCTGCCGCTGGTGCTGCAGGCCAAGGTCCTGCGCGCCATCGAGCAAGGCGAGGTGACGCCCTTGGGCAGCAACGAGGCGCCGGAGCACGTCGACGTGCGGCTCATCTGCGCCACCAACCGCAACCTCGCCGCCATGGTGCGCGAGGGGAAATTCCGCGACGACCTCTTCTACCGCATCAGCGTGATGAGCATCGAGCTGCCGCCCCTGCGCAGCTACAAGGACAACCTGGAGATCCTCGCCCAGGTCTTCCTGCAGCAGGCGGCGGAGCGGCACCACCGGCCGGTGACCGCGGTCTCCAAGGGCGCGATGGCCCGGCTGCTCGCCTACGACTTCCCCGGCAACATGCGCGAGCTCAAGAACGCGCTCGAGCACGCGGTCATCATGGCCACCGGCGAGGAGGTGCAGGCCAAGGACCTGCCCAAGTCGATGCGGGAGGCGGGCGCGACCTCGGCGGCGACCGCGCCCGCGACGGCGGCCGGGCCCGAGACGTTGCTCGAGCTGCGCGAACGGTGGATCGCTCCCCACGAGAAGCGCTACCTCGAGGAGCTCCTGGCCGCGAGCGGCGGCACGGTGAGCGCCGCGGCCCAGAAGGCGGGCGTGAACCGGGTGACCTTCTACCGGCTGATGAAGAAGCACGGCGTGACGCTGGAGCGCGGGGTGCGGCCGGCGGCGAAGGCCTGAGGCGCCTCAGCTGCTAGGCACAATGGGCACCGTGCCTCACCGGGTTGGGGTGCGCCCCAAGGCCCCTCAGCTCGACGCCGTCCTTACGGACCACCTGAGCGCGCGCTGTGGTTTCGGGCGTGTCACCCCCTGGCGTCTTCGGACCAAACGCCACCCTTCGCCCTCTCATCGTCCGCTTCGGTCGGCCGATGGTGGAGTCGCCGCGCGCGCTCGGCCCGCTCGCCTGCTCCTCCGCGCAGCCGCCTTCACCTCCACGGCCTCCGCGCCTCGTCCTTCGACGGGCTCAGGAGGGCCTCGCTCCTCCGCCGCACCTTCGCCGTCGACGTCCTCTCCTGCCCCTGAGGTGGCCACCGCCGCGTCCTCGCCGCCATCACCTCGTCCCTCGTCGCCCAGAACATCCTCCGACTCCTCGGTCGCCTCGAGCCTCCCTCGGCGCTCCCCCGCCCCAGGCCCGAGCCCCAGCTCGCTCTCGGCGCCTGACGCGTCTCCCCCTTCGCCGGAACGCACGCGCTCACCCGCGCATGACACTCGTCCGCCTCGTCTCCGCCGAGAACCGTGTTCACGCCAGGCTCTCCGCCCTGTGACGCTCGTTTTCCCCCTCGGTCCGCCGCTGCTCTCCTCGCTCGGCGCAGGCGCTCGCCTTCAGGGAGCCGGGTTGCAGTTCCTATCCGTTCACGAACATGAGCCCCAGCGACTTCGTCGGCAATTACTTCGCCAAGCCGGTGAGCGGCGGGACGCCGAGGCAGCTCGGAACCCGGGTGTGGAGCGGTTACGCCAGCAAGGGGACGCAGGTGGTGTGGAACGCCAACCTGGTCCCCGGCACGGCTGGCGTCCCTGGAACGGCGGACCTCTTCGTCGCCGATATGGCGTCGGCGAACCGCCCGACCCTGCTCGCCACGCGCGCCGGCGCTTCCTTCTACCTCTCCAGCGACAAGACCAAGGTCTTCTACACCTCGAACGCTGCTGCCGCCGGTGTCTACCTCGTGACGCTGCCCTGAGCGCCGGCGAAAGCTCGAGACGAAGAGCCGGACATTCGAGAGGGGCCACGAGACGAGCGCGGCACAGTCAGCAGCTCACCGTCGTCGAGTCCGACGGTGACTCAGGGGGCGTGGATGAACACCGAGCGGAGCACGATGTCTCGCTGTGACCGGCTGAGTGGCTGATGGTCCGGCGAGCCGCTCTGCCAGAACATCAGGTTCCCGCTCGCGAGACCGCATTCCCAGTAATCGGCGGTGCCCGAGTGATCCGGGTCCGACGGGTCGGCACACGGCTGCGTGTCGTCGAGGTCGTCGGGCGTGCCATCTCGCTCCACCACGTGACGGAGGCCGAGGAAGTGTCCGACTTCATGGGCGATGGTCTGTGCCAGAATTCCCACTGGGTACGCAGCGTCTGGCACCGACAGTTCTCCCGTGACGAACGGGAAGCCGCCGTCGGCAGCCGCGAAGGCCGGGATCGAGGCGATGCCGATGTACCCCGTCTCTTCGCCCGTATCCGTCGCGATGGAGATGCCGCCGCTCGTCACCAGGAACGTGAGCTCGCGCTTTCCGGTGTCGAAGCGCGGCGCGATGAGCGGGAAGGCGTTCATGTCGCACGTGATGCCGAGCCTCTGCCGCTCGACGCGAATCGGCCCGATCACCAGGTCGGGCTCCGGGACGAGCCAGCTCGACACGTCGCTCGCGGCGAGCTCGAGCGTCTTCTGAACGCCGTCGAGGTCCGAAATGCAGTCAGTGTCGAGAACGAAGTGGAGATCGAAGGTCGCCGGTCCATCGGCGCGCGCGGCGGGAAGCATCACCTCGACGTCGATGGGCACCGTGAGCTTCGGAACCTCGAGGGTCCAAGTCCCGGGCGTCAGGTCGGCGAAGGGCGTGACGAGCTCGAGAGCGCGCGCCTTTCGCACGCGGCCGTCAGCCGCCCGCACGTTCAGCGCGTAGGGTCGTACCGGGACAGGCGACTCGGCGCCGGGTGGCGTCACGCGTAGGCTCGACCAGAGCTCGGCGTCCTTTGCCGAGGTCCCGTCGGATACAAGCAGCACGTTCGCGGAGCGGGCACCCTTGGGGATCTGGAAGGTCGCGGTGCCGGGGGCCGTCCCGCAGGCCGCCGTAATCGCAGCCAATGACCACACCACAGGGAGTCTCGACATGGGGACGGATCTTGCGCGAATCCGCACCAAGCCGTCACGCGGATCCGGGGGCGGCAGTTGCACCTCGAACACCTGCGACGCACCGCCGAATGGAGCCGCGTCGCCAGCGTGGCGAAACCGGCCCTGGGCGTCGACCGGCACCAACCTTCCACGGTGGGCCTCCGCGAGGCAGAAGGCGCGCCATGGGCTTCCGTGCACGCTGGGTCGCAGCGAAGAACGTTTAGCTCCCGACGTGCGGCGCTCTGATCACGTCCTGGCAGTGGCAGGCGCTCCGCCGGTCCAGCAGCCGAACGTCCGGCTGTCGGCGTTCGAGGTCACCGATGGCTGCACCGTACACGTCAGCCTCCCAGAGGACGTCGCAAGCCTGTGGATGGGCACTGGCCGCCGGGGTCGTCACTCACTGCGCGATTCGGCCCGCGTCACGGGGCCCCGCGCCCCGGGCGTCAGGAGCTCCCGGAGAGAGCGCCATCACTCGACGACAGAAGGACGGGTAGGGGTGATCCGGTGCCCACAGACACGTCGCGATGACGGCGTAGCTCCAGTCGTCGCTGCGGGAGAAGGCCGTGACGCTGGTGCCGCCCTCCACGCCAGGGGCGGTCAGCGCGGTGCGCACGCACAGCGCGTCGTCGTCGGCGAAGAGCCTGCACTTCCCCTGCACAGCCGAATCGCCACGCGTCGCCTGATCGCGCTTCCACTCCTCCCACGCTCGGGTCAGGGAGCTCCTCGTTCCCCGCACCTCGATGAAGCTGATCAGCCCCGTCGAGCAGGTCATCGTCACCTCGACCCCGTCCGCGTTCGGCGCGAAGTGCGCGTCGCACGACGAGTCGACCTCCACCGCATGGTTGCCGACTCGAATGGGCAGCTTACGCGTCAACCCGGCCCAGCCCGACTCCTCGATGGCGCGGCGGAGGGCCGGGCAGCGCTCGCGAGCGACCGCCGGGTCCTTGGCTCCACAGACGACGACGGTGCCCTCGGCCCCGGAGCGCCGGTGCACGGTCGCTTCGAAATGAAAGCCTTTCCAGCCGGGCTTCGAAGTCTCCAGGGACCACACCGGCTCCTTCGCCCCGGGAGTCTGCGCCGCCCGTGAGACCTTCGACCCGGCCCCCGCGACCCGCGCCAGGAGGGACTCGACCTTCGACGGCGCCAGGGGGACGTTCTCGAAGCCGAACACCCCGAGCTCGTCACAGTCGAGGGTCTCGTCGCCGAGGCGTCGGCAGGTTGCCAGGGGATCTGCAGTCGGGGCGGCGGAGAGCGCGACGAGGGAGAGGGCCATCAGCATGTATTCCTCACTGTAGAGCACCACTCACGGCGGCGCGATCACCGGGACGGCGACGGCGTCGAGCGTGGCCACGTCGCCCTGCACCCGCGCCGAGCTGCTGGCCAGCACCTTGGCGTTCACCGCCGCGAGCGCCTTCACATTGATCTGGTAGGTGTCTTGGAAGCGCGCCACGTCGCCGAAGGATAGGAACTCCAACCCGGCTCCCTGAGGACGAGCGCCTGCGCCGAGCGATGTGAGCAGGGGCGGACCGAAGGGAGGAGCGGGCGTCACTGGGCCGAGAGCCAACCGCGAAGGCGCTCCCGTCGCGGACGCCGGGCGGACGAGTGCCGTGCTCGGGGGAGCGCGTGCCTTTGGGCGACGGGTGCGAACGCGTCAGGCGCCGAGAGGGAGAGCGAGCTGAGGCGCGGGACTTTGGCGAGGAAGCTCGGAGGGCGGCTCGAGGCGACCGAGGTGTCTGAGGATGTCCTGGGCGACGAGGGACGAGGTGATGGCGGGCTCGAAGCTGGTGAACTACGACAGCACGCCTCTGCCGGAGTGGCAGCCGAAGGCGGAGAGCGTCAGCGCACCCGCTGCACCGTAGGTACCCGGAACACATCCACCTGCCGCCTCGGCTTTCGCTGGCGTACAGAAAACTGTACGCTCAAAAGGCCATGCCGATCAGCAGTGACGACATTGTTTCATTGAGCCACGCTCGGGCGCATCTGTCGGAGCTCGCTGACGAAGTCAGCGCAGGTGCCGAGAAGATCATCACCCGCGGAGGTGGGAAAGCGATCGCACTCATCGCCGCGGAACGGCTCGACGAGTACCACCGGCTGCAGCAGGAGCGGATCCACCTCCTGCTCCTCGAGGACGTAGAACGAGCCCTGGACGACATCGATGCTGGGAGAGTTGTCGACGCCCGGAAGCTCCTCCAAGAACCGAGGAAACCCAAACGACGCGCCCGTCGATGACTCGGTCCCGCCGCCGTTATCGGGTGGTCGCGACGAGATCCTTCGCCGCCGCGCTCAGTCGCCTCGAAGCATCTGAGGCCCTGGCGAGGTCGACCTCCCTTGAACGCCTTCGGACGACTCTGCGTATTCGCGTCCTTCCTCTTCTGGAGAGACAACCGGCGATAGGACGACCATTTCGGGGGTGGACGAGTCTCTCCGCGGAGGGCCGGCAACTGGTCGACGCAATCCGTGCTCGCCTTGGGGCGCGGGACGTCCGCGAATACGTCACCCCAGAGCACCTCGTCCTCTATCTCGTCGGCGAACGGCTGGTGCATCTCGCGAGTGTTCGGCACCAACGCGAATTGACGTATCCGCTCCTCGCGACGCCGGTGGTCCCCGAGCGGGGTCGCGCGCAGGGCGAGCGCTCGAAGGCCAAGTCGCGAATGCGTTCGACCGCGAGACGAACGAAGGGGAGTCGATGATCGTCGCAGACGAGCGGGGCATCTCGACGACTGATGAAACCGGGTGACCTTCTACCGGCTGATGAAGAAGCACGGCCTCGCGCTCGCCCTGAACGGAACGCGATCAGCTGCCCGGCACCATAGGCACGACAGGCCGGGTCGCCATCAACGAACCGCTACCAGGCCAGGTGCATCTCCTCCGCGAAGCCCGTCAGGTCGGACATCGTGAGCAGCCTGCCATTGCCGAGGACGATGCTCCCGGAGACCTTGCCGTAGCCCTTTCGCAGGTGCTGGTAGTTCCGGGAGAGATCGAGATCGTTGATCTCCCGCGCGGTCGGGTGGAGCACCAGATTCACCCGGCCATCCGCGGAGACGAACGTCCAGTCCTTCAGCGGGTCGTCCGGATCATGGTTCCACGCGACGGTGCCGAGCTTGTAGGGCACGTCGTCGAAGACGAGCAGGTTCTCGGTTCCCGCGCTCGGGTCACCGAAACCGTCGCCGAGGTTGAGCGCGATGGGGGCGCCGTCGACCACGCCCGAGATCGCAGCCCAGCGCCACGTCACGCTCGACGGCCACTGTCCCCGGCCCCAGTCCATGGACGCGGTGCTGCTCTCGGCCGAGAAGGACCAGGTCCGCTCACCGATGGTCAGGGTGCCATCGGCCGTCATGCCGGGGATCTTCTGCTCGAAGAAGAAGAGGTGGGGATCTTCCTGAAACGGCGTCGCCAGCGAGAGGTAGGGCATGCCCGGGCGGCGGTGCAGCGCCAGGACTCCATGGGTCGCCTCGCCCAGCACCGAGCCGGGCAGATCGACCGTGAGGGTCGACTCGTCGGCGTCCGACACGAAAGTCATCGCCGGGCCGGCCGCGCCCCGCTTCGTGAACTTGGCCGTGCCCACGACCGCCGGCGAGAGAGCGAGGACGTCGGAGCTGCCGCCCAGCAGGCTGGTTCCGCGCTGGGTGCTGCTGCCCAGCTCGACCAGCCCCACCGAGGCGAGCTGCACGAACCCCAGATCGACCAGGGTGAAGTTGACGGCGACCTCCGCGTTGGAGACCGTGAAGAAGTCCCAGCGACGGAGCGCCGACGGGTCTCGCACCGCTCGGACGTTGAAGTGGAGCAACTGCCGCCGCGCCCAGCCCGGCTCGCGAAGCGTTCCGTCGCTGGCGAGGAGCTCGCCCTCGGTGGTGATCTCGTGCTGGCCGTCGCGTGCTCGTTCCGGAGCGCAGGCGCAGGCGCAGGCGCAGGCCAGCAGGGCAGCGGCGAGGAGCGAGGCGCGCATGGCCTCGAGGCTCCTATCGCGAGTCCGCCCCTCCAGAACAGTGGGTCAGTGGACGGGCTGGGCGCGACCGCGCCGTGGTCCGCGGTGTTCGGCGCCCTTCGAGCCCGGGACGAACGGAGGGCGTTTCAGCTCCCGGGCACCATGGGCACGAAGCTGACGTCGCCCAGGTTCTCGACCGAGAGCTTGCCGCCCGTCTTCCGATAGCGGAGCAGGCGCTGGAAGCCCCACGCCTCGCCGACCGGAGCCACCAGCACGCCGCCGTCAGCGAGCTGCTCGAACAGCGCCTTCGGGACCTCCTCGGGCGCGGCGGTGAGCAGGATTCGGTCGAACGGCGCCTCGTCCAGCCAGCCGAGAGAGCCGTCGCCGACCAGGACGTGCACGTTGCGATAGCCGAGCTCCGCCAGGCGCCCGCGCGCTTGCTCGCCGAGCTCCGGGACGATCTCGATGCTGTAGACCTCGGCGGCCAAGAGCGAGAGCACCGCCGCCTGGTAGCCCGAGCCGGTGCCGATCTCGAGCACCCGCTCCGACCCGGTCAGCTCGAGCGCCTGGCTCATGTCCGCCACCACCAGCGGCTGGGAGATGGTCTGCCCGTGGCCGATGGGCTGAGGCAGGTTGGCGTACGCAGACCGCAGGCTCAGGCCGGGGGCGAACAGGTGCCTCGGCACCCGCCGCAGCGCATCGAGCACCCGCGCGCTGCGGATCTCGAAGGACAGGCCGTCGACGAGGCGCTCCCGAAGCGCGCGCGCCTCCTCGGAGTCGCGCTCGGGCCGCTCGCCGCTCGATGAGGTCGAGGCCGCGGCGTCCACGCCGATGGGATCGCCCGCCCCCTCGGTGAGGCTCCCCCCGTCGGGTGCCAGCCGCCGGCCAGTGCACGCCAGCACCAGCATTCCGGCCAGCGCTACCCCGGGGAAGAGGTCTTGAGACCGCATGCCCCATCACGGTGCATCGCCCGCGCCTCGGCGCGGCCTTTGACGCGGGAGAGGAGAGGCGCACAGCGTGCGGTGGCGGTGACGCGCGGTGCAGGCCGAGCCGCGGCGCCTACCAGCGGCGGATCGGCCCGGCCGGCGGAGGCGGTGCCGGCGGCGGCACCATCTCGAGGAGGCGCGCGTTGATCAACCGCTCCAGCGCCGCGCGAACGTCGTCCTGCGTGGGGCCGCAGCCGTCGAAGGAGCTGACGATCTCCCGCAGGGTGCGGGGCCCGGCCTTCAGCTCGCTCAGGTACATGCCGTCGTTCTGCTCCAGCGCGAGCGGCTGCGCCCACGCGCGGCACGCGGCCTCGAACGCTTGCCGGCCCGGCTCGGCGCGCGAGGCGACGATGACGTCCTGCAAGGCGGCGTCGGCGGTTCGGCCGGTCTCCGACAGCTGGAACTTCTGCGAGCGGGACCAGCGGGCCTTGGGCGTGTTGGGGGTCGGGAGGCTCATGAGCGTTGTTCTACGGAAGAGCCTTAACACGATGCGCGAGTCCCCATGCCACGATGCGGGTCTGGCCCCGTGAATCAGGGGGAGGTGTCGACAGGGCTATTGGCACCTGCCATCGAGCAGGCACCGTGCGTCCACCTCCGGGCCGACCGCTCAGGTATCGTCGCGCCTCATGCGAGGGGCTCTCTTGATCGTCATCGTGTGCGCCACGACCGCGCGCGCCGAAGCGCCGCTGCGGGTCGGCGTCTCTCAGCTGCAGGGCGTGAACGTGCCGGCCGACGCGCTCGGCTTCTACGCGGAGCACCTGGCGCAGAACCTGGCGGCGCCGGGGCTCACCGTCGTCACCGCGCGGGAGATCGCCACCATCCTCGGCATGGAGCGCCAGCGGCAGATGCTCGGCTGCGAGACCTCGTCGGAGTGCGTGGCAGAGCTGGCGAACGCGCTCGGCGTCGACGCCATCGTGGTCGGCGACGTCGCGCGCTTCGGAGACACGTATCAAATCAACGTGAAGGCCCTGGCCGCGGTGAACGCCAAGGTGCTGGCCAGCGGCTCGGCGCGCGTGCAGGGCGACGTGGCCACGCTCGACGCCGTCGCCGGCCTGGGCCGCCAGCTGGCCCGCGAGCTGTTTCGCGCCAAGGGCCGCGCGGTACCGGTGGAGCTCTCCGGCGCGGCGGCTACTCCTTCCGCGTCCGGGCGTCCCTGGAAGTGGGTCACGCTCGGCGTCGCGGGCGCCTCGGCGATCGCCGGCGCGGTGCTCTACGGGCTCGCCCGGGCGGACTTCGAGGCGCTGACCGGTTCCGGCGCGCCGCTGAGCCTCGCCTCGGCCGCCGAGGTCCGGGACGCCGGCGCCTCGAAGCAGACGGCGAGCGCGGTGCTCGCGGCCGTCGCCGTCCTCTCCCTCGCGGGCTCCCTCTGGCTCTTCGCCGTCGATGGCTCGGGGGAGACCCGGGTGAGCCTCGTGCCCGGCCCCGATGGGGTGGTGGCCGTCGTCGGAGGGCGGTGGTGATGACGCGGCTTCGACTCGCTCCCGTGGCTGTGCTCGCGCTGGCGAGCTGCATGAATTTCGACGCGGCATACGAGGACTGCCAGAAGCCCGGCGGCCGCTGCTTCGACGCCGGAGCCTCCGGAGGTGGTGGCGTGGGTGGAGGAACCGGCGGCGTTGCGACCGGCGGCGGCACGGGTGGCGGCGCGAGCGGCGGCGGACTCGGCGGCGGACTCGGCGGCGGACTCGGCGGCGGCACCGCGACG
>JBBIOE010000119.1:0-23250 GCA_037443525.1 Archangiaceae bacterium | reverse complement strand
CGGCGGCGCGGCGACCGGCGGTGGCACCGGCGGCACCCCGGCCGGCTGGTGCGCCTCGGACTGCGACTGCCCCACCGGGCAGCGCTGCGTGAGCGGCACCGGCGAGCTCGCTACCAACGACTGCCAGCCCGGCACCAACACCTGCACCCAGTCCTGCGGCGGGCCGTGCGCGGCGGGCCAGCAGTGCCTCGGCGGCGTCTGCACGGTGGCGCCCTGCCTGGGCACGAGCTGCCCGCCGGTGAGCTTCTCGACCGCCGTCTCCGGCACCTACTTCACCTACTACGAGTTCGACATTCACGAGTTCGCCCAGAACGCGTCGGACATCTTGAAGCTCATCAACCTCCTCGCCGCCGCGCTCAACGGCACCGCCACCTGCTCCGCCGGCACCTCGCCCGCCGATCAGCTCATGTGCGTCATCGTGCAGATGATCGCCCAGAACGCGCACCCGCCGGCCTGGCTCACCCAGCTGCTCACCGTGCTCTCCGACGCGTTCAAGTTCGGCAACGACCCCATCAAGGTGAAGGCCGTGATGCAGCTCGCCGAGAACAGCACCGGCACGCTCTACGCCGCCGAGACCTGGAACGAGATGTGGATGAACTACAACGGCACGGTGATGAACGTGATGAACAACCCGGCGCTCGGCGCGAACGGGAACATCACCGTCACGGTGAAGGCCTTCGGCGGCACCCGCTCGGCCACCGAGGTCTTCCTCGGCCCCCGCACCATCGAGTTCGACGTGAACAAGCTCTTGGTGAACCTCTTCAACGTCGTCATCACCGCGGCCTCCAACGGCCAGGCCCACGACGTCGGAGAGCTCTTGCAGCTCGCGCTCTGCGCCAACCTGCCCCAGACGAGCTCCACCTACCTGACCTGCGTCTCCGCGGCGCAGGCCTTCGCCCAGCAGTTCGAGCTCAACTCGGGGCTCGGCGGCATCGATCTCACCCAGCAGAAGGCCACCATCTACGACCTCGATGGCAACGGCAGCGCCGACGCGCTGGGCCTGCCCTCCGCGCGCGGGAGCGTCATCGGCACCATGTCGAACGGCTTCGTCTCCGGCGCCCTCGGGCCCTTCCCCAAGAGCAGCTGGTACGGGACGAAGTAGTCGGGTTTCAGGGCAGGCAGACCAGCCGGGCCTCGAGGCCCGAAAGGTCCATGTCCACCACCCCCAGCATCGCCTGGTCGCCGCTCGCCGCGATGGCGGGCAACCCGTAGCCCGCGTCCACCGGCAGCGCCCGGGTGGCGAAGAGCTCCTGCGCGCCCACCTTCGAGGAGCGCGCGAGCCCGAGCTGCCCCGCTGAGCGGAGCTGGTACACCACGCCCAGGTCGCCCTTCGCGTCGAGCGTCGCGTCGGAGACGCCGTAGGCGTTCGGATCCGTGGTGCTCGAGGCGATGGCGATCTCCGACACCGCGGGGTTCAACAGGTCGGGGTGGAAGTAGATGCCGCTCTTGTCCGAGCCGAAGCCCTGGTACGGGTAGGTGGTGGTGAGGTGCCCGCCGCGCTGGACGATCATCTTCCCAAAGGGCCCACCGAAGTAGACGTACTCGCGCTCGGTCTGGAGCGTCTGGGTGTCGAAGATGAAGAACCAGAACGCGAAGGGCAGGCCGGCGTCGGGGTTGGAGCTGCCGTCGTAGGCCACGTGGTGCCCGTCGGTGGAGATGTTCACCTCCAGCACGTCGGTCGTCTTGTACCCGCCGTCGAGGGTGTTCAGGTCCTTCACCGCGAGGAGGCCGCCGTCGAGGCTCCAGCGCACCAGCCGCGCCACCGCGGGCCCCGCGCGGTAGACCGCCGCCACCTCGCTCTGGGCGCCGAGATAGAGCGAGTCCAAGAAGCCCGCGTCGCGCAGCGGCTGCCAGACGCTCACCGCGTCGGACGGAGCGACCCGCGCCACGCCCACCTCGTCGGCCCCGGCCCAGCCCACCACCACGTCCTCGCCCAGCGTGCGCGCCGCGATCTTGGCCGGCAGTCCCGCGCGCACCTCCACCGGAGCGCCGAGCGCGCCCAGGCGCCGGTCGTAGCGCTGCACGAAGAGCCCCTCCTGGGCGCTGGAGACCAGGTCCCGGGTGAAGACCAGGGAGAAGCCCGCGTCGGTGCCCACCACCGCGAAGCGGTTGAAGTGGGTGTCCAGCCACCGCACCGACGGCGTCACGTCGACCAGGCCGTCGCAGTCGTTGTCCAGGCCGTCGCAGGCCTCTTCCAGCGGCTCATAGCTTTGGCCGTAGTCCTCGGCCGTGCACGCCGCGTGGCCGCCGTCGACGCAGGGTCGGTGGTGGCCCGCGCAGACCCCAACGCCGAGCGGACAGGGGACGTCGTCGATCAGGTGGTCGTCCACCACGCCGTCGCAGTCGTTGTCCTTGCCGTCGCAGAACTCGTCGCTGGGGTGGCCCTCGCCGAGGCAGGCGCTCTCCCACTGTCCCCGCGGCGAGCAGCTCTGCCGGCCGGTGGCGCACTCGCCCTTGGCGCTGCCGCAGGCGCGGGTGCTGCCCGGCGTGCACTCGCAGGACCGCGTCGCCCCGGGCGCCCGGCAGAAGCCGTCGACGCAGGCGGTCTCCGAGGGGCAGGCGCCGCCCTCGCCGCACCGAATCGCGCAGTCGGAGAAGGTGGGCGCGTAGAAGGTGCAGGCGTGGGCGGCCAGCGCCGCCGCGAGTGGCCACGACGCGCGTCGAGGCGCGCCCCCGGTCACCGCGCCCCGCAGATGCGCAGGCCCGAGAGCGCCGAGCCCGAGTGGAGCGCGAGGCCGAGCAGCTGCCCCCGCGCTGGCTGCGCGAGCATGGGCACGCCGAAGCCGATGAGCGTCGCCGGCACGGGCTTGAGCGGCCCCGAGAGCTGCGGCGCGCCGCCGATCATGTGCGCGAACACCAGCGCCTGGGCGGTGTTGTCCTGGAAGACGAAGTCGAGCTCGTTCGTCTCGGACAGCGTCGCGTCCGACGAGCCGTAGTGGCTGATGTCGTTGCGATCCTCCACGACGGTGATCTCGGACAGGCTGGCGTCGATGAGGTTTGGATCGATGTACAGGCCCGACCAGGGCTTGACCGGGTCGAAGTACGTGTAGGCCGTGCTCAGCCCTCCGTCGGCCAGGTCGACGAGCACGGTCGCCTCGCCGCCGTAGTAGTAGGCGTCGGTCTGCGCTGCGCTCATCGAATCGAGATCCACGACCTGGGAGATGAGATCTCCACCGTCGAGAGGGTCCGCGGTGTAGACGCCGTAGCGCCCCTTGCGGCTCACGTTCACCACCGCGACGTCGCCGCTCCGCGCGGTGCCCGGCGCCCGGTTGATGTCCGCCGCCAGGACCAGCCCGCCGTCGAGGCCCCACCGCACCATCCGCGCCGAGGTGAGGCCCCCGGCGAAGTAGGTCAGCACCAGGCGATCGGACACCCCCAGCTTGAGGTTCGAGGCGTAGCCCGCGTCTTCGTAGGGCGCGAAAGGGTGGGCCACGTCCTGGGCGTCGAGGCGCACCGCCTGGAGCGCGCTGCCCTCGAGCCAGGCGAGGTAGAGGTCGGAGCCGAACGCGCCGGCGGCCCAGTCGATCAGCGCGCCCCCGCGCACCACGAACGGCGAGCCCACCGCCGCGAGGAGCGGATCGAAGCGGGCCACCACCAGCTCGTCGCCGCCGTCCGCGGCGCTGCGCGCGTAGACCGCCGCGAAGCCCGCATCGACGTTGTAGAAGCCCCAGGCCCCCGTCTGGGGCGCGAGCGGCACCGGCCGGGTCACGTCGACCAGCCCGTCGCAGTCGTTGTCCAGGCCGTCGCAGGAGACCTCCGTCGCCTCGTAGGTCTTTGGGTAGTCGGCCACGGTGCACGCCACCTGGCCGCCGTCGACGCACTGGTGGTGAGCGGTGGAGCACACCCCAGCGTCGTTGGCGCACGGCAACAGGTCGGACGGGCTGTCGTCGACGAGGCCGTTGCAGTCGTTGTCCTTGCCGTCACACAGCTCGCGCGAGGGGCGCCCCTCGCCGACGCAGGTGTCCGACCAGAGGCCGTTGCTGTTGCAGGTCTTCACCCCGGGCGTGCACTCGCCCCTGCCGCCGCCACAGCTCGTCTGCTCGCCGGGCCGGCACTCGCACACCCCCATAGAGCCCGAAGCGCGGCAGAAGCCGTTGGCGCAGGACAGCCCCGCCGGGCAGCGGCCTTCGCCGTCGCAGCGCAAGGAGCAGTCGGTGAAGGTCGGGCTGTAGAAGGCGCAGCCGCCCAGCGACGCGAGGAGGCCGGCGGCGAGGGCAAGAGCACCGAACAGCTTCCCCAGCCTGCTGCGGCGAACGATCCTCTCGCTGCGCCGGGTAGGCTCGCCGCTGCGCTCCTCACTGGGCCCACCAGCACAGCTCCGGTGCTCTCCGCTCGCGTGCCCGGCTCGCTTCGGTCTCGTCCGCCTCGCGACGGCCGGGGAACCTGTTCGGTGCTCTAGAAGGACACGGCGCACGCGACGCTCCCTCCGCCGAGAGTGGGGACGACGACGACGACCGGGGTCTCCGCCGCGTCCGGCGCGCCGAGCAGGCTGACGCCACCCAGCACCAGGCCGGCGAGGACCGCGGCCGTGCCGGCGCCGATCAGCACCTGCGCGTCGAGCTGTGCCCGCTGGCCGTTCTCCTGCACCGTCTTGAGGCTCGGATCCCAGGTGGCGCCGGAGCGGGTCAGGTCGGTCATCTGCTTGCCGTAGCTCTGGGCCTGCACCGCGAAGTAGGCCCCCGCTCCGCCGAGGAGGAGGCCGCCGCCGAGGAACGCCGCGCCCACCACCGGGAACTTGCGCGGCGGGGCGACGGCGCGCACCACCGGCGCCGCCATCAGGGTGATCTTGGCCGAGCGCGGCTGGCCCGGCGACACGATGATCTCGATGCGCGCCGGCTGGTAGCCGTCGAGCCGGGCGACCAGCTCGTGGGTGCCGGGCACCAGGCTGAGCGTGGTGGGGGTCGCCACGCCCGGCGCGCCGTCCGCCGAGAGCTGCGCGCCCGGCGGCGTGGTCTCCACCGCCACCGCCACCGGTGCCTTCAGCGACTTGAGCTCGAAGGTCACCGCCTGCGACACGCCGGAGACCACCTCGAGGGGCTTCTCCTCAGGCACGTCGCCCTCCCGCTCGGCGCGCAAGACGTGCTTGCCCGGCGCGATGAGCAGCATCTCGGTCAAGGGCGTGGTGGCGATGAGCTCGCCGTCGAGGTGCACGTTCGCTGGCGGCCCGTTCACGATCACGGCGATGGGCGCGGTGAGGGAGCGGATGAGCTCGATCTCCTGCGCCACCGCGGCGCGGCGATCCTTGGGCACCTTCTCGGCGCCGTCCTCGAGGTACTTGTTCAGCGTCCGCAGCGCCTGGCCGTACTTGAAGAGCCGCCGCTCGGAGAGGCCGATGTTGAAGAGCACCTCGAAGCTCGGAGCCGCCTGGTAGGCCGCCTTGAACTCCGCCAGCGCCGCGGAGAAGTTGTTCTCCTTGTAGAAGTCGACGCCGCGCTTGTAGTGCACGCCAGCCTCCTTCTTGGCGGCGGGCGGCTGCGCGGAGGCTTGGAAAGCGAACAGCAGCGCGAAGAGCACCACGATCGGCTTTGGGGGCACCGTCGGAGTGTACCCCACCCATCGGGAGGGCGTAGAACGAGAGCCCATGGCGGCACCCAAGGCGCTCCAGGGCCTGACCGGCTTCGACTTCACCGGCTCGATCTTCTCGATGCTGGGCTCTCTCTTCCTCATCTACTTCGGGCTGGTGCTCGGCCCGAAGTTCGGCGCCCTGTTGGGCGAGGTCGGTGGGCGGCAGCCGGCGATGACGCAGCTGGTGCTCAGGCCCTGGTTCCCCGTCGTCCTCGCGCTCGTGGGCCCGAGCCTCATCGCGCTCGCCTTCGGCGCGGGGCTGGAGCCAGCGTGGCGGCGGGTGGTCATCGCGGGCGCGCTCTTCCTGTCGCTGGGCGCGATGCTGTTGTGCGTACTGAGCGCCTACCTGCCGCTGTTCGACCTGGCCTCGGCGATCGAGCAGTGAAGGCGCTCGAGCGGCACGTCGCGCTCTTGCGCGGCCTCAACGTGGGCCCGAACAACCGCGTCGCGATGCCTTTGCTGGTGGAGCTGTTCGTCCAGAGCGGCGCGACCGACGTGAGGACCTACATCCAGAGCGGGAACGTGGTGTACGGCGCCGCGCCGAAGCTCGCCGCGAAGATCCCGACGAAGGTCTCCGAGGCGCTCGATCGCGAGCTGGGGCTGGCCGTCCCGCTGGTCACCCGCACCGCACGGGAGCTCGAGGCGGTGGCGAAGAAGAACCCGTTCCTCGAGAGGGGCGCCGAGCCGAAGACGCTGCACGTGGTCTTCCTCGCCGACGTGCCCGGCGCCGACGCCGTGGCGCGGCTCGACCCCAAGCGCTCCCCGGGCGACGAGCTCATCGTGCGCGGGCGGGACATCTACCTGTGCCTGCCGAACGGCGTGGCGAAGTCGAAGATCACCAACGCCTGGCTCGACTCGACCTTGAAGACCACCAGCACGCTGCGGAACTGGAACACCGTGCTCGCGCTGGTGGAGCTGTCGAAGGCGACGTGAGGACCGCGTACGCGGTCGGCCCCCGAGCGCGGGGACCACGTGGATTCGGGGACCTCACGGCTCGCATCACGTGGCGGTGCGCTCCAGGGGCAATTCGCGCTTTCGCGCCGGGCCGGCTCGGTTACCTTCCGCGGCCATGCGAGACCCCGACTGGAAGGCCCGCGCGCAGTCTCCCGACGAGGTGGTGAAGCTCGTGAAGAGCGGAGACAACGTGTTCATCCACGGCGCTTCCGCCACGCCCGGCGCCCTCATCGACGCCCTGGTGAAGCGGGCCGAGCTCTCCGACGTCACCGTCTACCACCTGCACACCACCGGCAACGACGCGCTCGCGGGCCTCGACGTGTCGAGGCGCATTCGCTCGGTGTCGTTGTTCACCGGCGCCCCGATGCGCACGCCCATCGCCGAGGGGCGCGCCGACTTCATGCCGATCTTCCTCTCCGACATCCCGGGGCTCTTCCGCTCGGGCGAGGTGAAGCTCGACGTGGCGCTGCTGCAGCTGTCGCCGCCCAACACCCACGGCGACTGCACGCTCGGCACCTCGGTCGACACCGCGCTGGCGGCCTCCGAGCACGCCACCACCGTGCTCGCGGAGATCAACGAGCAGATGCCACGCACGCTCGGCCACTCGGTGGTTCCCCTCTCCAGGGTGCGGGCCTTTCACCTCTCCGATCGGCCGCTGGCCGTCGCGCCCCCGGCCTCCCGCTCCGCCGTCGAGACGCACATCGGCGAGCTCATCGCCGACCTGGTGGAGGACGGCTCCTGCCTGCAGATGGGCATCGGCGCCATCCCCGACGCGGTGCTGGCGAGGCTCGGCAACAAGCGCGAGCTGGGCGTGCACACCGAGATGTTCTCCGACGGGCTGATCCCCCTCATCGAGGGCGGCGTCGTCACCAACCGGAAGAAGAAGGTGCACCCGGGCCGCACCGTCACCAGCTTCGTCACCGGCACCAAGGTGCTGTTCGACTTCGTGCACGACAACCAGCGGGTGGAGTTTCACCCCTGCGATCGCACCAACGACACCGCGCTCATCCGGAAGAACGACCAGGTGGTGGCCATCAACTCCGCCATCGAGATCGATCTCACCGGGCAGGTCTGCGCCGACTCGATGGGGCACAAGATCTACTCGGGCATCGGCGGGCAGATGGACTTCATGCGCGGCGCGGCGCTCTCCGTCGGTGGCAAGGCCATCATCGCGCTGCCCTCGACCGCGTCCGGCGGGAAGATCAGCCGCATCGCGATGGAGCTCAAGCCTGGCGCGGGCGTCGTCACCACCCGCGGCCACGTGCACTGGGTGGTGACCGAGCACGGCGCGGTGAACCTGCACGGCAAGACGCTGCGCCAGCGTGGCGAGGCGCTCATCTCCATCGCGCACCCGGACTTCCGCAAGGAGCTGACCCAGAAGCTCGACGGCGCGAGGCACTTCGGGCTGGGCGGGTGAGGCGACGCCCGCTACGGCGCGCGCCGCGGCACCCCGAAGCAGTACGTGCCCCGGCCGACGCCGCCGAACGAGAACTCGCCCCACTCCCAACAGAAGGTGCTCGCCGCGGGGCCGAGCAGCTCCATCACCTCGCTGCGTGAGTAGGCGCGCATCGCGCTGATGCAGCCGTCCCACAGGCTCGCGGTGACGCCCACCGGCGTCCACGCCACCGCGGCGCGCTTTAGCCTCTGCTCCTTCGCGAGCAAGGGGCCCAGGCACAGCGCCGGAATGCCCAGCGGCGCCATGGCGGCGAAGCGCAGGGGGTTTCGCACCACCGCCTCGGCGAGGAAGACGCCGGGCGCCTCGTGGCAGGTGGCCTCGAGCACCTTCCGCGCCAGCGGGGGAGGGAAGTGGTGGAGGGCGTTGATGATCACCCGCGCGCGGCCCTTGGCGATGGCCGGGGGCAGGGCGGTGGCGTCCAAAGGCTCGGCCACGTGGGTGAGCCGGCCCGCTCTTGTCGCCTCGAGCGCCTCCCACTCCGCGAGCTGGGGGAAGAGATCGGTGAGCACGAAGCGCGGCTGCCGGCCGCCCGCCCGAGCGAGCTCGTCGGAGAGCAGCGCCGCCGGCCCGCCCGCGCCCGCGGCGAGATCGAGCACCTCGTCGACGCCCGCCTCCTGAATGAAGCGGCGGAAGGGCGAGACCAGCCCCTCCAGGTGCCGCCCCCAGCGCTGCGCCCGCGAGAGCGCCTCCACGATGGAGTCGCGCAGCGCCTTGGGCGCCCAGGGCGCGTCGTTGAACTCGAAGAGCTGGAGCCGTGGCAGGTTCACGCCACTCAATCCATCGGGTGCAGCTTCTTCAGCGCCGCGATGACCTTCTCGCGCGGCGAGGCCTTCGCGGGCGCGGAGGCGGGACCCGCGGCCGGCGCCCTGCGGCTCCGCTCGGAGGGAGCGGTCGCCGTGGCCAGGGCCTTCGCCCGCTCCAGCACCGAGGCCGGCACCTTCGCGCGCTTCGCCGCCACGCCTAATACCCCCGGCCCTGGGCGATGCGCTTGAGCAGCCCGCCGTTGGCCTCGAGGAAGGCCTTGAACTCCGACTCCGGCAGCTTCATGCGCTCCAGCACGCCCTTGATGAGCTCGTCGAGCGGGCGCGCGTCGGCCTTCTTCAGCTCCATCGCGATCTTCAGCATCGCGACGCCGAACAGCGGGCTCGCCTCCAGCGGCGGCTCCGCCTTGGCGCTCACCGCCTGGCGCGTCTTGGAGACCTCGGTCACGGCCTGGGACTGCCCCCTCCCGATTGACATGGCGTGACCATACGTGACGTGACCCTATACGGCAAGAACCCTTCGAAACGATTGAACAATTGATCGAGTGCGTTGCGGCGTACGGGCGGGTGTGCTTGAAGGCGGGACTCTCATTTGAGGCCGGTAAATCGGCCTCGGATCTCGCAGGCGAGGAGCGACGCGCCGGATGAAGCTGGAGCACCGCTACATCGTCGTCGAGGGGCCCATCGGCGTCGGCAAGTCGTCGCTCACCAACATCCTGTCGGAGCGCTTCGTCGCCCGCCGGGTGATGGAGGTGGTGGAGGAGAACCCCTTCCTCGCCAGCTTCTACGGCGACCGGGCGAAGTTCGCCTTCCAGACGCAGATGTTCTTCCTGCTCTCGCGCTTCAAGCAGCAGCAGGAGCTCTTCCAGCAGGACCTGTTCTCGGCGGTCACGGTCTCCGACTACTTGTTCGACAAGGACCGCATCTTCGCCAACCTGACCTTGGACCCGAACGAGCTGGCGCTCTACGAGCGGGTCTTCGACGCCCTCTCGCCCCGGGTCACCAAGCCCGACCTGGTCATCTACCTGCAGGCCCGCCTGGACGTGCTGCTCTCGCGCATCAAGAAGCGGGCGCGGGAGTTCGAGCGCAAGTTCGACGCCGAGTACCTGGAGAACCTCTGCAAGTCGTACAACGACTTCTTCTTCCACTACCGGGACACGCCGCTCCTGGTGGTCAACACCTCGGAGATCGACTTCGTCAACCGCGCGGAAGACCTCGAGAATCTGCTCAACGTGGTCCGCCAGACGAAGAAGGGCACGGTGCACTACCAGCCGCTGGCGAGCGGCCGCTAAGGTACCCTGCTAGAAACGGCCGATGCCGACGGCGACCCTCTTCGAGGGCGGCGAAGCGGCGGAAGTCACCCCCGCGGCAGGACTTGACCTGCCGCTCGACAGAGCGCCAGGTGCGCACGCATGGAGCCGTCAAGCTCCGCCGACGGAGGTGAACCGTGAACAAGGTCACCATCCACACGCTGAAGAAGCAGAAGACCGCGGGTCAGAAGATCTGCATGGTCACCGCCTACGACGCGACGTTCGCCCGCATCCTCGATGACGCCGGCGCCGACGTGCTGCTCGTGGGCGATTCTTTGGGCATGGTGGTGCAGGGGCACGACTCGACCCTGCCGGTCACCATGGACCAGATGGTCTACCACTCCAAGGCGGTGACCCGCGGCGCCAAGCGCGCCCACGTGGTCGGCGACCTCCCGTTCATGAGCTACCAGAACGGCGTCGAGGACGCGGTGAAGAACGCCGGGCGGCTGGTGGCCGAGGGCGGCGTGGGCAGCGTGAAGCTCGAGGGCGGCCAGGAGTTCACCGACGTCATCAGCCGCATCGTGCGCGCGTCGATCCCGGTGATGGGCCACATCGGCCTGACGCCCCAGTCGGTGCACAAGATGGGCGGCTACGTCGTGCAGGGCCGCGACGAGGACACCGCGAAGAAGCTCGTCGAGGACGCGGTCGCGCTCGAGCAGGCCGGCGCCTTCGCGCTGGTGCTGGAGGGCGTGCCGCTGGAGCTCGCCAAGCAGATCACCCAGCGCCTCTCCATTCCCACCATCGGCATCGGCGCCGGGCGGCACTGCGACGGCCAGGTGCTGGTCTGCTACGACCTGTTGGGCTTGAACCCCGACTTCAAGCCGAAGTTCGTGAAGCGCTACGCCAACCTCTACGAGGGCGTGGCCGGCGCCGCGAAGGACTTCTTCTCCGAGGTCCGCCAGGGCAGCTTCCCCGACGAGGATCACTCCTTCCGCTCGGGCACCATGCGCCTCGTCTCGTCGAACCCCGACGTGGTGCAGGGCGAGCCCCAGGAGAAGTCGGGCACGGTGTACGGCGTCCCGGTGTGAGGGCGTGGCCCTCCGGTGCTCCGGCCAGACCGAGGCCGGGGGCGTCGACGCGAGGGGGGGCTGTCGCCGTGACCAGAAGGTTCGGAGCCCTCCTGCTCGCGGCGGCGGGGGCGTGCGGCCCGGCGAAGACCCTCGACGGCGGCTTCGAAGTCGCCGACGCGAGCACCCTCCTCGAGGACGCGGGCGCGCCACCTGACGCGGGCCTGCCCGACGCCGGCCCGCCGCGGAGGGAGTGCCTCGCCGTCGTCCGCGCGCTGACGCTGCTCGCGAATGACGGCGGCGCCTTCGTCTGCCCCGGCACGCAGGACTTTTCAGGGCGGGTCACCAACGCGGTCAACGCGGGCGGCCTCTGGCGGGTGGGGCTCTCGGTGTGCGCGGGCGACGGCGGCTGCCTGCCTCGGGAGGTGCGCATCGGCGCCGACCCGTCGCCGGTCCCGCCGCCCGGCACCGACGTGCGCCTGCGCTTCGTCGCGCGCGCCGACGCCGGCTGCCAGGTGAGCGCGCTGGTCACCTCGCCCGACGGCACGCTCTGGCTCGCCGCGTCCAACACCGCGTTGGCCTTCGTGCCGGAGACGCCGTTCTCGGTGGGCATCCACCCCGAGGGACCGCCGTACTCGTGCCACGTCAGCTCGTTCCTCGCCTGCGGCACCGGCTTCGTGGCGAAGCTCTCGTTCACCGGGCGCGACGGCGGCAGCTCGACGGGGCGCTTGCCTCAAGGCGAGGCGGCACCCTTCGACGTCGTCGTCGACGGAGGCACCCAGCACCTCGTCGGGACCAACTGGTCGTCGATGTCCTTCGGCGGCTGCGACGGCACGCCGGGCTTCAACTGGGTGGTGACGCCGGCGCCCTGAGTGGAACGCGACTGGCGCCGCGAGAACACGAAGGGCCGGCTCTCCCTTCGGCGAGCCGGCCCTCACTTCGTCGAAGCGTCTTCCGCTCAGCCGCGGACCAGCGCGGCCGCCTTTCGCCGCGTGGAGTTGGTGACCTCCTCCTCCCCGCTCTCGCCCCGCTTGAGCTCCAGCGGGCCGCCGGCCTTCATCTTGAACTCCAGCACCGGCGGGTTCTCCTTCACCTTCTCCGCGTACAGCGTGCCCTCCACGCCCACGCCGGCGACGGTGAGCCCCTTGTCCTCGAAGCCCCACTGCTTGCGGTCCAGCGTCTTGAGGCTGCCCTCGCCCTCGACCTTCGACTCCTTCAGCGCGCCGGCGAGATCGCCGTGCAGCGCCTTCGAGAGCACGTCCTGGTTGAAGACTTCCGATGCCTTGCCCTTGAACTTCGCCTCCGCGGAGAACTGCCCCTTCTTGTTCAGCAAGATCGGCAGGCCCGCCTTGCTTTCACCCTCCAGGCCGATGGTCACCGTGTCGGTCTCGCTGGCCTTCATCTCCTGGGCCATCGAGTTCAGCGTGGCCGACGGGTGCTTCAAGAGCTCGTCCAAGGAGACGCTCTTCGGCAGGTCGAAGTGCTGCTCGACGGTGACCTTCTCGCCGACCTTGCCCTCGGCGCCCAGGTACAGGTTCCTCGCCTTGCCCTCCACGTCCTTGCCGCTGGCGTCCTTGGTGTCCTTGCCGGGCAGCTGCAGGTGCACGCCGCCCTTCAGCTCGCCGGCGAGCTCGGTCTGGAAGGAGACGCCGACCGGCTTGCCCTCCTTGAGGTCGATCTTCACCGCCTTCTGCTCGCTCACGCCGGCGCCGATCTCCGCCGCCAGGTACTTCTTGAGGCCGGGGATCTCCAGGTCCACGCTGGCCTCGGCCGCGAGCTTGCCGGAGAGGGAGACGCTGGTGGCGTGCGACTGGAGGAACGCCATGTCCTCCTTCGACGGCATCAGGGCCGCCGCCGCGATCGTGCCGCCGACGGGCTGACCGGAGACGGCAGCGGCCGCCGCCGCCTTCTCGAGAATGTGCGTCAGGTGCTTCGCCTCCTCGGCGTTCTTGCAGTTGAACTCAGCCTGGCCGCCGAGGAGCAGGTGCGCCGCCGCGCTCACGCCCTCGTCGCCCAGCTTCTCCGGCGTGAGGTAGCCGTTGGCGCCCGCCACCGCGCTCGCCGAGACGGTGAAGGAGCCGTCCGTCTCGGCCTTCACCGTCATGCCGGCCTTGGCCTCGGCGCCGAACTCCACGTGCACGTTGCCGCCGGCGCGGATGGAGTAGGACTCGCCCGGCTTGAGCTCGCTGATCTGCTTGTCGGGGTTGAAGCCGTTGCCGTAGTCGATCAGCTTCTGCTTCGCGTACTGACCGGCCGGCGACTCGTAGGCGCCCTTGGCGAAGTCGACCGCGCCGCTCGCCTCGTCGCGCATGCCGCGGGCGATCTGGAAGATGTTGCCGCCAAGCACGCCCTCGCCGATCTCCTTCGCACCCTGGCTGTACTTGTCGAGACCGGCGAGCATCTGCTTGCCGCCCGGCACGTCGCGCTCGATCGCCGTACGCACGTCCTTGCCGCCCTGCGCGACGGCCTTCTCCACGCCGGTGAGGATCTGCGCCGGCGCCCCGGCCACGGTGTCGATGGCGTTCTTGACGCTGTGGCCCGCCGCCTCCAGCTTGTCGCGGGCCTCCTCGAGGGACTTCTTGGCGTCGGTGAGGGCGCCCTTCACGTTCGAAGCCTGGGCGCCGACGTCGGTGATGGCGGCATGGGCGTCGGTCACCGCCCGGTGCGCGTCGGCCACGTCGGCCCGCGCCTTCTTGATGGAGTTGTGGGCCGCGTCGAGCTCGCGCGGATCGCCGGTCAGCGCCGCGTTGCCCGCGTGGTAGGCGGCCTTGCCCGCGTCCACCACCGTGGCGCCGGCGTCGGTCACCAGCCGGCCCGCGTCCTTGGCCACCGTGGCCACGTCGCCGGCGGTCTTCTCCGCCGCGTGCAGCACCCGGGCGCCGGAGTCGAGCACCTGCTGGCCGGCGTGCTTCACCGCGCTCCCCGCGTCGGAGACCGCCTGGTAGGCGCCCGTCACCTTCGACTCGACGCTCGCCACCGTGCCGTGCACCGTCTTGGAGATCGACGCCTCGGTCTTGGAGAACGCGTCGCTGATGCCTGAGTACCAGTGGTGCTCGGCCGGCTTGGCCAGGGCGGTGGCGGGCGCCTTCTCGGCGGCCTCCTTGGTCTTGGCGGTGAACTCGTCCTTGGGCGCGCTCACCACCTCGGCGGCCTTCGATTCCACCTTGGAGACGGCCTGCTCGACCGTCTCCTTCGCGGAAGACACGGTGTTACGGACGGCGGAACCGATCTTGTCCAGAAGCCCCATGAGAACCCTCGATGTACGGAAATGGCCTGCGCCCACCCAATCGCGAGACGACTCTCGAACGATGAGAGTATCGAATCGAGACGCCCTCGGGTTGCGCTTTCCCCCACATCCGACACCCGCCTACCTGTCACGACCCCGGCCGGCGGCCCCGTGGGCACCAAGCGGTGGCTTTCCTTGCAGGGCGAAGCGGCACCTGACAAACGGCCCCCGTGACGCCGAACGTGCTGAAGACTCCGGCCGAGGTGCGCGCGTGGGCCCAGGGCGTGCGCGCGTCGAATCGGCGGCTGGCGCTGGTCCCGACGATGGGCTTTCTCCACGAGGGGCACCTGTCGTTGATGCGCGAGGGCAAGCGCCGCTGCGACGCGGTGGCGGTCTCCATCTTCGTGAACCCGACGCAGTTTGGGCCGAAGGAGGACCTGGCGAAGTACCCGCGCGATCTCGCGGGAGACCTGGCCAAGTGCGGCTCGGCCGGCGTCGAGGTGGTCTACGCGCCGGAGCCCAGTACCGTGTACCCGCCGGGGTTCCAGACCACGGTGACGGTGAGCGAGGTCTCAAAGGGGCTGTGCGGCGAGCGGCGGCCGGGCCACTTCCAGGGGGTGGCCACGGTGGTGGCGAAGCTGCTCGCGCTCTTCCGCCCCGAAGTCGCGCTCTTCGGAGAGAAGGACTTCCAGCAGCTGCTCGTGATCCGCACCCTGGCGCGCGATCTGGAGCTCGGCGTGGAGATCGTCGGACAGCCCACCATTCGCGAGAGCGACGGGCTGGCCAAGAGCTCGCGCAACGCCTACCTCAAAGCCGACGAGCGGCAGCGCGCGCTCGCCCTGTCCCGCGCCCTCAAGGCGGCGCAGGCGCTGGCCGAGGGCGGAGAGGCGCGGGTGGACGCGCTGGTCGAGGCCATGCTCGCGGAGCTCGAGACGGGCGAGGTGAAGGTGGACTACGCGGAGATCCGCGACGCCCGGACGCTGGCGCCGCTGGAGCGGCTCTCGCCGGGGCAGCCGGCGCGCGCGCTGGTGGCGGGCTTCGTGGGCACCACGCGCCTCATCGACAACCTGCCGGTGGAGCTCGGGGCGTAGCGCTCGACACGCCATGGCCGACGCGAAGAAGAAAGCCCCGGGGGAGACGATCGTCTGCGAGAACCGCCGGGCGCGGCACGACTTCGCCGTCGAGGACACCCTGGAGGCGGGGCTTTCGCTCTCGGGCAGCGAGGTCAAGGCGCTGCGCAACGGCGAGGCGAGCCTGTCCGATTCGTACGCGCTCCCAGAGAAGGGGGAGCTGTTCCTGATGAACGCGCACATCGGGGCCTACAAGCCGGCGGCGGCCTACGCGCACCTGCCCACTCGGGCCCGGAAGCTGCTGCTGCACCGGAGCGAAATCGACAAGTGGACGGCGCGGGTAAACGAGCGCGGTTACACGATCGTCCCGTTGATGCTCTACTTCAAGAACGGGCGGGCGAAGGTGCAGCTGGGTTTGGGGCGCGGGAAGACGGGCATCGATCGCCGCGAAGACTTGCGCGAGCGAGAGACCAAGCGCGAGATCGATCGCGCCATGCGACGGAGCAGGTGAGGACGAACGTGTCGGCGGACTCCAGGGTCGAGGAGAAGAAGGCGAAGCTGCTCGGCTCCCTCGAGCGGGGGAAGACGCAAGTCCACCTCGACGCGCGCCGGCCGGGCGTCATCGTGCCCGACGCCTACAAGGCCGACTTCCACCTGGTGCTGGACCTCTCGTATCGCTTCGATCCGCCCGATCTGACGGTCTCGGAGTGGGGAGTGCGCGAGACGCTCTCGTTCAGGGGCTCCCGCTTCACGGTGGGCGTGCCCTGGAGCGCCATCTACGCCATCGCCTCGCACCAGAGCCGCGAGTTCTGGATGTACCCTGACGACATGCCCAAGGAGCTGCTCGAGGGCGCGGTGGAGCGGCAGTTCGGCCCGGGGGCCCTCGAGCCCACGCCCGAGCCGGGCACGCCGCGAGCGGTCTTGCGGGAGGTCGTCCTGGAGCGCGCGCCCGGAGAAGAGCCCGGCCTTCGCGACGAGCCCGAGGCGCCGTCGCCGCCCAAGCGCGGGCACCTGCGCGTGGTGAAGTAGCGCCCTGGTCGGGGTCAGGCCGGCTTCTTCTCGCGCACCACCAGAACCGGACAGGGCGCGTGGTGCGTCACGCGATCGCTCACCGAGCCCATGAGGAAGCGGGTGCCGGCGCCCCGGCCACGCGCGCCGACCACCACCAGGTCCGCGTCCAGCTTCCCGGCCAGCTCGCACAGGATGTCCGCCGCGTGGCCCGGCTCGACGCGCTTCTCGCACTTCACCTGGGCGTACTCGCGCGTCAGCTCGTCGAGCATCGCGCTGGCCTTGGCGATCTCCTGCTCGGTCTTCGGCGCCGAGGTGGTGAGGTAGCCCGAGAGGGGACCGAAGGGGATGACGGCGGGCGTCTCGAGCACGTAGACCATCGTCACCGTCGCGTTGGTCTGCTGCGCCATGGACAGCCCGAAGCGCGCGGCGTGGAGAGACGTGGAGGAGCCGTCGACGCCGATGAGCACGTGGCTGAGCATGGCCTCTTCGTGTCGCAAGCGATGTGCCCGAGCCGTGCCCCCGCCGAAGGGACCGGGGCCGCAGGCGATGCGGGGCGCTGCGATCAGCGTGCACGCCTTGCGGCGGCGACGATCACCGGCGCGTCAGCTTGGCGGTGAGGTGCGCTTCGGCGCCGGCGGCGACGGTGCGGCGCCAGGGCTGGTAGCCGGGCAGGGTGACCTCGAGCTCCACGGGCCCGGTCCAGGCGTTCTCGCCCGCCCAGGGACAAGTCCCGACGATCTTCCCGTCGACCTTCACGGTGGCGCCGTCGGGCTCGCTCATGACCACCAGGGGCGCGGGCGCCGACCGTGGGGCGAAGAGGTACTCCAGGACGCCGTGCGCGCGCACGCCCGTCCCGCCGGCGCCGCGCAGGGAGGGGAGGACGGCGGGCGCGACCAGCGCGAGGGCTCCGAGGACGACGAGCAGCGCGACCGCTCCCAGCGCCAGGCGGCGGCCGAGTTTCGGAGGCGCGGGGCGATCGGCCCAGGGCCGCACGAAGCCGGGGCCGGGGGCCACGGGCTCGGTCGGCTCGGGCGCTCTGGACGTGGTGTCGAGCTCGAGGCCGGAGCCGGGCCTGCGGGTGGTCTCGACCCGCGAGTGGCGTTCGGCCAGCGGGGAGCCGGCCGGCGGCGGTCCATCTGGAGGGGGGGCGTCGGCCACGTCGCGGAGTCTGCCACGCCGGGCGGGCGGCGCGCGCCGAATCAGGCCCGGGTGGTGCTGCCTTCGGAGAGCGCGCGGAGGAGGTCGAACACGTAGAGCCCGGTGGCGTGGCCGTCGCCGAAGGTGAAGCAGAGGGCGTAGTTCCCCACCGGCGAGACCGTGGTGATGACGGTGTCGGCCGGGACGGTGGTGGGATCGAGGGTGCGCTTGCCGCTCCACTCGTCGACGCAGCCGGCGCAGGGGCAGGCCACGCGGAGGGCGCGGGCGGTGACGCCGGTGGAGCGCCCGTCCGACCAGGTGAGGGAGACCGTGGCGCGGTCGGAGGAGAGCTCGACGGCGGTGGGCTTGGGCGCGGTCTGAGCGGGCTTGAGGGTCTTCCAGAAGCTCATGGGGGTGGAGGTGGTAGCGCGGGTGGCGGCGCTTCGCCACCGGGTTCCTCCACCAGGGCGACGATGGCGGCGGCGAGCGCCTGGACGAGGCCGTCGGCGAGGACGCCGGGGCGCGGCAGATCGCTCGCGAGCAGGCCCTCTTCGTAGGCTACGTCGACCCCGAACTCGTGGCGCACCGGCGTCTGGCCAGAGAGATTGACGGCCGCGTCGGGCTGCGACGAGTAGCGAACGAGGCGCTGCGCGACGGCGGAGGCGTCGAGCTGGAAGCGTTCGAGGCTGCCCAACACCTTCATCGTCTCTTGCACCGGCTGGGCGGCGAGGATCTCCAGCGGCCAGAGGAGGAGGCCGAAACCGAAGGCGAGGTTCTTCAGCGGGCGGTCGGAGGCGACGAGGAAGTTGCCGCCGATGATGGTGCGCACGACGGCGACGGTACCGGACAGGGTCGACGCGCCAGAGGTCGAGCTGACGCGCCACGACGGCCGGAGCTTCTGCAGCTCGGGCAAGAGCTTCCGGTGGAGCTCGGCGAGGACCACCGGCTTGGCGAAGAGCGGCTTCTCGTTGACCGTGAATTGAACGGGCACCGTCGTCGGAGCGCCGTACCCGACGCCCGAGGTTCCGTAGCCGTAGGGGGACGGGCTGAGGGTGGAGGGCGAGACGCGAGCGAGCTCGGTGCGGGTGCCGCGCTGCAGCGGCGCGTTCTCGAACAGCGGCTCGAGGATGACGGTGCGCGCGACGCCGGGATCGGGCGAGACGCGGGGCGGCTCGCCGGTGAGCCGTGCCGTCGCGCAACCGCTGAGGGCCGTCACGAGGCCGAACCACAGAGCCCGTCGCATGGCGCGGGTCCTAACACGCTGGCGAGTGGGTCGCGTCCACGTCTGGGGGCGGTCCAGGAGGGCACGTGCAGGACGAGAGGCAGCCCCGAGGTGCGGCGGGGTTGAAGGTCGCCGAGGACAGCGCCCGCTCCGCGCAGCGGCGTCGACTCCGTGGCGACGGGCGTCATGGAGCCGCTGCGTCGGCAGGCCTGCGCGGAAATCTCCCAATTCGCGCGCGGGGGCCGGGAGGGGGCTCCGGACACGACAAGCTGCTTGTCGTTCTTGGGGCCCTCTGGAACGACAAGGAGCTTGTCACGTGCCTGGACCCCCCCGAGGGGGCGTCGCCCTCTTCGACCGGCACTGAAACTCGGCGTTCGCCGGGAGCACGGCGTCACACGACGCGCTCCGACCGCCCCTTCGAGACGCTTCTCCGCGGTGTCCGGACCTACAGCCGCCGGTGCTGCAGCGCCGGCAGGCTCGAACGAACGCGCGCGAGGAGCGCCGGGTCGTACTCCGCCATGGCGACGCCCTCGCCCTCGGAGCATCGCGCGGTCACCAGGCCCCACGGATCGACCACCATGGCGTGGCCCCAGGTCATGCGATCCTTCGGGTGGCGGCCCTGCTGCGCCGGGGCGACGACGTAGGCCTGATCTTCGATGGCCCGGGCGCGCAAGAGCACCTCCCAGTGATCCTTGCCGGTCGCCAGGGTGAACGCCGCGGGCACGGTGAGCAGCGTCGCGCCCTTCGCCGCGAGCCCGCGGTAGAGCTCCGGGAACCTCAAGTCGTAGCACACCGACAGGCCCACCTTGGCGAACCCGGCGTCCGCCACCACCAGCTCGTCGCCCGGCGCGACCTTCGCCGACTCGCGGTAGGTCTGCCCGTCTCCGACCTCCACGTCGAAGAGGTGAATCTTCCGGTACACCGCGAGCCGCGCCCCGTCGGGCCCGAACAGCACCGAGGTGTTGAAGCAGCGGCCGTCGGGCGCGCCGCGCTCCAGCACCGAGCCGGCGAGTAGGGTGATCCGCAGCTCCTTCGCCAGCGCGCCCAGCTCGGTCAGGGTCGAGCCGCCGAGATCTTCCGCCGCCGCGTCGCGCTCGGCCTCCGGCCCCATCCAGGCCACGTTCTCCGGCAACCCCACGAAGCTCGCCCCGCGCTTGGCCGCCCGCCGCACCAGCCGGTGCGCAACCTCCAGATTTCGCTGCTTGTCCGCGCCGCTGGTCATCTGCACCGCCGCCAGCAAGGTGGGCTCGGTCATCGACCTCTCCGTTCTCGTGTGGGTGCCCCGTTTACATGGCACCGGAACCTGTCGTAGATGCCCCCGCACCAGCATTTTCGGAAGTCCGAAAAGTGGGCATCACCCACTTTTGTCATTTTCAGGGGTTCGTTCGTCCCCACGTCGAGCAGCGTCCATGGCGGAACCACGTAAGCGAGAGACGGTCGAGGACAAGGCCCGCGCCCTGGCGGAGCCGCTGGTCGCGGCCGAGGGGCTGGAGCTTCTCGAGGTGGAGTTCGTGAAGGAGCCCCAGGGCTGGATCTTGCGGCTCTACATCGACAACCCGAACGGCGCGGTGGGGGTGGACGAGTGCGCCACCGTCAGCCGGGTGGTGGATCCGGCCCTGGAGGTGGAGGACCTGGTCCCCCACGAGTACGCCCTGGAGGTCTCGAGCCCGGGCCTGAACCGCCCCCTCACCAAGCTGGCGCACTTCGAGCGGGTGATCGGCAAGGTGGTGCGGGTGAAGTCCTACGGGCCGCTCTTCGAGCCTCCCCGAAAGAACTTCGTCGGCACGCTCACCGGCGTTACTCCGGACGCCGTCACCGTCGCCGTGGAAGGCGCCGGCCCCTTCACCATTCCGATGAAGGACATCGCCAAGGCGAACCTCGAGTACCAGTTCCCGTCGTAACCACGCAGTCGCACGTCACCACAACCGAACGCCGTCTCCGCAGTGCACATACAGGCCTCCGTTGGAGGCCGAGGAAGAAAAGGAAGATCACATGACGCCCGGTACCGCCACGCTCCGCCTCGACGACGTCCTCACCCAGGTCGCCAAGGACAAGGGCATCGAGAAGTCGATCCTCGTCGCCACGCTCGAAGAGGCGATGAAGACGGCCGCCAAGAAGCACTTCGGCCAGGACCGGAACCTCGAGGCGAAGTTCGACGCCGGCAAGGGCGTGGTCGAGATCTTCCAGGCGATTCAGGTGGTCGATGCGATCACCGACCCGGTGAACGCGGTCAACCAGATCACCGTCGAGCAGGCCGGCACCCGGGGCATGGAGGTGCAGAACGGCGACGAGCTCGTCTTCCAGATCTTCTACCGCGACGAGGACGCCGCCGAGGCCAAGGCGCAGGACGAGCAGTACGGCGACATCCTGGGGCTCAAGACCTTCCGCCGCGGCTTCGGCCGCATCGCCGCGCAGACCGCCAAGCAGGTGCTGTTGCAGCGCACCCGCGACGTGGAGCGCGAGAACGTCTTCAACGAGTACAAGGACCGCAAGGGCGAGATCGTCACCGGCATCATGCGCCGCCTCGAGCGCGGCAACATGATCGTCGACCTGGGCCGCGCCGAGGCCGTGCTGCCGGTGCGCGAGCAGGTGCCTCGCGAGGTCTACCGCCCCGGCGACCGCGTCCAGGCCTTCGTGCTGGACGTCCTGCGCGAGGCCAAGGGCCCGCAGATCATCCTCTCCCGCACCTCGGTGAACCTGCTCACCAAGCTCTTCGAGATGGAGGTGCCCGAGATCGCCGAGGGCATCGTGGTCATCGAGGCCGCCGCCCGCGAGCCGGGCCGCCGCTCGAAGATCGCCGTCTCCTCGCGCGACGCCGACGTCGACCCGGTCGGCGCCTGCGTCGGCATCAAGGGCAGCCGCGTGCAGGCCGTGGTGCAGGAGCTCCGCGGCGAGAAGATCGACATCGTCGAGTACGACGAGGACACCGCGCGGTTCGTCTGCGCCAGCCTCGCCCCCGCCGAGGTCTCCCGCGTCATCATCGACGAGGCCAACCACGCGATGGAGATCATCGTCCCCGACGACCAGCTCTCCCTCGCCATCGGCCGCTCGGGTCAGAACGTGCGCCTCGCCGCGCAGCTCACCGGCTGGAAGCTCGACATCAACAGCGAGACCCGGGTGAAGGAGATGCGCGAGTTCGCGGAGCGTTCGCTCGGCGCCCTGCCCGGCGTCAACGAGATGCTGGTCGAGACCCTGTATGCCCACGGCTTCCGCATGTCGAAGGACATCGCCGACGCCAACCCCGAGGTGCTCGCCCAGATCCCGGGCCTGGACCCCGCCAAGGTCAGCGCGATGCAGGAGAAGGCCCGCGTGCAGATGCTGGAGGACAACGTCGCCCTGGCCAAGCTGGAGCAGGACCGCGAGGCCAAGCGCATGGAGGAGGCGCGCAAGCACCCCGACGACATGACGCAGGAGGAGCGGCTGGCGCGCGTGCGCGGCATCGGCACCTCGAACGTCGACGCCTTCAAGCTCGCCGGCTACGGCACCGTGGAGGAGATCGCCCGCGAGGTCGACCTGGCGCGGCTGGGCAACGTCTCCGGCATCGGCATCAAGAAGGCCCGGCAGATCAAGAGCGCGGCCGAGCAGTACCTGACGGAGGAGGCCCGTAAGCGCGCCGAGCTCGACGCCCTCAAGGGTCAGGCCGGCACCTCCACCCCGTCGACCGGTGGTGCGTCCGCCCCGGCATGATTGACGCAAGCTCCGCCGCCGGAACGTCTGGCGGCGGTCACCCGAAGGAGCCCACGCGCACCTGCGTGGGATGTGGAAAGAAGCAGTCCAAGTGGCTGCTCCATCGGCTGGTGCTCAGCACCGAGAACCAGCCGGTGATCGACACAGCGCAAGTCGCCCCTGGCAGGGGGGCGTACCTCTGCGGACCAGGCTGCCTGAAGGCAGCCACGAAGAAGAGGGCCCTCCAGCGGGCCTTCAAACGCAGTGTGGAGCTGGACATGACGACTCTGGAGGCAGACCTGCAGAACGCGCGTTGAGAGAGCACCACCGCCAACGAAGCAAAAAGCCCGCGACGGAGGCGCCCGGGAGCCCCCACGGCTCACCAGGGCGACACCAGCGCGGTGTACAGGTCTCCTTTTCGTCCTCCATTCCAACCACCATTCCCGGCTTCTGTCCGGGTCCATTCTGAAGTACGGGGTCATCGACCTATGTCCAAGAAGCGCGTCCACGAGATTGCCAAGGAGCTCAAAGAGCAACACGGCATCGATCTCGACAACAAGCAGGTCGTCGTCGAGCTGCACTCGCTCGGCTACGACGTGAAGAGTCACTCGTCGTCCCTCGAAGACGATCAGGCCGTCGAGGCCATCAAGAAGATCGTCGACAAGAAGAAGCCGAAGGCCGCGCCCGCGCCGGTGGCCCCCAAGGGATTCGTGGTGCGCCGCAAGGTGGGCGATCACGTCCAGGCGACGATGATGCAGCCGGGTGCGCACGTCGAGCGCGCTCCCGAGCCGCCGCCGCCCGCGCCCCCTGCCGCCGCCGAGGCCCCCTCGCCGGTCGAGGCCGCCGTGCCCGTCGAGGTGCCGCC